>RQOS01000053.1 GCA_008373205.1 SAR202 cluster bacterium
CATAGAATCATTGAAGGTTCATCAGAAAGATCTTATGGTATAAATGTGGCTGAAATAGCAGGTATACCACTTGATGTTTTACTAAGAGCGAAAGTGCTATTAAATGAATTTGAGAGTCCAAATAATCCAAATGATTCTTTTCAGCCGTTACTTTTTGAACAATCAGATAATTCAAAAATAAATGAGAAACTAAGAAATATTGATATTAATAATTTGACTCCTTTAGAGGCATTAAACCTAATCAATGATTTAGTGAGTGAATTAGATTAATATTTTATTGAAGCATTTCTGATATTATTTTTGAATATTGATTAATTATGTCTTTATAAATTTGTTCGCCCTTTTCTTTTGAAGCATTTGAAGAAGTACCTAAAGGATCATTTTTTATTGCATCTTCATCTACTAAATCTGGAAACATATACATTGCAACAGAAGTTTCATACTCTCCTGCATGCCCAGGCCATACATCATCTTGAATTACATTTCTTATAAATTTTTCATCATGAATTTCCCAATAACTTGTATATCTTAGATCTATTTCTGAATCTTTATTAAGAAGTTCTTCGTAATCATAATGTGTTCTGATTTCTGATGTATCTATGCCTTCATGAATTCCCTTCATTTGCAAAGATATATTTCTCATTGCAGTTGCCATTGGTTCAACATTACCACCATGACCATTTATAAAAAGAATCTTTTTTACACCACCTCTTATCAAGCTTTCAACTATATCTGTAAGAACTCCTATAAATGTGTTAACTCTTAGAGTCATAGTTCCAGGAAATGCCATATGATGCTCTGCTATTCCAGCATTTAGAGGTCTATAAAATATAACATCATCAGAGAATTTTTCAGCAAGATCTTGTGCTATTCCTGTCGCTGAATTTATATCCATACCTATAAATAAATGATTTAAGTGTTGCTCTACAGAGCCTGTAGGAATAATAGCCATTGGTTTATTTTTATTAATAAAATCTCTTGCTTGGTTTCTGTTAAAAAATTCTAAGTTTTTCATAATATTATCCCTCTTTTGATCTGACAACTTTTCCAAATCTGCCCTCAATTTTTTTCCCATCTTTTAGTGCAATTTTTCCGTTTACTAAAACCCATTTCATACCAGTAGAATATTGATGTGGATCTACATAAGTAGCCTTTTCTCTTAATTCTTCGGGTTTGAAAATATTAATATCTGCAAAATATCCTTTTTTTATTTCACCTCTATTTTTTAATCCTATTCTGCTTGCTGGAAGGCTAGTCATTCGATAAATAGCATTTGAAATTGAAACTTTCTTTTTATTTACTACCATATCTTCTATAAATCTTGTGTTTGTTCCATAACTTCTTGGATGTGGCTTTCCATTACTAAGAGGTCCTGTGTTTCTAAGTGAATTACCGTCTGAAGCAACTGCAATTATGTCAGACATTCCTATCGTATCTACGTCTTGTTCTTCCATAGAATGAAGTACGAATGAACCTTCAGAAATTTCATAAAGTCTCATAGCAGCTTCTTCAGGTGAACATGAAAATTCTTCAGAAATTTCAGATAAATTAAGTCCTTCAAGTTTTTTATCATTTGAAAATTCAGCTAAAACACAACCTGCTGAACCGTGAAATCTATTTATATAATTTATAGTTTCAGATTTTATAGCTTCTCTTATATTTTTATCCTTTAACCTCTCAAGAGTCTTTTCTCTACCTCCCTCAAGGCTCCATCTAGGAAACATACACCCACTAGTAGGAGTACTAGACCATTCATAAGGATATTGGTCTCCTGCTACATCTATCCCTTCTTCTCTTGCTTTATACATTCCTTCTAAAAGTTCGTTGCCTCTACCCCAAAATTGAGGGCCAACACTCTTAACATGACTAATTTGAATTTTAGCTCCAGTTCTTCTTCCAATTTCTATAGCTTCTGCATGTGCAGGGAAAAGTCCAGAAGCATCGTCACTCTCAGACCTAATATGGCTTGAATATAACAAATCATGCTCTGCAACTACTTTAGTTATTTCTACAATTTCTTCAGTATGAGAATATGATCCCGGAGCATACCATAGACCTGTTGAAAATCCTAAAACTCCTTGATCTATCGAAGAGCGAACAATATTTTTCATAGCTTCTATATCTTCTGGTGTTGCGGAGACTGCTTTCATTCCCATCACATAAGATCTAAGAACTCCGTGGCCTAATTGAGCTGCGACATTAATTGATGGAATATTTTTTTCAATTTTGTTTAGCCAGTCAGTAAAATTATTCCAATCAATTTCAACTTCAGAATTATATTTAGATAATCTATCTGACAATGTTTGCTTTGAAGCACTATTCAATGGAGCACAAAAACTCATTCCACAGTTTCCAAGAAATTCAAAAGTTACTCCTTGGGTTAGCTTACTATCTGCTTCAGGATCAACTAAAAATGAGATATCACTATGTGTGTGAATATCTATGAAACCAGGTGTAACAATGTAATCTTTTGCATCAATAACTTTTTTAGATTCTGGGGACTCTTTTCCAATAAAATCTATTTTTGATTTTTTTATTCCAATATTATTGGATTCAGGTTCATTGTTATTTCCTGAAAATACGCTTCCGTTTTTAATTAAGATGTCTAGTATATTATTCTCTCCAAAGATATATAGATTTAATCTCTTCAGAAAATACTATATTATCTGAAGAGATTTATCCAATTCTCTATGAATATAATCTATCCACCTAGTCCTAAAAATAAAGGACCAAAAACTATTGATACCATTGCCATAAGCTTTAACAAAATGTTAAGAGCTGGACCACTAGTGTCTTTGGTTGGATCTCCGACAGTGTCTCCTATGACACCTGCTTCATGAGCATCAGATCCTTTACCACCATGGTTACCTAACTCGATATATTTTTTAGCATTGTCAGCAGCACCACCAAAGTTATTTAGAAAAATAGCAAGTAAAAATCCAGAAATAATAGATCCTGCAAGCATACTTCCTAAAGCTTCAGGCCCTAGGAATGGAATAATTCCTACAGCGATTGGAGCAAGTATTGCTAATGTTCCTGGGACTATCATTTCTTTCAATGCACCATTAGTTGAAATTTCAACAGCTTTTGCTACATCAGGTTTTACACCTTTTTTACCTTCTTTAAGTCCTTTGATTTCTCTAAATTGACGTCTAACTTCTTCTATCATTGCTCCAGCTGCTCTACCTACTGCAGCCATAGTTAATCCAGCAAAAATAAATGGCAATAAACCACCTATAATAGCTCCAACTAAAATTTTTGGATTTAGTAAATTCAATGAATCAATACCAGCAACCGTTGCGTATGTTGCTAGAAGAGCAAGGGAAGTTAGTACAGCACTGGTAACTGAGATTCCTTTTCCAGTAGCAGCAGTAGTGTTTCCTAAACTATCTAAAGCATCAGTTCTTTCTCTTACTTCAGGGTCTAAACCAGCTTGTTCTGCAATTCCACCAGCATTATCACTTACAGGTCCAAAACTATCAGTACTCAATGTAATAGCAAGTGTGCTAAGCATTCCTACTGAAGCTAATGCAATACCATAAAGTCCCATTATAGGATCGTCTACTGTACCACCTGCAAGAGTGAAAGAAATTAATATTCCTGCAGCAATTGTTATGGCAGGTATAACAGTTGAATATAATCCAACAGCAATACCAGCAATGATTACAGAAGCAGCACCTGTTTCAGATTGTGATGCCATCCATTTAACAGGCTTGTATTCATATGAAGTGAAATATTCTGTTGCAGTTCCTACAATTATTCCAAGTAGGTTACCAAACAATATCACCCATAGAAGATTAAAATCCATTCCTTTAGCACTTATATAAACTCCAGCACCAATTAAACCTAATATAGTTGCTCCAAAAATTCCAATTCTGAAACTCCATAGAAGATTATTCATTGAAGCGCCTTCTTTTGTTCTAACTAGGAATGTTCCTATTATTGATGCAATTACACCAATACTTGAAACTATAATTGGAAGTATAACTAGATCACTGCTTATGCTTTTTGTTGCAGCAACCGCAAGAGCGATTGTAGCAATAAGAGATCCCGCATAGGATTCAAAAAGATCAGCACTCATTCCTGCAGTATCCCCAACCATATCACCCACATTATCAGCGATTGTTGCTGGATTTCTAGGGTCATCTTCAGGAAGGCCGGCTTCTACTTTTCCAACCAGATCAGCACCAACGTCAGCTGCTTTGGTATAAACTCCACCTGCTACCCTTGCAAATAGACCTACTGAACTAGCTCCAAAACCAAAACCAGCTATTACTGTGGCACTTTCAAAAACTAAATATAAAACTGATACTCCAAGAAGACCTATACCAACAACAGCAAAACCAGGAACTGCACCAGTACTAAAAGCAACTCTTAATCCATTGTTTAGACTTTTCTGAGAAGCTTCAGTTGTTCTAGAGTTCCCTCTTACAGCTGCAGCCATTCCAAAGTATCCTGCTAAAGCAGACCCAGCTGCACCAATTAGGTAAGAAATCGACATATTTATATTTCCTTGGCTAGTACCAATTATTCCAAATACATCTAAATCTATAAATACAACCAATATTACAAATACTGCAATAACAAACATAGATAGAACAGTATATTCTCTTTTCAAGAAAGCCATAGCTCCTTCCTTGATAAGATCTCCTATGTTCTTAACATCCTCATTAACAACATTGATCCTTTGAACTCTCAAAAATAAAATTCCTGCTGTGAGCAAAGAAACTACTGCTGCAATAACACCATATAAAATTTCAGACATATTTTTTCCCTCCGAGTGAAAAATTTAATACTGTTCTAATATATAATTTCCCTATTAAATATCAAAGTATTTAGATAATGATTTAGTTGTTTTTTCTGGATCTTTGGATAAAGTTATCGCAGTTGCAATGCAAACAGAGTCAACTCCTGTCTCAATAGTACTCTCTATATTTTGTTGATTTATTCCTCCAATAGCTACAATAGGTTTCTTACACACTTTTTTTGCGTCAACCAATAATTGCAAACTAGCAGGTCTTGTATCGGACTTAGTTGTTGTTGGAAAAATACTGCCAATAGCTATATAAGTTGAGCTGTTTTTTTCAGATTCTTCTACTTCAGAAATTATTGCATTTGAAGTACCAATTTGAAGGTTTTTATGGGTAATTTGTTTTACTAGGTCAGGATGTATATCTTTTTGGCCTAAATGAACTCCATCTGAATTCGAGATGCATGCTATGTCAACTCTGTCATTAATGATTGAAATGGCGTCATATTCATTACATAAATTTGATATTTCAGTTCCCCATTTTATCGTATCTAGAGTACTCCCGATTTTATTTCTTAGCTGAATTACTTTTGCTCCTCCTGCTAAGACTTTTTTTGTCATTTCTACTGGATCTTCATTATTGATGAATTCAGGATCTATAATTACATATATTCCTTCAATACTTTTCATTTAATTCTCCAAAATCATACTTTTGATTGGTTCAAAAGATTTTCTATGTATATTTGTGATTCCAAAATTCTTTATAGCCTCCATATGAACTTTTGTCCCATATCCTTTATTTTTTTCAAATGAGTAATTAGGATATTCATTTGAAAGTTCATTAATCATATAACTATCTCTACTTACTTTGGCTATTATTGACGCAGAAGATATTGATTTAGAAGCCTGATCACCCCTAATAATATTTTTTTGTGGGATTTTAGAATCTATAGATAAGCTATCAATTAATAAATAATTAGGTTTTATACTTAGGTTATTTAAGGCCCTCTTCATTGATAGTTTCACTGCATTTTGAATTCCTATTTCATCAATTTCTTTAGCAGTGCAGTAGCCTACAGCTGTTGATATGGAAATTTCATTTATATAATTAACGAGATTTTCTCTGACTTTAGTAGAAACCTTTTTAGAGTCGTTAATTTTTTCGAAAAAAGGATCTTCAAAGCTTTTATTTTTATCTAAAATAACAGCTCCCGAATATACTGGCCCTGCTAAGCAACCTCTTCCTACCTCATCAATACCGCAAATATAATTATAATTTTTGTTCCAAAGGTCAGTTTCAAAATCAAGATTAGACATTTGATTTTTCTTTAATTGAGATAGTCTCTTTAATTATTCCTCCACCTAGAACAGAGTCTTCTTGATATAAAACTACTGGTTGTCCTGGAGTAATAGCTCTAACAGGATCATCAAATGTTATGGAAATATGATCTTCGTCAATAAGATTTAATATAGCCTCTTTTTCAATAGCGTTATATCTTATTTTTGCTTTTACCTTTAAGTTATTTTCAGGAATGAATCCGTTTGCCCAGTTTATTTGGTCTGCTATCAACTTCTTTTCGAATAAACTTTCATTTTCAGAAATAGTAACATCTCCTGATTCATTATTTATTTCTTTTACATAAACTTTTTTATTCAGTCCACCTATTTCAATCCCTTTTCTTTGTCCAATTGTGAAATTATGTATTCCATCATGTTCTTTCAGTTTTTTACCACTTTCGTCAATTAGCGATCCTTTGATAGGTTTTACCTTACCTTTTAGAAAATCTCTATAATTTCCTTTTGGAATAAAGCAAATATCTTGTGAATCAGGTTTTTCAGCATGAGAAAGTTCATACTTTTTAGCAATATCTCTAATTTCCTCTTTGGAATAATGTCCAACTGGAAATAGAAGACGTTTTAATTTCTCTTGATTTAGTGTAAAAAGTACATATGATTGATCCTTAGAATTATCTTTAGCTTTTTCAACTTTATACTCATTATTTATATAACTTATTTTTGCATGATGACCTGTTGCAATATATTGACACCCTAATTCATCTGCTTTTTTAAATAAAGAATCAAATTTAAGGCTATGATTACAAGATAAACAAGGATGAGGGGTTCTTCCTTTTTGATACTCACCTATAAATTTATTCATAACTTTATTTTTAAATTGATCAACCATATTGGTGTAATAGTGTCTTGAACCTATAACGCTACATGTTTTTCTAGCATCGTTAACATCATCGAGTGAGCAACAAGATTTATTTAAAACATTTGAATTCTTGAAAGGATTATCAAAAAGTCTCATAGTAATTCCTATAACTTCGTATCCTTGTTCATGAAGTAAAACTGCTGCAACTGAAGAGTCTACTCCACCTGACATAGCTACTAAAACTCTATTTTTTACATTTTTCATATATATTTTCTTTTTTTATTTAAACTAAAATATAATAAACACAACAAAGAAATTATATCAAAGGATTATATTATAGACACGAGAGAATTTTCTAACGTAGTGATTGAAACTGCTGAAGTAATGAGTGACAATCTTCTTTCAAATATAATTGTTCTTGATGTTTCCAAGCAATCAGATTACTTTAATTATTTCATCATTGCGACCGGGTTAACAAGTCAACATTTAGAATCATCGGGAAATACAGTCACTAAACACCTAAAAGATCTTAATATCAAAATCAATCATAAAGAAGGTATTTCAGATGGCGGTTGGGTACTCTTGGATTATCCTGGATTAGTTGTTCATCTTTTTCTTGAAGATCAAAGAACTAATTATGATCTTGAAACTCTTTGGTCAGATTCATCAGAAATTCTTAATATTTTATAACTCTAAAACCCATCCATCTGTGGATTTTTCATAATCTATAATTTCTGATTTATCAAAAAAAATAGATACTTCTCGATTGGCATCATCTACAGAAGCAGATCCGTGAATTAAGTTTCTAGAAATTTCTAATCCATAGTCTCCTCTTATAGTTCCAGGGGGAGATTCGAGTGGATTTGTTGTTCCAATAAGACTTCTTGATTTCTCAACAGCATTTGGACCAGACAAAGCGAGGGCTATTATTGGAGCGGAGCAAATATAACTTACTAAATCACCAAAAAATGGCTTATCTACATGCTCAGCATAATGTTCCTTAGCTAAATTTTCGTCTACATGTAATAACTTTAATCCAGTAATTTTTAGTCCTGACTTTTCTAATCTGGATAATATTTCACCAGAAAGTGACCTTTGGACTCCATCAGGTTTTATTAGTATAAGTGTTCTTTCCAAATTATTCTCCTTTATCTTCAAAAATCTTATATGCTTGTTTTGGTTTGCTAATAGAAGGCTTCTTTGAGTAAATAGGAAGAATGTCTTCAGGATTATTAAATCCTACTTTCTCTATCAAAAGATCAGCACTTTTGAGGATTTTTTGATAACATCTAGGATTTTCCTTATATCCCTTTGTCTCTCCGCAATAGTTTTCTCCATCGAAATTATTTACTTCTTCTATTCCTATTTCAGTTGGATCTATTAGACCATTTTTAAATTTTGCCCAACTAGTTATATTTTTACCACAGTTTATTACAGAAATTATATTTTTTTTAGATTCAATATGATCTACTGCTTGAACAAGATGCGTAGGTATTCCTATGATTTTTATATCTTTAGATAATATTATCGACATTGCAAAAGATATCCCAATTCTAATAGAGTTGAATCCACCTGGACCAAGTAAAACTCCAACATATTCTATTTCATTTAGAAAATTTTTAGTTTCAGAAAAGTTCTCATATAGTTCTTCTGAATGATTATTATTACTTTTCCAAAATTTTGAATAAACCAATTCATTTTTGACATTAAGATTCAATGAACAATATGAAGTTGAAGTATCAATAAATAGATGATTCATTTTATTTTATTTATTAATTTTTTA
The DNA here is from genome assembly GCA_008373205.1 of SAR202 cluster bacterium. Taxonomy (GTDB): domain Bacteria; phylum Chloroflexota; class Dehalococcoidia; order Lucifugimonadales; family Lucifugimonadaceae; genus TMED-70. The sequence continues at coordinate 8,689 of RQOS01000053.1, forward strand.
GATTTACTACCTGTTGAATATAGCATAATTTTTCTTTGATCCTCATTTTCAGTAAATAGAATTTTGACTATTACTGAATCAGATGGAAGATTATTAATTATTTTTTCAGGCCACTCTATTATGACTGTGCTATTTTCGTAATATTCCTCTATTCCTATTTCTTCAACCTCTGCTCCAAGATCTATTCTATAGAAATCACAATGAGTAATATTTTTTTCCCCACTATAGTTATTGATTAAGACAAATGTCGGGCTTCTTACAAAACTATCGTTACCTGATCCTTCAACTATATATCTTACTAACTCTGTTTTACCTGCACCTAAATCTCCAGATAAAAGGATACTGTCTCCATCTTTTATGATATTTCCTATACATATTCCAAGATTTTTTGTATCTTTTATAGAATTTGAAATGATAGTTTTTTCAAAAGTTTCTTTGTCAGTTGTGATTGGTTTAAAATTATTATTTTCCAAAATGGTCAAAACTTTCTGAAGTTATTTTTAAATTATTTTTATTGTTTTTAAATATTAATTCAGATGACTTATTATCAACAACCTTACCAATGATCATAATTTTAGTTTTTTTATGTATTTTTTCTAATTTTTCTTTACTGCCTATAATTATAAGCTGATAATCTTCACCTGATGTAATTATTTTTTCGTATAAATTAGATTCATATAAATCTTTCAGTTTTTTATCAAAAGGAATTTTATCTACTTCTATTTCTATTGATACTTTTGAAGCATTACAAATTCTCTGTAAATCTTTTTTAAGCCCATCAGAAATATCCATCCCACAAAGAATTCCAGCATCTATTGCATTTTCAGAGTGTGAAATCATAGGTGCAGGCTTAAGAAAAATATTTTTTTGCTTAATGTAAGACTTTATATCGTTTTCTAGAGAAAAAAGTCCTGCTGCAGCATTACCAATTTCTCCCGTTACAGCAACTAGATCATTTATTTTTGCTTTATTCCTTAACATAATTAAATCTTTATTAAAAGGTTCTCCTAGTGCGGATATAGAAACAAATATATCTCTTGAATTTACCACATCACCCCCTACAAGATAACCTCCATGAATTTCACATGCCTCATTCATTCCTTTATACAATGCCTTAATTTCATCATTTGAAAATTTATTATTTATCCCAAGTGTAATTGTAAATGCAATTGGAATAGCTCCCATTCCAGCAAGATCACTTTGGTTTGATACTATAGATTTCCAGCCTACTGATTCAAATCCATCTTGTTTCCTGAAATGAACATTTTCAACCATTGCATCTGAACAAAATATAACATTTTTAGAATTAAGATTTATACTGGCAGCATCATCTCCGATTCCAATCCAGGAATCAGGGATATTTTTGATTCTCTCAAAACTATTAGATATAAAGTCTATAAACTGTTCTTCATTCTTTATCATCTATTATTTTCTTTGAATTTAGACTATCTGATGCACCCAATCCACCAGCTACAATGATTTTCATAGCTTCATCAGCTGTTAGATCTAAAATCTTTATTTTTTCTCTAGGTACTGCTACTAACCATCCTGTGTTGGGAACGGGAGTTGATGGCATGTATACAAAGCCATGATCTTTACCATCAAAATTAATTGTGTTTGTTAGAAATCCTATTGTCCTTACTTCTTCTTTAGGATATTCAATCGCACAAACCATATTGAATCCACCTTTACCTTTACCGCCAGTAAAAGCAGACGAAACTTGTTTAGATGTACTGTAAATTCCATTTACTAATGGAAGTCTTTGAATAATTAATTCAAAGACTTGTATAGCTTTTTTGACTATACTGTTTGAGGATAGGGCTCCTACAAGAAATACAAGTATAAATAAAGTTATAAAACTTGCTCCAGGGATATTTTTCCCAAAGATATACCTAAATAATGGTTGCAATATTCCATCAAGGCTATTGAATGCAAATGCTGCAACGAAGTAAGTAACAGCTAAAGGAAATAAAAGAAGAAGACCAAGAATGTATCTTTTTCTAATATATGTGTATAGTTTTTCACTTATGCGGTTCATTTTAGTTCCTAATTACATTATTGCACTAAATTATAGAATTAATATATATTTTTCTTTTAATCTAAATACAGGTAGATCTAAGCCCACATTCCCAATCTTTAAAGAAATAAAGCTCAGCAATTACCCCTTGAGTTACTACAGCTGCAATTAATGAAAGGACAGCGATAGAAATTTTAACAATTATATGTATTCCATTATTATTTTCTTTTTCAGAAGAATAAAGCTTTATAATCATTATAAGGATGAAATAATATAGGATTGCAAAAATAATAGTAGCACTTATTGTCCACGTGCGAAGTGAAATATTGGTAAAAATAGCTTCTAAAATTTGATCCATTTTATATATTTTTTTAGATATGATTAATAGTAACAATAAAAGAGAATTCAGAGTAGCAAAAATTATTGCTAGATCTGGTTTTTGCTCTAGAAGAAAAGCAGAATCTCTTATATTAGAGAAAAAGGTTCGAATTAATGGTAACTTGATTGATTCACCTGCTCTTAATATTTCTTTAAGTGACCAAGTTACAATTAATGGAACTTTGATACCAGATATTATTCCAACTGAAGTTTATTTGTATCATAAACCAATTGGCCTTATAGTCTCAAAGGATGATGAAAAAAATCGACCTACTATTTTTTCAGATTTACCAAAATTTATGAATGGAATGTTTTCTGTTGGAAGATTAGATAAAAATACTTCAGGACTACTGCTAATAACAAATGATGGAGAACTATCAAGGTATTTAGAACATCCCAAAAACTCTATAAAGCGTACCTATTTAGTAAATGTTGACAAAAATATCTCAGAAAAAAAAATACAGTTAATAAGAAACGGAATATCTATAAACAATTTTCACTATAAAAAAATTGATATTTCTCCAATAAATTCAAAAAAAGATATAATTTATAAAATGGATTTAAGTGAGGGTAAAAATAGAGAAATCAGAAAAATAATTTCTTACCTAGGTATCAAAATTATTAAGCTTGAGAGAATTTCTTACGGCCCATTTAAATTAGGTAAATTAAATCCATCAGAGTATAAAAAGTCAAATATAGATATATCAGAATTTTTGAAATAGTTCGTATTAATATTCCTAGGAAGGAATTTTAGATTTATTAGATAATAAAATTACTTTATTTTTTATTATGAATAATTTTATAGATTCCATACTTAGCTATCTAGGATATACAAGTTTTTATACCTGGTTCTTTAAAGAAGGTATATGGGCACTTTTATTAGTACTTTTTGTACTTATTTCTTGGTATCTTTTTCATAGACTTGCTAGACCTAGAATATCTTCTTTAAGTGTAAGACTTAAGAATAGAGATGAAACAAGAGATATTGGTATTTTTATGTCTCTTATGGATACCAAAGGTTTTGACACTATTGTTTTAGTTTTTTTCTTGCTGCTTATGTCAGTTGGATTGCTGTCAATAATTGGAGTTAATGTATCTCCAATCTCTTCTGAATTTCAAGAAATATTTACTGGTATATTTTCATGGCTTTTTTCTAACGGGATTGTAATTATTTTAATAATTTTAGGAGTATGGGCAATTGTAAGAATCATTGAAAGAATTGTTCCTAAAGTTGTGCATACATTTGTAATGAGTAGATCTGAATATGGAGAGCATGAAGAATCTGAAAAGAGAGCTAATACCTTATCAAAAGTATCAACTGGTGGAGCACAAATCATAGTTATAATCACAGGATTATTTATGATCCTTACTAAACTTGCTGTACCTGTCGGACCAGTTCTTGCTGGATTTGGTGTTGTTGGTATCGCTGTAGGATTTGGAGCTCAGCACTTAATAAGAGACTTAATTAGTGGAATATTTGTAATTGCAGAAAATCAATATAGAACCGGTGATGTAGTTACTATCGCAGGAACATCTGGTTTAGTTGAAGATATTAATTTAAGAAGAACTATTCTAAGAGATTTAGAAGGAACTGTGCATATTATTCCTAATGGTGAAATAAGTGTATCTTCAAATAGAACTAAGAATTATTCCAGAGTTGTCTTGGATGTTGGAGTTGCATATAAGGAAAACTTAGAAAGAGTAATAATGATTTTAAATCAAATAGGTAATGAGCTATCTGCTGACCCAGTATTTGGTTTAAATATTATAAAAGCACCGCAAGTTTTGAGAATTCAATCTTTTGATGATTCATGTATAACTATTAGAGTCTTAGGTGATTGTAAACCTATGAAACAGTGGTTATTAAGATCAGAATTGATTAGAAGAATCAAGGCAAGATTTGATATTGAAGGTATTGAAATACCATTCCCTCATCAAACGCTATATTGGGGAGATGATCAGCCATCATTAACTATTCAAGAAAAACAAACAAAGCGAAAACGTTCTAATACTGAAGAAAAAGATCAGGTTGACAACTCTCCAGAAGATGTAGAACAAATACTAGCACAAATAGCCTTGGCTAAAAGAGGTTCCTTGTGGAATGATCAAGATATAGATGAATAAAAGGAATTTATTATAATTAGCAAACTACAACCAAATTTACCTAATAACCTTGAAGAAATAACTTCTTCAATTCCTCACCCTGAAGGCATAACAGTTGATGATAAAGGAAAAGTTTATGTGACATCAGCATCCTCTGGAAATATATTCATGATAAATAAATCAAACATTGACTCTCATGCAAATACAAAAGGCAGACCACTTGGTATTGCATTTTCTAAAAATACTAATTCATTGATTGTTGCAGATGCAGAAAGGAAAGCAATCCTGAGAGTAAGTTTAGGAAATGGAAGTATTACTCAATTATGTACCTCTTTCGAAGATATGGAGTTAAATGGACCATCTGATTTAGATATAAATGAAAATGACGAAGTTATTTTTACAGATCCCTTAAGAAATCCTTATCCTAATCCATGCATAAGCCCTGTTTATAAACTAGTGAAGAATGACATAGAATTATTCATTTCAGATTTAGCTTTTCCAAGTGGAATAACAATTAGTTCAGAGAATGTTTTTATTTCTGAAACGAGAGCTAATAGATTAGTCGTTCTGGAAAATCATCTGTCAGATGAACCGCCAGAACCTAAGATGTTTAGAAGATTTGCAGAACCAGGTAATCCAGATGGTATAACAGTTGATGATAATGGAAATATATATCAAACTCTTCCAGGAATTGGTGCTATTGCAGTACTGAATGATCAAGGAGAGATGATTGAAATATATCATATGGAAAGTTGGAAACCATCTAATATTCATTTTACAGATGGTATTTTTTATGTAACCGATAGATTAGGAAGTAGAATATTTAAGTTTACAAAATAGAATCTATATTATGAACTTATTTTATGATAGCCTAATGTTAGTTTGAAATATGAAAGGTTATACTTATTTTTTCAGATAAACTCTTATTCTATATAGTTGTCATATCTCACCATATTTTTTTAGTTGTAACTTTTTTCTCTATACCCTTTTATATAGTTCTGGCTGAGTGGTATATTACATTCCCGTTGTTAAGTTGGACCGTCTATCTGATTTTTTCAACTGACATAACCTGTCCATATACTAATTTTGAAAATAAATTGAGAAAAAAAATTGGTAAACCTCAAATAAAAGGATTTATATATCATTATTATCTGAAGAATTTTGTGAGAATTAAGAACAGAATAAAAAATTAATTTTGATAATTTAAATGCAAAAATTTGATTTGGTTGTTATCGGTGGTGGTATTAATGGAACTGGAGTCGCTAGAGATGCTGCTGGAAGAGGTCTAAGTGTACTTTTATGTGAAAAAGATGACCTTGCTCAAGCAACTTCTTCCTCTTCTACTAAACTAATACACGGAGGACTTAGATATCTTGAATTTTTTCATTTTAAGTTAGTTAGAGAATCACTTAGAGAAAGAGAAATCCTTTTAAAGTCTATGCCTCATATTATTTGGCCTCTAAGATTTACTCTTCCACATCACAGAGGTCTTAGGCCCTCATGGCTACTTAGATTAGGCTTATTTATTTATGACCATATGGGTGGTAGGAAATTACTCCCTCCCACAAAAAAAATTAATTTAAAAAAACATAAAACTGGAATTCCACTAAAAGATAAATTTTCTATTGGATTTGAATATTCTGACTGTTGGGTTGAAGATTCTCGAATGGTTGCATTAAATGCTAGTGATGCTAAAAATAATGGAGCTGTTATTAAAACAAGAACTACTTTTGAAAGAGCAACTAGAAATAATGATGTTTGGGATATCATCCTTGATTCCCAAAATGGTAATAAACAAAAAATTACTTCTTCAGCAATTATAAATTGTTCTGGACCATGGGTTACTAGTGTTATTGAATCAAATTTACAACAAAAAAATTCAACCGAAACACGATTGATTAAGGGTAGTCATATTATTACAAAAAAACTTTTTGATAATGACAGTAATTATATTTTTCAAAACAGTGATGGAAGAATAATTTTCGCAATACCTTATGAAACAGATTTTACTCTTATAGGCACAACAGATATTGAATATGAAGGAGATCCAAATAAAGCTAAATGTAGTTTAGAAGAAAAAAAATATCTTATTGAGTCTATATCTGAATACCTTGACGTTCAAGTTGATATAAATGATATTGTTCATACTTATTCAGGTGTTAGACCACTATTTAATGATAATAAATCAGAAGCTCAAAATGTTACTAGAGATTATGTTATCAAAGCAGATTCAAATAATGGTAAAACACCTCTAATTAGTGTCTTTGGAGGCAAAATTACTACTTATAGAATTTTAGCTGAAAAAGTAATTGATGAATTGAAACCATATTTTAAAAATATAAAAAATAACTGGACAAAGGATTCTTACTTACCAGGTGGAAATTTTGACCCTAATGAAGTGAGTAAACTAGTTAATTCAATTTTAGATAAATATAATTTTATAGATGAAAAATGGGCTATAAGATTAGTAAAGGCTTATGGTACTAATGCTATAGATATCTTAAATGAAAGTAATACTGTAGAAGATTTAGGTATAAATTTTGGCTGGAATCTTACTGAAAAAGAAGTTCTATGGTTAATAAATATGGAGTTTGCTAAATCTGCAGAAGATATACTTTGGAGGCGATCTAAACTTGGCTTAAGGTTTTCTGATGATCAAGTAAAATATTTAGAAAACTGGTTGAAAGATAATATCTAAATACATACTCATCACTAACTTTGATATAGATTAATTATTATGAATAAAGAAAAAGAATATATATTTTACGAATTTGACGAAGATTATAAAGTTATTAAGTTGTCAGTACTAGGAGACTACTTTACTGATGACTCAAATAAATTGATGAAGAATTCAGAAGCTCTATTAAAAAGAGTATTTCCTGAGAAATCTAATGAACATATAAAAACAATTTCAATTTTTGATGAAAATGAGTTACTTTCTAAAATTTCAGAACTGAGTAAAAGATGAAAATAACCGATGTAAAAATTTTAAAAATGGCTGCTGAATCTCATAAAACTTCAGTAGGTGGGGACACTAATAACTGGCTTTTCGTAAAAATTTATACTGATGATGGCATTTATGGTATCGGAGAAGGAAGTCTACAATACAAAGATCAAGCATTAGAATCTGAAATTTTGGATTTTGCTAAATTTCTAATAGATAAAGACCCTTTCGATATAGAATTCATTTGGACTTCCTTGTACAGAAGAGTTACTTGGACCGGCGGAGCTGTAACAATGAGTGCTATTAGTGCAATTGATCTCGCTCTTTGGGATATCAAAGCGAAAGCCTTAGATGTACCTGTATATCAATTATTAGGAGGTAAGGTCAGAGAAAAAATACCTGTATATGCAAATGGTTGGTTCGAAGGCTTAGAAACTCCTCAGGAGCATGCTAATGCAGCAAAAAAAATTATTGATAGTGGATATAAATGCTTAAAGTTTTATCCATTTATAGGCAAATACAATATAGAAAACGAAAATATATATAAAGGGATAGAGTTAGTTAAGGCTGTTAGAGAAGAAGTTGGTAAAAACATACAAATAGCAGTAGATATTCGAGCCAGACTTGATTTTGGAAGTGCATTGAAAGTTCTAAATAAACTTCTACCATATGATTTAGCTTGGGTTGAAGAACCCATTCAATTTGATAATTTAGAAATGCTAGATAAACTTTCTCAAAAAACTAATATTCCCTTATCAACAGGAGAACAGCTATACAATAGATGGGATTTTCAAAAATTATTTGAAAATAAATCAGTATCAATACTACAACCTGATATATGCCATGCAGGTGGATTGAGCGAACTAAAGAAAATTGCTACTGCGGCAGAAACTCATTATTTAAGTGTCGCACCTCATAACTCTAATGGCCCTATTTCTACTGTGGCAAGTTTACACTTAGATATGAGTATTCCAAACTTATATAAACAAGAAATTTTTGTAAGTTTTCTTGAAAGATATAAAAAAGTTCTTACAAATAATATTGATATTCAAGATGGATTCACTTCTCCTCCTGAAGGGTCTGGCTGGGGAACAGATATTGATGAAGATGCATTAACTGAATTTCCTCCTTCAAAATATACGCCAGTTGATTCAGAACCTTATACAGAATTTTTTTGAAATTAATTTTCTTTTAAAAAATTCCAAATAAACTCATTTGTTGAAGTAGAATTTATTTCTTCCGGCCAGTCATGTCCTACTTTATTAAGAGCAAATAGTTTTACTTTAGTATTATCTTTGCAATCAGAATAAGTTATTTCAGAATATTCACTTAAATCTTGAGAGGATTTGGATAAACATAAATTTTTATCTCCCCAAAAGCTAATAAGGGTTTTTATATCCATCATAGTTCCAACAGAATTCCAATTTTTCCATTCCCAGCTATCTGAATAAGAAATAACTTGATCATTTTTGCCATGAATATGCATAATATTTATTGATTTATCAGTTTCACAAGATTTTGGATTAATTGGCATAGTTCCAGCAAAACTAGCAATAGACACAAATTTATCACTTAAATGGCAAGCTAATTCATATGTAAACATGGATCCTAAAGAATAACCAATAGCATAAGTTTTACTAGGATCTCCACAATGTTCCTCTTGTATATAGTTGAGTAAATGTTCAATAAAATTTATATCTTGCATTTTATTTTCATCTGTATTTAATTGCCAAGCTCCTTCATTATTTATTTCTTTTTTTGCTTGAGGATAAGCAATAATGATTTTTTCATTATTAGATAATCTTTCAAATGAAGGTTGTTGAGGAAAATAAAAACCTCCTTCATTACCTCCATGAAAAGCTAGAATAACTGGTAATTTTTCACCTGATAATTTTTTTGGAACAGATAAACTATATTTTCTAACTGAATCGCCTACTAAAATGCTCTCTTGTCTTTGGCTGATGGATTCATTAAGAAAACATGAATTACCAATTTCTGATCTGTTTATAATTAGTTTATTATTATCTTCTGAATCTATGCATCCAGTAAAAACTGGAACAATTATGAAAGATAGTAGTAATAAATAAAATTTCATTTTTTTGATATTGAGAATATTTTTCCATAATGAGCTTTTGAGTCTAAAATTTTGAGAATATATTTAGCTAAAGATTTTCTGTTTATAAATAAATTAACTTTAGGATTATTATTATATGATTCCAAGACGTCATAAAATCTTCCAAAATTA
>RQOS01000054.1 GCA_008373205.1 SAR202 cluster bacterium
CATTAATGTCACACTTCTTTTTTCTTTCAAAAGTTACCAGAATACCTTAAACGCATTTATAGAATCTAGAGTCAAAAATAAAAAATCTAGATCAGTAGCATCATTTTTTATAAGCAGAATAGATACTGCAGCAGATAGTGAACTTGATAAAAATTCAAATCATTTTCACAAAATAGCAATATCAAACGCATATAATGCATATAATTATTTCAATGAGAATAGATCAAAAATGGATCAAAATTTTCAAAAATTATTATGGGCATCAACTAGTGTCAAAGCTGAAGATTTAGATCAAGATTATTACTGTATTAATTTACCAATGAAGAATACAGTAAATACACTACCACCTGAAACTTTGAATTATTTATTAAAATCTAAAACACTAGAAAATAGTAGTCTGAATAATTTTGAACACTATTCTAATATACTTTCTGAAGCTGAGAAGTTTATAAATCTTGATGATATAACAAGTCATCTACTAATAAATGGAATAGATTTATTCGAAAAATCATATAACTCTTTACTAGAAAAAATTGATGAAAAAATAAAAAAATTCTCACGTACTTAGATGGATTTATCAAAAATAAAAGAATTTATTGTCCAAGAAAAACTTCTAAACAAAATTCTAAATTCTCCTGATGAAGTTTATCCACTAGGAACATTTAAGTCATCCGAAGAGTTTCCTCTTGGTTGGACAAATAATATAAATAAAAAATTATTTGTAGATTACTACGAAGAACTTAATCAATTTGAAAAATTTGTTTTTATAGGTTTAGGAGGATCTATTAATTTAGCGAAGATTGCTTCATTTATAAATCCTACTAAAATATACATAATTGATTCTTTAGATATAAAAAAAATCCAAAATTTATCTAAAATTATTCAATCTGAAAAATGTGCTATTGTAGTTTGTTCTAAATCAGGCACTACAGTAGAAACAAATATTTTAAGAAATATATTGTCTTATAAAAATAAAGACTCAGTATTTTATATAAGTGATCATTACATTTCAGATAAAGATAAAGAAAAAACATTTATCACCCAAAAAGACATAGGAGGTAGATTCAGCCTTGGGACTCATTTCGGAATATTGCCTTTTTACTTAGCTGGATTTTCTATAAATGATATTGTTAAGAATATAAATTTAGCTAATAAAGAATCAAAAGAAAATAATATAGATAACAAAGCCATAACAATCGCTTCAATAATATATAAAAACTATCTTTTAAATAAAAATATTTTATCTATAAATTCAATAAGTAATGATGACTTTATTGCCGATTGGCTTGAGCAATTAATAGCAGAATCTTTAGGCAAGGAAGAATCCGGTATTTTGCCAATCATCCAAAATAATAAATTTTCTCCAAATCTGAATTTTTCTAATGATGCAAATAAATATGATTTAGATTCTATAAATATAAAAATTTCATATAATGAATCTCTCTTTTATGAATTTCAAATATTTTTTTATGTAATTTCAATTTTGGGAATATTATTAAAAATTCAACCATTTGATCAACCTAATGTTGAATTAACAAAAAGCTTAACAACAAAATTTTTAGAATCAAATCAATCACTTGAATTGGAAGAGAAATATTATAGTCTAAGCTCTTTTGAAAAAAAATTTTCAGAAAATAATGATAATGATAAAGAAAAAATAATTTCAATGCTTATATTTTCTTCACAAGTAGATAAAGAGCTATTAGATAACTTAGAAAAATTAAAGGTTTTTTGCTTTAAATCTCAAATAATTCTTCTGGTTTACTTTGCACCTACTTATTTACACTCTACTGGTCAATTATTAAAGGGAAGTTTTAAGAATATTGAAAATTTCATAGTACATTTACACGGTAACGAGGACCAAGAAATACCAAATTCATTGTACACTCTTAATACGTTCGTTAAAAATCAGGCCATTTCGGACTATATGGCACTGAAAAAATACGATAGAAATGTTCAATTTATACAAACTAATAAAATTGAACTAAATAAAAAAGTAGAAGCAATTCTAAGATGATAGATTATACAAATAATTATTTTATAGGTTTAGATAATAGAACAAACGCTCTTTCTTGTAATTTAGAACAATCTAGGCCAAAGTCAGCATTTGAGAAACTTCAAGCTAATAAAGCTGCTCATTTAATTCTAAGTGCAATTAAAGAAAGAAAAAATCTAGAAAATTATTTTATTTGGGGAGAACCTAATCTTTGTGAAAGTATTTTGTTTGATGCTAAAAATAGCGGTATAAAAACAGCCATTGCAGTTGAACACATTAATAGAGGTGGATTAGCAATTCCTAGCACCAAAGATATTATAGAAATAATAAGTATTTTTGATCCTGAACTTCTCAGTGTAAAAGTTTTTTTTGAAAGCCAAAGAAGTAAATTAGCGGAAGAACTAGCAGTTGAAAGGTTGCTAAATCTTATAGATATATGTGGTACTTACAGTAAGGGATTGATAATAGATGTTGATTACAAAATAAATCTTAATAAAAACAAAAATCATTCTGAAAAAGAAGTAATATTACAAGGTGTAGAAAATCTTATAAATAAAGATATTAAACCTAGATTTTGGGGTATAAGAAATACTGGAGACAAAACTTTTGATCAAACTATGATTGCTTTGATGAATTTAGAAAATGAAGATTCAAATAAATGTATTTTAGAATATCCACATAATGAGAATAAACCAAATCTTCACTCAGAATCTGAAATAAAGAATTATGTACTAAATTCTGATATATTCCTAAATAATCTAATTGCTTGGAGCACAAAGCAATCTGAAGATTCAGAAACAATTCTCAACATTAATAATGAAATAGAAAAGTTTGAAAATACAATCTACGAAACAAATCTAACTAAGATAATTCAATAAGTTATGTTCAAAAAAGAAAATCTTGATGATTTATCAGTAACTCAACTTTCTGACCTTGCTGAGAAAGTATGGCAAGATATTTCAGATCTATATGATCAAGAAGACTCAGAAGAAAATGATGAAAAAATTCAAGAAATGACAAACTATTTCAATGACATTAAAAGAATTATAAGAGATTTACATTCTGATGAATCATATCCTAGAGGTGGATAATTAGTCTTCTAGTATTGTCCAAAATTCTATCCAATTTGAAGGACCATCGCTAGTATCTAATAATGGTCTATATTTAGCGCCAAGTTCATATACTTCTTTTGGAATTTCATTACCTTCTCTTGAAGGATTATCAAATATTTCAGCCGTCCATTCAAGATATACTCGATGGGGGTCGCCTGGAGTAGTTCCATTATTATAATAAACTCTTGTTTCACTTCTTTGGCCTAAGGAGGTGTAGAGATTTGCTTGATCTTTTACAAGCTTTGCCACATTTGCTGCCTCATAAGGTTTTGTCTTATAAGTTCTTCTTATCAAGTACATAGTTGTCCTTTAACATATATTCATTCATAAACAGTATAGTAAAATTTTTCTGCTCATATAGTATTAAATTAATAGTTAATATTATTATTAAAAAATTTAAGTTTAATTCTTTTTGGATTTACCATGACTGATCAAATAATTTTGGGTGTAAAAAAAGAAGAAGATCCTTCAGAAGACAGAGTTTCTATTGTACCTAGGGACTTAAAATCTTTGTCCAGTCTTGGACTCAAAATAGTAGTTGAAAAAGATGCTGGAATTAAAGCTGGTTATTCAAATGAAAATTATGAAAAATCAGGTGCAAGTGTTGTTGATTCATTACCTAATAACACAAGTATTGTAACTTCATTGAATGCATTTTATGATCATACTTCTAATCATATTGAAAATAGTATAATAATTAGTCTCACAGATATAAGAACAAATAGTGAAATAAAAAAAATTTGTGAAAATAAAAAACTATCTTTATTTGCAATGGAATTTGTTCCTAGAATTGCAAGAGCTCAAAAACTAGACGCACTATCTTCTCAAGCTTCCATAGCAGGATATAGAGCAGGGCTAATCGTAGCGACTTCATTAAAGAAATATCTTCCTTTGATGATGACAGCAGCAGGTACAATCCCGCCATCCTCAATATTAGTACTAGGAGCAGGAGTTGCTGGTCTTCAAGCAATAGCTACCACTAAAAGACTTGGGGCTGATGTAACAGGATACGATATTAGACTAGCTGCAGGAGAACAAATAGAATCCTTAGGAGCAAAATTTATCTCAGATGAAGTTCCTCCTGATTCAGAAACTTCTGGTGGATATGCTAAAGAACAATCTAAAGACAGTCAGAAAAACCAATTAGAATTTCTCAAGGAATATATATTAAAATCTGATGCTGTTATAACTACAGCAGCTATACCTGGTAGAAAAGCCCCTATCTTAATAGAAAAATCTACAGTAGAAGAAATGAAACAAGGTAGTGTTATCGTAGATCTTGCCGCAACTACTGGAGGAAATTGTGAATCAACAAAACTAGGAGAAGAAGTAGAAATTAAGGGAACAAAAGTAATTGGACCTAAAAATTTATCATCTGATATGGCATTTGATGCATCAATAGTTTATTCAAAAAATCTTTTAGGTTTACTGGAGATAATTATTAAAGAAAATAAAATTAATCTAAATTTTGATGATGAAATCATTGATACGATGATGGTTTATCAAGATGGTAAAAGCAGAATAGAGGAATAAATTGGAATTAGTATCACTTATTATAATATTTGTTTTAGCACTTTTTATAGGGTACGAAATAATTACTAAAGTTCCTCCGACTTTGCATACTCCTTTAATGTCAGGTTCTAATGCAATTTCAGGTGTAGTAATAGTGGGAGCTATAATCATCGCTTCAAACACTCACAGTGTATTAGCCATCGTATTTTCAGTAATAGGTATTGTATTGGCAACAATAAATGTAGTTGGAGGATTTTTAGTTACTGATAGAATGCTTGCAATGTTTAAGAAGAGTAAGAAATAACTGGAGACTTAATTGATAGATATATCATCAAACATTGAAAATATACTTTACCTTTTATCCGCTGCTCTATTTATACTTGGGATAAAGAGGCTAGCCTCCCCTGCTACAGCAAGAAACGGGAACAGACTTTCATCAATAGCAATGTTGATTGCTATTGTGGTTACAGTTCTAAAATATACTGACACCAATTTTGAATGGATAATATTAGGTCTAATAATTGGATCAATTATTGGAGTAACTTTATCTCGATACGTACAAATGACAGCTATGCCTCAACTTGTTGCTGTTTTCAATGCTTTTGGAGGAGCAGCCAGTGCAATTGTTGCAATGTATGAACTAATTTATGGAGCTGGACCAAATTCTGCTATATTCACTATAGCTTCTGTAGCATTTGCATCTATAATCGGTTCTGTTACATTAACAGGATCATTTATAGCATTTGGAAAGTTACAAGAATTGATTACTACTAGACCTTTACTTTTACCTTTAAGAAACGTCTTAAATATAATTTTATTTGTATCAATTTTGGTACTTTCTGTTCTTTTATGTATTCCAGAAACATATGATGTTAATTATTTATACATAATAGCGGGACTTTCTCTTATCTTTGGAATATTAATTGTTATACCAATTGGTGGAGCTGATATGCCCGTAGTTGTGGCTCTATTAAATTCATATTCAGGAATTGCTGGTGCAGGTGCAGGATTTGTTTTAGGTAACCCTGTATTAATTATTTCAGGATCATTGGTTGGGGCATCTGGATTGATATTAACAAGAATAATGACTAAAGCAATGAATAGATCGCTATTGAATGTTATGTTAGGTGGATTCGGAGTTGAAGAAGGGTCATCTGCTAGCGGAGAAGAAGAAACTAGACCAGTTACATCATTATCAAGTGAGGATGCAGCAATGATATTATCATACGCAGAAAGTGTCATTTTTGTTCCGGGTTATGGACTAGCTGTAGCTCAAGCTCAGCACCAAATCAATGAATTATCTAATTTACTTAAAGAAAAGGGTATTTCTATAAAATATGCAATACATCCAGTAGCAGGAAGAATGCCTGGTCATATGAATGTCCTTCTAGCTGAAGCAAATGTCCCATATGATGAGCTAAAAGATTTAGATGAAATAAACTCAGAATTTGAAAGAACTGATGTCGCTGTTGTAGTGGGAGCAAATGATGTTACAAACCCTAATGCTAGAACAGATACAAGCTCTCCAATTTATGGAATGCCTATATTAAATGTAGATAAAGCAAAATCAGTAATTGTTCTAAAGAGATCTATGGCATCAGGTTTTTCAGGCGTGCAAAACGAACTATTTTTCTTAGATAAAACGAATATGCTATTTGGAGACGCTAAGGATTCTATAGAAGGAATGGTAAAAGAAGTTAGGGAAATAGATTAAGACTGAGTTACTTCTTCAGGAGATTCACCTGTAGTTGCTAAATTCTGCCCATTCACATCTTCACCTTGTAACTGACGTTTCATTTGGTTATATCTATGACCGTTAGGCACAGAGAGACCTTTGTGGGATCTTTTGTTCCCTCTTCTAGCTCTTGTATGTTTCTTTTTAGGTAAAGCTGTCAATTTATAACTTTCTAATAATAACTAAAACTCTATTATAATTTATAAAATTTATTTTTGAGTAATAAAAATACTGCTAAATTTCATATGTTTTAAGTTTTTTTGCTAAATTTCCAATATATAGAAATGTTATAGAGGATATGAAAAATATGATTGACCCAGTATATAAAACAATTTCATATGAGTTTGTGACATCATAAATATATCCTGCAGAAACAGGGGTAACTACAAGAGCAGCATTATAAAAAGGACCTAACAAACCTCTAATAACTCCATAGTTTTTTCTACCAAATAAATCTCCTACTAGAGACCAATTCAATCCAGATCCAGCTTCAGAACCAACTAATAATAATAATGAAAGTAATAAAAAGATTGAGTTGCTAGAGAGATTAACTAAAATCAGAGATAATCCTGATGCAGAGTAACATACAGCTAACATTTTTGGTCTTCCTACTTTATCACTGAGTCTACCCATAATTAATATTACTGGAACTCCTACAAGAGCTAAGAAACCAACATACCAAGCAGCTTCAGCAGCAGAAATACCTTTCCAAACAAGTATAGGTATCATATGAACAAAAATTGCGCCATGAATAGAAAGTCTCAAGGTTGTTGCAATAGTTAAAAACCAAAATGATGAAGTTTTAATTGCCTCTTTCCAAGTATATCCAGAAACATAAGATGATAATTCTTCTTCGGTTTTTTCTTCTGTTTTTTCATATTCATCACCATCAGGCAGTAAACCCATAGATTCAGGAGATCTTCTATAAAAAAATCCCAAAGGAGTTATAAATACTAACAAAAAAATACCTAATAATAGAACTGCATTTTGCCATCCCCATGAGTAAACAATATATGAAAAAGTGGGTACTAAAATTGCAGAACCAAATCTAAACGAGGCAGAGTTGATACTCATTACCAAGCCTCTTTTTTTTATAAACCAATTATTTAATGCAACAAAAGCAGTTTGCATGAAGCTAGTAGTTGCTCCTATTGAGACGACTACTACATAAATCACTAAAAATTGAGTAAAATTTTCAGTCCTAGCAAGTAGAATATATCCTGTTCCAGCCATAGCAGTACCAATTACAGCTAAAGGCATAGGACCAAATTTATCCATCAACCATCCTGTAATAGGTCCAAGTAGTCCATTTTCTGCTCTAGCTAATGCAAATAATAAAGAGGTTTGAGCAGATGAAATACCAAATGTTTGAGATATAGGAATAAATAGTACAGTGAATCCTTGCCAATGAATGCTGCCTCCAAGTCCATTTTGAAGAGCAGCACTTATTACTATCCACCAACCAAAAAAAATCTTTTTAGGTTTTTTCATTACCCAAATGGAAGATTCTTATCGAGTTGTCCATCTAAAGATTGTACTTCCATTAGAATTGTGGCTCCCATATCAAAATATCTATTCCTCAAAGTTCTATCATATGATCTGATGCAAAGTTGCTTTCCATTTTCTTTAGAAAGTTTTACTGCATGCTCTATAGCAGTATCATCAGTTTGTGCAAAAGGATGTTCAGGATGGGCAGCTCTATCAATACTCAAGTCTGCTGGTCCCCATGAGAAACAATCAACTCCTTCAAGAGAAAAATTAGGAATGTTATTTATTGCGTTTAGAGTTTCAATCTGAATCATTAATACTCCAGTTTTATTCCACCAAGCAGGATAAGAATGTTGATTTACTTCTTTCAATCCTTCAGGTGGTCGACCTGGGCCTCCCCAACTTCTTATTCCTTCGGGTCGATAATAAAAATAATCTCTTGCTTCCCTAACTAAATCTAATTCTTCAGATTGAGGGACTTCAATTATAGTTGGACCATGATCCAAAAGATTACCTATCATATATGCATTTCTTCTATGATCCATTCTGTAGTGAATAGGTTTATCTAATTCTTGTGCTGCTTCACAAATTCTTAATAAATAGTCCTCATTGGTAGGAGAATGTTGACCGTCAACTGAAATAAAATCGTAGTCATAATATTCTAAGAGTTTTTCTATATCCTCTTTACCAGCGCCATACATTATTGCACCACCAATTACTTGTTCACCGCTAGAAATCATTTTTTTGAGATCTTTCATTTTATACTCCTATATTTTTATTACTTTATTTAATTCTGATTCATCATATTCTAAACCTAAACCAGGCCTATCAGATAACATTATCCTTCCATTTTCTGGGACAATAGGCTCTTTGAAAAGTTTTGCTATATTTTCAACTGGGCCTGTAAATTCTTCAGAAAATTCATGGGGTCTTATTGCGTTAGTCACTGTTGAGTAAGCATGAAGACTACCAATTAAGTTTAATCCAGCTTGAGGGCAATGAGGCATTATTATTTTATTTCTTGCCATCGCCATTTCATAAACTTTTACTAATCCAGTTATACCACCAATATTCAATATATCAGGTTGTAAAATATCTGGATTAGCTATATCCATTAAATCTCTGAATCTATATGGATTAGGTTCTTGTTCTCCTGTAGAAACAGAGCATTCAAGTGCATCAACTACTTGCCTTAAACCTTGATAGTCATACTCTGGAAGAGGTTCTTCAAAATGAGCAATTCCTAAATCTTGAAATCTTTTCCCTTGTTCAATAGCAGTAGGAACTGAGTATCCACAATTTGCATCAAAGCTAAGATCTATATCATCAGGTAAAAATTCTCTACATTTCTTAAATAAACTAAAATCTTTTTTAGGATCAGAATCTTGCCTAAATGATCTCCAGTCCATTCTTATTTTGAAAGCTTTATATCCTTTTTCATATCCTAATTTCACATCCTCTAGCATTTCTTCTGGAGTTTTTCTCCAACCACTTCCTCTACTCCAATATAATGGGATATCAGTTCTAGCAGCACCACCAAGAAGTTGATAAACAGGTAATCCAGCAGCTTTTCCTGCTAGGTCCCAGAGTGCTACATCTATAGTTCCAACAACTTGAGGCATAACTTTAGTTGCTAAACCCGGTCCTGTTCCATGGGTAAGCATTTCCCAAATCATTTTCGGATCTCTAGGATCGACTCCTATAAGTAAAGGTTTTATTACTTCATCTAAATAAGCTTTATAAAGATTATAATTTCTTCCACCTTCAGATAATCCATATATGCCTTCATCTGTATCTACTCTTAATATAACTTTAGAATTACCGCCCACAAACTGTTGAGCATCTTGCGTGTTTGCTCCTTCTATTAAGTTTATTTTGATGTCTGTAATTTTCATTATTCCCTCCAAATTTTAGATATATTTACTGATTACTCCTAATAATGAATTTAATCAATCATAAAATATCAAAAATTTGATTTTAACGTTTATAACTATTTTTTTTATGGATAATAAATGAGATATGTATAAACTAAAAAAACAGTAAAAATATCAAATTAGAAGAGGAATATTATGAGAATGACAGGGAAAAGAGCTCTTATGGAATGCCTAAAGGCTGAAGGCATAACTAATGTATATGGGAATCCTGGAACAAGTGAAGGTCCTATTATGGAAGAAATTGTTAATCATAAAGAGCTTAGATATTTGTTAACTCTTCAAGAAGGTGTAGCTACAGGTATGGCAGAAGCAGATGCAAGAGTAAATAATAAAGCTTCTTTCCTAAGCTTGCATATTGATTCAGGTCTTGTAAATGGATTTAGTTTAATGAATGATGCATACACAACTAGTACACCAATGGTTGTTACTTCAGCCACTTATGATGTGAGAAATCTTAGAAACAGAGATTTAGTGGAGTTAGCTAGGCCATTTACCAAATGGAGCACTGAGGTTACTCTTCCTGATCAAGTTCCAATGGTAATGAGAAAAGCATTTCTAGAAGCTAATACTCACCCTAAAGGACCTGTTTTTGTAGCTTTTTCATCAAATGCCTTAGACGGTGTATCTGACATTGATATATATCCTTCTACTCCTCCTGTATATGGAGGTTTAGAAAAAAATGTTATTCAAGAAATAAATAAAATGATTAATAATGCCAATAAACCAGTATTGGTTGTTGGAGATAGAGTAGCTGAAGACAATGCTCTTGATGAGGCTGTAATATTTGCTGAAAAAGTAGGATTACCAGTATATATAGAAGGTTCAAATATACCTTTTCCAACTAATCATAATCAAATGATAGGTTTTCATACTATAAGAAATCAAAACCAGCGGGCTATATTAGATGAATCAGATCTAATATTAAGTGTAGGGGCTGATCTATTCTCAGACTGGTTTTTTGAAGGAGATGTATTAATTCAAAAACACACTAAACTAGTTTACCTAGATTCAAAACCAGATTCTCAAGGAAATAGGCAACCTTCTGATATTACAGGTTTAGGAAACTTAAAAGAAATACTTAA
Source organism: SAR202 cluster bacterium (assembly GCA_008373205.1). Taxonomy (GTDB): domain Bacteria; phylum Chloroflexota; class Dehalococcoidia; order Lucifugimonadales; family Lucifugimonadaceae; genus TMED-70. The sequence continues at coordinate 10,860 of RQOS01000054.1, forward strand.
GCAAATAAATAGTAGCCTAGAAGAATCCTTTGATCTAAGCCAGGAAGAAGTTAAAAATAGAATTATTGCAGTAAAAAAAATCAAAGATGAAAATGATGAAATTTATGATGAAAATGCAAAAAAGAATTGGGATAACAAACTTATGTCACCAGACAGAGCAATGCATGAACTTTCAAAATGTATTCCAGATAATACTTTGATTGTAAATGATGGCATAAGCCATAGAGGCTCAATTATGCAATACATAAAATTTAATAAATCTGATGAAATGATTTCTGGAAGAGGAGGATCTATTGGATGGGGAGTTGGTGCGACACTAGGTGCAAAATGTGCTTCCAGTGATAGAAATGTTATTGGTATTATTGGAGATGGATCAGCAATGATGACAGTACAAGGATACTGGACTGCAGCAAACGATAATATTCCATGTGTATTCATCGTATTAAATAATCAATCTTATAGAATTCTGAAAGTAAATATTGATTACTACAGACAATCAGTAAGAAAAGAAGAAGAAAAATCAGGTTTATATCCTTACATGGATTTCCCATTAGTACTTAATCATACTGAGATAGCAAAATCAATGGGAGTTGAAGCTGTAAGAATAACTGATCCTAATGAGATATCTAAGGAAGTAACAAACGCAATTAATTCAAAAAAACCAAGACTAATTGAATTAATGATTGATGGAAACTTGTGATAGTGATAAAAATAAGAATAGAAAATAAAATCTAGAATCTGGAGAAAATACTATGAATGGATTTGAGCTAATTGCTAAAACTCTTAAAGCTGAAGGTGTGGAATGGATAGCTTGTTATCCAAGCAATCCTTTGATTGAAGCTGCTGCTAAGGAAGATATTCGAATTGTTGCTTTTAGACATGAACGAGGAGCATTAATGGCTGCAGATGGATATTCAAGAATGAGTGATAGGAAAAAATTTGGAGTTTTTGTCATGCAAGATGCCGCAGGTGCTGAAAACTCAATGGGAGCATTAAGCCAAGCTTATGCAGATAATATTCCAGTACTTGTAATGCCTGCTGGTTATCCTATGAGCAGCATTCAAACAAAACCTAATTTTTGGGCAAGTAAAATGTATGAGCCGATGTCAAAATATGCAGAATCAATTTTAAAAGTTGAGGACATACCTACAATTATGAGAAGAGCTTTTCATCACTTAAGAAATGGTAAGCCTGGTCCAGTGGTTGTAGAAATGACTAAAGATGTATGTGCTAATGAAGTTCCAGAAGGAATTGCTAACTCATACCATTCACCAAAAAGATATATTTACAGACCTTCAGTAGAAGCTATACAAGATGCTGCAAATGTAATACATGACGCTAAAAACTTAATGATTTGGGCAGGACAGGGTGTCTTAATGGCTGAAGCAACTAATGAACTTAAAGAGTTAGCTGAGCTACTTTCTGTTCCTGTATATACAAGTATGCCTGGTAAATCAGCCTTTGATGAAAGGCATGAATTATCCATAGGTGCAGGTTCTCAAACAACTACTTTAGCAGCTAAGGAATTTTTACAAAATAGCGACACTATTTTAGCTTTAGGAACAAGCTTAACTGCAACTCCATACGCTCAATCAATTCCACCAGGCAAAAGAATTATTCAAAACGTTGACAATCCTGATGATATTAACAAAAACGAATCTGTAGAAGTCGCATTAATTGGTGATACTAAAGAAACAATTAACTTACTTATAGAAGACCTTAAAGAACTATATGGCACATCCAGAATGGATGATGCAAACATAAGGAATGAAATTGCTCAGTATAAAAAAGAATGGGAAGAAGAATTTGATCCTTTTCTAAACAGTGATGAAGAACCTTTAAGTCCATTTAGAGTTGTTAAGGAAATAAACGATACATTAGATTTAGAAAAAAGTATTATAACTCATGATGCTGGTGCTCCTAGAGAACAGATGGTTGCCTTTATTAAGGCAACAACTCCTAGAAGTTATATCGGATGGGGAAAAACTACTCATTTAGGATTTGGACTACCTCTTATTATAGGAGCTAAAATGGCCCACCCTGATAAATTTTGTATAAATGTTATGGGAGATGGTGCATTTGGAATGTCAGGTATGGATTTTGAAACAGCCACTAGGCAAAAAATTGGAATCACAACATTAGTGCTTAACAATGGTGTGATGGCAACTTATCCAGTGGGTGGACCATCTGACTTCCCTACCGCTAGAGAGAAATCTGGTGTAGGAACAATGACAGGAAATTATGCCGATTTTGCTAGATCATTTGGTGCACATGGAATTCAGGTATCAAAAATATCTGAACTAGCTCCTGCATTAGAAACAGCCAAAGGACTTAATGCCACAGGTAAAACAGTCTTAATAGATGTAAGAACAACACCTGTTTCAAAAAGAGGTTACAGCGCATAAAAAAAATATATGAACCCATTTTCTGCTTTAGTTCTAAAAGATTTTAGAACATATTGGATAGGCTCGCTTTTTGCTATGTTTGGTCATAGATTAATAATCGTTGCGATTTCTTTATTAATCTATAGACTTACTGACTCCGCTATAAGCTTGGGAATAGTTGCAGCATCCAGTGCAATACCGATAATGTTATTTAATTTTATCGGTGGGATAATTTCAGATAAATATAATATTAGAAGAATATTATTTTTTCTTTCATTTTTTATTTTTCTAATATTAATTTACTTGGGATATTTAGATTATTCAGGAGTTGTTCAGCCATATCATGTTTATATTTGTTCTATTTTATTAGGAATTTTATTGGGAATAGATTTTCCAGCGAGAAATGCTTACTTCCCAAAAATTATTCCTGAAAAATACCTTCGATCAGGTATTTCATTAAATGGAGCAACTATGGCTGGTTCAAGTGTTGTTGTTCCAACAATTGGTGGATTTCTAATTGCAGAGTATGGATCATTTATAGGAATACTTTTATCAGCAATTGGTTATTTAGTTATGTCTATATCAACTTTTTTTATTCCAAGTGTCTCAATTAAAAAGGATGATTCAAGCAACTTTAGTTTTTTTACTGAAGGATTTTCTTATGTTGTTAAAAATGAATTATTTTATTGCCTAATTTTACTTACATATTGTACAAATTTTTTCATCTTTGGTTATATTCAAGCTTTACCAGCATTTATAGATGTTTTTAATGGAACTCCAAGAGAATTAGGATTAATGTTTTCATGCGCGGGACTAGGTGCATTATCAGGATTACTTACAGCTGGAAAAGTTAATATTAATAAAAATTTAGGGGCAATTATACTTTCCTCAGCAACTTTCTTCAGCGTATTAATAATATTAGTTTCTTTAGTAGGCGTGGGGATCATGCCAACTTATGTCCCTTATACAAATATCTTATTAATCTTTCCTCTTGCAACAATAGGTCATTTTGGAAACGGATTTTATATGCTTTCAACATATGCTGTAATACAAAGTAAGGTACCTGAAAACATCAGAGGAAGAGTTATGGGTATTGTGGCTATTCATATAAGTATTGGAGTCTTAGGTGGACTATGGGTAGGAGGGGTTGGTGAAATATTTAACATGAGAGTTGGAGTAGGAAGTGGTCCAATAATATGTATAATTTTGATAATTTATCTATATATCTTTAAAAAATCAATTCGTAATTTACAAAAAATTTAATTCGAAATTTCGTTATATTTTTCTGCAAATTTACAAAATGAGCATTTTGGGCTAGAGTTTGGAGCTATTTCAGATTCTAAACATTGTATTACAGCCCCTAAAAGTTTTATAAATTGATCCATATTTGGATCTACTTCTACAAATTTTTGCTTTGTAGTGAAATGATTATTACCACTTTCATCTTGATAAAATCCATCTATTATTTGATATATTAATCCTAACTGTGAAACTGTTCCTAATCCCATTCTTTCAAAGCAATATTTATATGCTGCTAGTTGAGTATAATACATCCAACTTTTATCAGAATCTCCTGACGTATTTTTACAATCAAAAATCCCAAAGCTACCATCTTCAAATTCTACTAAAAGATCAGTTTTTCCAGATACAGTATATTGTCGAAACAATAACTCATCAGTTTCAACAATAGCCTTAAGAGACTTTTGTGTAGAAATGATTTTTCCACTAGGAATCGATTCATCTATTTCATTTGAATTTTTTTCAAGAAAAGATTCTTCAGATAAAGATGCCATCTTGCCAACCAAAGGCATGGTCATAGGTCTTCTATTTTTATAAACATGATGATTATAAAAACATTTTTTACAAGAGTGCCAAAGGAAAGTAAGGTTAGATGGACTGATTGTAATTTTTTCTGACATATTGTTAAATATCGTATTTATTATTTAAAAATATACAATCTCATGCTTGGCATTAAATGTTAAAATGTTAAAATTGATAAGTGCTTACTCAAAACAAGCCCCGTTAGCTCAGTTGGTAGAGCAGATCCCTTTTAAGGATAAGGTCATAGGTTCGAGTCCTATACGGGGTACCAGTATCGACTCGAAACTAATTGATAAATCATTTTTATTACTTCATAATACATAGAATGAAGTACTTATTACTTATATTCACAATTTTGAAAATTTTCTTCCAATTTCTTTGTAATAATCTAAAATTGCCTTATGAGTAAATAAAGCATTAAACGCAAATTTATAATATTCTGGATTCCCTCCTACTCTTTCGAGCCTCCATTCAGTAGTAGTCAGTGTAGCCATACCTCTAAAATATATAGCTAGAGTATTTGATTCAAATTCGCTTAAGTCTTTTAAACCAGAATCTAATCTTTTTTCAAAATCAGGATTTAATTTATCCACAAACCATCTACGCATCGCATTCCGTTCAGATATAATTTGAACTGAAAAATCATTATCTGCATCTTTATGAGCTACATCTAAAGTCTTTTTTTGAATGGTCATTTGCCAAATCAAAATACTCGCAACAACTAAAGTTGCTAAACCGGTAACTAATTGAGCAATTACTACTATATCCATAGGAAAAATTGTATCAGATTTAGCTAAAAGTACAGAGTTCCACGAATAGTTCCATGAAAATAGTTTGATTCTTCAATTTTTATGAAAACCACTTTTAAGGATAAGGTCATAGGTTCGAGTCCTATACGGGGTAATTCTAGGGTTAATTTAATCTTTAATTAGTCTAAAAATATTAGATTTTGAAAAAAATAAGATACTTGCTGATGACAAGGCAGATTATAATAGTTGGAATAAATAAAAATCTAAATATAAATTATGAATTATGATATTGCAAAAATAAGAAGTGAATTAAGTTCTAATGGAGTTCTTAGAGCTGCTATAAATATGTCCAACATTCTTTTAGTAACAGACAAGATGTCAGATGGCACGCCTATTGGTGTATCACCTGATATGGCACAAGAATTAGCTAGAAACCTAAATCTAAAACTTGAACTGATTCCATATTCTAGTCCAGGCGAAATCGCAGATGATGCAGATAAAAACAAATGGG
>RQOS01000055.1 GCA_008373205.1 SAR202 cluster bacterium
TTACTGCTCCAATTTTATTTTGATTATTAATAATTCTTCTAGCATGACTCAAAGAACCTCCATAATTCAAATGAAATTTATCATTATTTTCAAAATTAGAATGTTTCTCAGATATAATCTTTTCTAATGATGCAGCAACCATTATAATTTCTGAATCACCATCACAAGAAGTTAAAAAAGACAGAATAAATAAAACCATAAAACAAAAATTTTTAGAGAAGTTTATTTTCATTTATTTTTTTTACTAAACATGTATTAATCTGTCCAGTTGAGATACATTAATATAAAAATTATATTATATTTAAATAAACAAAAATTATATATAAAAATGGCAAATCAATCACAAAGTGAACAATATGCATTCAATGCATTCGCAAATTTACCTTTCTATAGTTCAATCAATTCAGAATTTATAGAGCTTGCTAATATTTACGACAAAAAATCTATTGTAGATCTTGGATGCGGAACTGGTAATATAACAAAACTAATTTTAGAAAAAATAATTAGTGCCAAAGATTCTGTTATATATGCTGTAGACAGTTCTAAAAGTGCTTTAAAAACAGCAGCATCTGATCTTGAAAATAATCCAATTGTAAAATTTATTCATTCTGAAGTTCAAAATCTAACTGATGCAGTTAAAGATAAAGCAGATGCAATGATATATTGTAACTCAATTCACTATGTTCCTGATAAACATAAACTCTTAGAAGACATAGGAGATAAATTAAATAGTAACGGTGTCCTTGCTTTTAACACCTCATTTTATGATGGTTCTCACCCTGAAGAATCACATGAATTTTATAGAAAATGGATGTTCAGATCTCTTAGATTACTAAGTAAAGATTATAAATTGAGACCAATAAAATCAGAAAAAGTTTCCTCAAGACAGCAACTTAGACCGGATGATTATGTTTCTTTATTAGAAAAAACTGGATATAAAATAGAGCACATAAAAGCCAAATCGTACCAAGTACCTATTGATGGATTTCATTACATTAGTGAGTTTAAGGATTGGATTGAAGGAGTTTTACCAGGAGTACCACTAGATATTGGGAAAAAAACTTTACAAAAAGCTCTAAAAGAAGTTTTTAAAGAAATGTCCTTAACTACTGTTCCCAGAAACTGGCTTTCAGTAAGAGCTGTGAAGGCCTAGATTAATTTAAGTAATCATCAAACGTACTAACATTTAAACTTTTTTTTGATGTATTCATTATTGTAGCGTAGGCAGTATCTATTGATGTGTAACAGGGTATTGAAAATTCAGTAGCTTTACGTCTAATATGATATCCGTCTTGAATAGCAGTTCTATTACCTGTAACAGTATTTAATACTGCGCCAACTTTGCCTTGATTAATTAAATCTATAACAGTTGGAGATTGAGATAAAATTTTATTAACTTTAATTGCATCGAATCCTTTAGACTTAAGAAAATTAAAAGTTCCCTCAGTTGCATAAATTTTATTACCATTAGACTTAAGTTTTTTTATGAAATCTAAAGAATCTTCTTTGTCTCTATCTGCTATAGATAACAAAAAATTAGTGTTTTCATCAACTTCCAATCCTGATGCGATCATAGCTTTTTTCATAGCATCTGGAAGATTGTCATCAATACCCATAACTTCTCCAGTAGATTTCATTTCAGGACCAAGATAAGTATCTACTCCCGATAATTTAGACATTGAAAATACAGGTGATTTTACTGCAAATAATTTCTTTTCTTCAACTAAACCTGTTCCAAAATTAAGGTCAGCTAATTTTTTCCCATACATAACTTCAACCGCAAGTTTTATCATAGGAATACCTGTAACTTTAGATATAAATGGTATAGTCCTACTAGATCGTGGATTCACCTCAATGACATATAACTTTGAATCTTCATGATTGTCATTATGAATATTATTATCAAAAAAAGATTTTTTTGACCTCTTAACAATAAATTGAATGTTCATAAGACCTTTTATTCCCAAAGTTTTACCTAATTTCTTAGTAGCTTCAATGATTTCATTTTTTTCTTTTTGTGAAAGATCATAAGCTGGATAAACAGCTGTAGAATCTCCAGAGTGAACACCCGCCCTTTCTACATGTTGCATTATGCCTGGAATTAATACTTCATCGCCATCACAAACAGCATCAATTTCAATTTCAATTCCGGAAATATATTGATCTACCAAAATTGTTTGACCAGGTACAAAATTTTGTGCTCTAGTAAAATATCTATTTAATTCTTTTTCTGAATGAACAATTTCCATTGCTCTTCCGCCTAATACATAGGACGGGCGAACCATTACTGGATATCCAACTTTAGATGCTATCAATAAAGCTTCATCTAAATTTTTAGTAGCAGATCCTGAGGGTTGCAAGACTCCAGCTTTTTTAGATATATCCTCAAAGCTTCCTCTTTCAGAAGCACTATTTATCACATGAGCTGAAGATCCTAATATTGGCATATTATATTCTCCTAAAATTTGAGACATATTAATAGCAGTTTGACCTCCAAATTGGACCATTGTTTTAGTTAAGGAGTCACCATCATACTCATTTTCAATAATATCTAAAACACTTTCGGAGTCTAAGGGTTCAAAATATAATCTAGATGAAGTGTCAAAATCAGTAGAAACAGTTTCAGGATTAGAATTAATTAATATAGATTTTATTCCATCAGCAAGTAGGCTACGAGAGGCATGCACAGAACAGTAGTCAAATTCAATCCCTTGGCCAATTCTTATTGGACCTGAACCTAAAACAATAGCTTTTTTCCCTTGAATTGGAATTGCTTCATTTTCTTGCTCATATGTACTATAAAAATATGTTGTAATTGCCTCAAACTCTGCTGCACATGTATCAACCATTTTGTATGTAGGGATAATTTTATTTTCTTTTCTAAATTCTCTAATATCTATTTCTTGTAAATTTTTTAATTTTGCTATGTAACTATCAGAAAAGCCTAAGCTTTTTGCACTTAGAATCATTTCTTTGGATAATTCATTATCTCTTATATTTTTTTCAGCATTAATAATTTTCTGTATAGCATTTGTAAACCAAAAATCTATAAAGGTTCTTTCAGTTTCGAGGATTGCATTTGAGCCATTTCGAATTCTATTTGCAACATCCCATAATCTGTCATCCATAGGTATATTTGAGTTTTCATTATCGGGATATGAAAGTAAATCAGGTTTATCGTTTTCTAAAGATCTTATGGACTTTAATAAAGCAGCCTCAAATGATCTTTCTATACCCATAACTTCTCCAGTAGCTTTCATTTGTGTTCCTAAGCTTCTATCTGCATCTGGAAATTTATCAAAGGGCCATCGAGGAATCTTTACTACACAATAATCTAACGCAGGTTCAAATACAGAAAATGTTTTTCCTGTAACTGGGTTGGTTATTTCATCTAAATTTTTCCCTATTGCGATCTTTGAAGCTATTCTGGCAATGGGGTAACCTGTTGCTTTTGAAGCTAATGCAGATGATCTTGAAACTCTAGGGTTGACTTCAATAACATAATAATCTGGATCCTCAGCAAAATCATTTCCTATTTTATCTTTTACTATCTTAGAAGGTTTTAGTGCGAGTTGAACATTACATCCTCCCTTAATTTCAAGTTTAGATATAATATCTAAACTAGCTGTTCTAAGCATTTGATATTCTTTATCATTAAGAGTTTGAGAAGGTGCAACAACTATAGAATCTCCAGTATGCACACCCATAGGATCTAAATTTTCCATATTACATATTGTGATGACATTTCCAGCATTATCTCGCATCACTTCATACTCTACCTCTTTCCAACCAACTAAAGATTTCTCAACCAATACTTGACCTACTCTAGAAAGACTAATTCCATGATTAGCTATATCTAGTAATTCATCTTCATTTTGAGCTATACCACCACCGGTTCCTCCAAGTGTATAAGCAGGTCTTATTACAACAGGAAAACCAATTTTTTTAGCAGCTTTTTTTGCATCATCAAGGTTATTGACAGCTATTGAAGGAGGAGCAGGTTGATTTATATCCATCAAAAAAGATCTAAATTTATCTCTATCTTCAGCAGTTTCTATTGAGTTTATATCTGTGCCTAGAATTTCAACTTTATATTTTTCAAGAATTCCAAGATTGTTCAACTCAGAAGTCAAATTTAACCCTGTTTGTCCACCTAAAGTGCCTAAAATTCCAAACGGTTTTTCTTTTATAATAATTTTTTCTACAATTTCAGGTGTAATTGGCTCAATATATATACGATCAGCCATCTCGGTATCAGTCATTATTGTTGCGGGATTAGAATTTATAAGAACTACTCTATAGCCTTCTTCTCTTAAGGATTTACAAGCTTGAGCTCCAGCATAATCAAATTCAGCAGCTTGTCCAATAATTATTGGTCCAGAACCTACAACTAAAACAGTTTTATTCATTATTTATCCTTTATTTCTTTAATTTTTTTAATAAATTCATCAAAAATATACTCAGAATCTTTAGGCCCAGGAGATGCTTCAGAATGATATTGAATTGAAAAAACAGGTAATTTTTTATGCATCAAACCAGAAACTGTTCCATCGTTCATATTAATATGAGTTACTTCTAAATATTCGTGATTATCGATAGATGAAACTGCATATCCATGATTTTGAGCAGTGACATAAACCCTATTCTTTTTTATATCCTTAACAGGCTGATTTCCTCCTCTGTGCCCAAATGGCAATTTGAATGTTTCAACCCCTAATGATTTCGCTATTAATTGATGCCCTAAACAAATGCCTAAAACAGGTATTCCTGATTCAATAATAGCCTTAATATTAGGCAGAATATCTTTTAAGTTATTAGGATCTCCAGGTCCTGGAGATAAAACTATTCCATCTGGATTGTTAGATAAAATTTCTATTGATTTTGTAGTATAAGGAAAAACTTCTACTGTACAATTTCTAAATTCAAGTAATCGTATAATATTATTTTTTACTCCTAAATCAAGTAAGGATATTTTATATTTAGAACTATCATTCGATGGTGAAATTTTTTGCTGGGTTGAGACTTCTGAAACAAAATTTTGATCATCATATGATTCCATAGAATTTAGTTTTTTTATAATATTATCGATATCATTATTTGAAGAAATTGCACCCATCATTACACCAGCGTTTCTTATCTTCTTTACAATTGATCTAGTGTCTAAGCCGAATATCCCTGGTATTTTATTATTTTCCAAATATTGATCTAAATTCATTATTGAATTATTATGGGATGGTTCTTCACAAAACTGCCTAACAACAAATCCTTTGACTTGTATATTTGAAGATTCAACATCTTTAGAACTTATTCCATAATTACCAATCAATGGGTAAGTAGGTATTAATATTTGTCCCCTATAAGATGGGTCGGTTAACATTTCTTGATATCCTGTCATTGATGTATTGAAAACAACTTCTCCATAAACATCTTTTTGAAATCCAAATGAAAAACCTGAATAAAAAGTTCCATCTTCTAAAACTAAGTTGATTTTCTTAACCATAAACTATTTTCCCTCCTACCATTGTCATTACTATTTCACCTATCATTTCGTTTCCAATAAGTGGAGAATTTTTACTTTTTGAACTAAAAAAATCTTCAGTTATTTTTGTTTTTTTGTTTGTATCAATCAGCGTTAAATCCGCTTGGTAATTTTCTTTTATTTTTCCTATATTTATTCCCAGTAAATTATTTAACAATTTAGATGGATTATTACTCATAGTTCTTATTACATCATTTATGTGTAGTTCCCCTTTGCTGACGATTGTTAATAATGTTAGTAAAGCAGTTTCAGCACCATTAATTCCAGCTGGGGCTGTGTCAAAAGTATTTAGCTTATCTCCTTCAGAGTGAGGAGCATGATCTGTGGCAATGATATCGATAGTTCCATCTTTAATACCTTCTAACAAAGAAAGTCTATCTTCTTCTTCTCTTATTGGAGGGTTAACCCTAAAGTTCGTGTCATATGAATCTAAATCAAGATACCCTGGTATATCTCCTTTTTTACCATAAACCCAATTTTCATTAAGAAAAAGATGATGAGGGGTTACTTCACCTTGGATCTCTAATCCTTCTTTTTTTGCATTTCTTATCATTTCAACACCCTCTTTGGTTGAAATATGTTGAAAATATAACTTTAGTTGATTTTCTTTAGCTATTTGTATATCTCTTTTTATAATAGATATTTCAGCATCTCTTGTTCTAGCAGCCAAACCCATTCTAATAGCTGGTGGGCCATCATTTGCGGAGCCATCATCAATCAGGCACTTTGCTTCAGCATGTTGAAGTACAAAGAATTTTTTAGCATTTGATCTTTTCAATCCCTCTATAAATAATTCTTTATCTTCTACTACATCCCCATCATCGCTAAATGCGACGATACCTGATTCTGATAATTCATCAATATTCACCAAATTTTTTCCTTGCCTACCAAGTGTTAATGCAGAGGTTTGGAGAATTCTAATTTTTGATTTTTTTTCGATGGTTCTTCTCTGATCAATTATTTTTTCTAGAGAATCCATTGCCGGATTAGTATTAGCCATCATCACTACAGTAGTAAAACCACCTTTTGCTGAAGCGATTGAGCCAGATTTTATATCTTCCTTGTATGTCTCCCCTGGATCCCTGTAATGGACATGAAAATCTATTAGTCCTGGAACTAAAAGTCTATTCTTACCATCAATCACTTTCTCATTATTTATTTCTATTTTTTTAGAAATCTTTTTAATTTTTCCATCTGAAATCAATATATCCGATAAAGAATCTAAATTTTCTGATGGATCTAAAAGATGAACATTTTTTAAAATCAAATTATTCATGACAACAACTCTCTCATTATTGTTTCTCTGATAAAAACACCATTTTCAACTTGTAGGTTAATTAATGATTTATCTGAATGTACTAATTTATGAGAAATTTCAATTTCTTCATTTACAGGTCCAGGGTGCATAATTAATATATTTTTATTAGAATTATTTATAAGTTTTTCATCTATTTTCCAAAATTTTTTATAACTTTCAAAATCAAGATTAAAACTACTGGTAAATCTTTCTTTTTGAATCCTAAGAGGCATAACTATGTCTGATTTCATTAAAGGTTTTTCAATTTCATCATAAACGGTTATTTGACCATTTTTGATTAGTGGTAAATTTTCATAAGCACGGATAATTTCATTAGATATAAGCTCAGAAGGCCCAATAATATTAACTTTTGAACCCATCATTGCAAATCCAATTATTGTAGATCTGGCAACTCTACTAAATAAAAAGTCTCCAACAATTGATATTTCAAGACTTGAAAAATCAATATTTCTTTCATAAATGGTGAAAAGATCAGATAAAGTTTGAGTGGGGTGAGCATGTGATCCATCTCCCGCATTTACTATTGAGGCTTTAGTATGCTTTGCGGCAAAATTTGCTGCTCCAGATGATGGATGCCTAATAATTATCATGTCCATTCCAATACTATCTATAGTCTTAAGAGTGTTATAAAAAGATTCTCCTTTATTGATACTGGATTTTGATAGCTCAATATTATGAAATTTTACCTCTAAATTAATTGCTGCTTTTTCAAAACTTAATCTAGTTCTTGTAGAATCTTCATAGAATAAAGTGCAAATATGTTTATTACTAAAATTTCCTTCAGAATTTTTATTATTTTTTAGATTTTTAGCTTTCTCAAGAATTTCGTAAATATAATCTCTATCTAAGTGATCAATATCTAAAATATGTTTCTTAAGGGTTTTCATTTGTTATGATTTATCCCTTAGTAATTCAATTTTATCCATTCCATCTACTTCTTTCATGAAAACCTTAACTCTCTCTGAATGTGAAGTAGGTATGTTTTTCCCTACAAAGTCAGGTCGAATAGGAACTTCTCTATGACCTCTATCAACAAGTGCAGCTAATTTTATACTTTTAGGCCTGCCCATTGAAAAAATTGCTTCTAAAGATGCCCTAATTGTCCTACCTGTATAAAGTACATCGTCAACCAAAACTAAATTTTTTTCATGAACCGAAATATCTATAAATAATTCATTTATTTTTTTGGGGTTTTTTATATCGTCTCTAAAATTTTTAGTATCAATTGAATGAGACTGTACTTTTGAATTTTCAAATAGATTTATAGATTCAGATATTCTCTTAGCAATATGCTGGCCACGAGTTTTGATACCTAAAAGAATTAGATCATTAGTTCCATGATTAGATTCTATAATTTCATGAGAAAGTCTAGCAATGGCACGTCTAATATCATCTTCGTCGAATAAAACTTTATTTAAATATTGTGCTCTGTTAGCCAACTAAATTGTTCCTTTAGGTTTCTCTGAACCCAATTAAAGAAAATTGATCATTGTGATACTACCAATATTTATAATTATTACAATGGCTTATATACCTAATATTTGTAAAGTTTGATGAATAGTATCTATTTTTAAACTAACAATTTATATTAAATATCAGATAATAAAATAAAACATAGAAATTATTGATTAGGAGGTTAGTTAAATGACATTAAATGTTGTTAAGGGTAAATTTATGTGGGCAAAGCTCACAAAAAGGGAACAACTAACAGATGACTTATGGAAAATGTGGCTTCAACCTGAAGAGAAGTTTGATTTCAAGCCTGGACAATATTGCACTATTGGAACAGGTGGAATTGAAAGGGCTTATTCAATAGCCTCATCTCCTGATGAAGATCAAATTGAATTATTTGTAGAATTAGTACCTCCTCCAGATGGTAATCTTACTCCTTTACTAAATGACTTAAAAGTTGGTGAAGCAGTAACCATTAGGCCAAGAGCAAAAGGTATATTTGTGATGAAACCAGACTTTAAGAATCACGTAATGGTTGGAACAGTTACAGGTATTGCTCCATATGTGAGTATGTTAAGAAAACATCTTTCAGATCCAAATTTAAAGGAAAGTAATTTTTATGTATTGGAAGGAGCTTCATATCTTGATGAATTCGGATATGATGAAGAACTAAATAAATTTGCCTCTGATAATCAAAATGTATTATTTGAATCATCAGTTAGCCGTCCAGGCGAAGAAAGAAATAGTAGTTGGAATGGCTTAGAAGGAAGGGTGAATAATTTAGTAGAAGAAAGAATGTCTGACTGGGGCATAAAGCCAAGTGAAACAATTGTTTATGCTTGTGGACATCCTGGAATGATTGAGGATATTAAAGAAAAATTAGAAGGTACTGAATTTACCTTTTTAGAAGAAAGATTCTGGAAAGATTAAATAAATACCAAATTTATAAGGAGTTTTAATTATGGGACAAAAAATAGCATTTATTGGTTTAGGAATTATGGGTAAACCTATGGCAAAAAACTTGATTAGTGGTGGTTATGAATTGTATGTATACGATTTATTCCCAGATCCAGTTGCTGAGCTAGAAAAAGAAGGAGCTACTGGCTGTAAATCAGCTGCTGAAGCTTCATCAAATGCAGATATTACAGTAACTATGGTTCAAGATGGTCCACAAGCAGAATCTGCAATAACAGGAGAAGGCGGAGTTATTGAGGGTGCTGCAAAAGGTCATTTAATTGTTGATATGAGTTCAATTGCACCAGGTGTTTCTCAGAGAATTGGAAAAGTATGTGACGAAAATGGAGTCAACTTTCTAGATGCTCCAGTTTCAGGTGGAGAGCCATTTGCAATATCTGGTGATTTGGCAATTATGGTTGGAGGATCTGCTGAAGATTTCGAAGTAGCAAAACCATTATTTGATATTTTAGGGAAATCATCGATTTTATGTGGTGCTCATGGCGCAGGACAAGTTACCAAACTAGCTAATCAAATCTGTGTGGGTGCAAATATTCATGCTTTAGCTGAAGCCTTAACACTAGCTGCAAAATCAGGGGTTAATCCTGAAACAGTTTATAAAGCTATTGCAGGTGGCTTAGCTGGATCAAATGTTATAAACGCAAAGGCCCCAATGATGGTAGATAGAAATTTTGAGCCAGGTTTTAGAATTGAACTTCACTACAAAGACATTAATAATGCGATGGAAGCTGCAAGAGATTTAGATGTACCGCTTCAGGTAACTTCGAATTTACAACAAGTACTAACTAGTTTGATGATTCAAGGTGAAGGCAAAAGTGATCACTCAGCAATAGCTAAATATGTGGAACAGCTAGCTGGAGTTGAAATAAAAAAGCATTAATGCTGAGTAATAAATAACCAACTCTTAATAAGGAGTTGGTTATTTTTATTTTAAATACCCTCCCAAAATTCCACCCAGCTTGATGGGCCTTCAGAGTTATCAAGTAATTCTTGTAATTTTGAATAAGCAGAAGAAGGAGGTATTTTATTTCCTTCTCTGTAAGGAGAATCAATTACTTCAGCTGTCCACTGCATGTAAACTCTGTTGAGGTCTTCTCTTGGACTAGGAAGAGTTCCACCATTAAAATAGACAATTGATTCTGATCTTTGACCAGCATTTGAGTAATCTGCAGCTATTTCTTTTACTAATTTGGCAGCATTTCTAGCTTGTCCTGAATTAACTTTCCAAACTCTTCTAATGTGATACATATTTAAATCCTTTTCATACACTTAATTTTTTTATTGCTTGTAATCCTAACTTAATGACATCTTCAGGTGGTGATTTTGATAAACCATTACTGTTAGTTAACTTTAATTCAGAAATAAGTTCATCAGCACTTATCCATATCCAATCACTCAACAAAATAATCGAATCATTTATAGGAACACCAAAATAAACAAAATCAATATGTTGGTGTTCTCCAATATCATCATCTCTAACAGATTCAATTAATATAGCTTCTGGCACAGGAACTGTTTCAATTTCATCAAAATTATAATTTGAATTTGATATTATTTTTACCTCTATTCCCATCTCTTCATTTACTTCTCTAATACCAGCTTCAACTGGAGTTTCATTTTTATCAATATGTCCACCAGCAGGTAGCCACTCACAAACTTTTTTATGCCAATGTAAAGCAATTTTCTGGTTGTGAACAATAAAAACAGTAGATGTGAAATGCTTAATCATAAAATAAAAAGTCCTTATAAATAAACTAAGGGTGAAATTATCGGGTAAGGACATTCCTTACCGGATAATTTCACCCTTAGTGGAGGTATCTTAACCTTCTAGGCGCCTTAGATTAGGACACCTCGCTTATAATTAATATCCAATTTAAAATATCCTCCTTTCATTTGACTAGTTTATAGCGAAGTATTTTTACTTCACATTTAAATGATAGAATGAAAATTCTTTTATTTCAATGTATTTTTAATTCAATAAATTTAATGTAATTGTATATTTTTATAATTTAAGATTGTAAAATTTTTTTAATTAAAAATATTATGAAAGTTAAATTTAATATTGAATGTAGAAGAATTTGATCTAAATATACCTATATCTAGTTATAAAAATAGCCACTTTATATCAATACTTAGACCATGGATAAATGTTGGAAATGTTGGGCATAATGCAATAAGTAGGTTAGTTAAGATATTTGAATTAGAGGAATTAGGGAAATTAAATAAACCAAGTAAATATTATGACTTAACAAGATATAGACCTGAAATTTTAAATGATAATGGCGAAAGAAGAATAAGAATTCCTAACTCAGTTATATTTGGGAAAAGAGTGCCATCTGAACAAAATATTTTTCTAATATATATGCTTGAACCTCATTCATTTGCTGAAGATTTCAATGAAGCTATCATTGATTTAATAAATAAACTTGACGGTAAAAGATATATTTCAATTGGAGGAATGTTTGATTCAGTGCCTCACACAAAACCTTTGCCAGTAACTGGTAGTTATAAAGGATGGATTCCTCCTAGTCCGTTAGATGAAACTTTGAAATCGAATTCAAGCTATGTGGGTCCTACGAGTATGACTTCGCAACTCTCTCAAATCTTAAATAAAAAATTATCTATTGAAACATTATCTCTAATGGTTCATATCCCTCTATATATAAAACTTGAAGATGATTATCTAGCTACCTATAGACTTCTTGAAACTTTATCAAAAATTTATAATTTTGATAAAAATTTACCCGAGCTTGAGAAGGGTGAAAAACAATATAAAGATATTCATAAAAATCTTATAAATAATAGTCAAGTTTCGGAAATGATAAAACAATTTGAAGATGAAAATAAGTATTCTGAAGACAAGTTAGACCTATCTCCTGAAATAGAAAATTTCCTTAAAGATCTAGAAGATAATTAGTTTCTTTCTCTTAGCCTTACATTAATTTCAAGTTTTTCTAGATGTTGCTCTAACTGTAATTTTCCTTGTTTAATCCTATCTTTTCCTACAAAGAAATTATTTATTTCGTCAAGATATTTTCTATGACTCAGTGATCTAATACCTGATAGCATTCTGACTATAGAATTTTCTGGAAATTTCTTAGTTAATACTTCCCAATTATTAATAATAAATTTCCAAGTCATCCAACCGTTTTCTTCATTGTTTAAGGCTCCAGCTAGTAGATATGGAGCATCTTGAGATCTAATTTTATCTTCTAAAATGTAATCGTATACAGTCTCAATATGTTTTTTACCTTTAAACATTACTAAAGCTCTTTGGAATCGGACTTCATCTTGAGGAGTCTTGGCATTTTTCATCAAATCTAAGTATTGATTAAATGTCTTGTTATCTCCAAAATATGCTGTAATTGATATTGCACTTGAAACTATATCAGGTTCAAAATCCTCGGAGTTATTTTCTATAAATCCATTAAATATATTTTTGGAAAGTTGAATTTTAGAATCATCCTCAACTAGAATACTTAATGCTCTTAGAGATATAGCAAGTGATTGAATTTCTCTAATTGATCTATTTTTTATTTGAAATAGTTCTTCAAAAGAATTTTCAAAGATTGTTTTAATCACACTATGTAATTGAGATTTATTTTTCATAATTCTGTTCAAGGTTGAGAAGCATGAATATAATAATGTCAAAATATCAGGATCTGTTTCGTTAGAAAATTTAGAGGAAAATTCTATAAATTTATTACTATTTTCTGAACCATTAAGAACCATTGACCAATAATCATCTATTAATGAATATTTTTCTTCAGAAGAATATTCATTAATATTTTCAAAATTATTTTCAAATTTATTGTTTACTTTATAAAAACCGTAAGCATTAGCATTAAGAAAGATCTCATTGTTCTCAATTTCTATACTTAATTCATCATTTGGTTTTTCCAATAAAAATTTTTCATATTTGTAAGTATCTTTTAGTTTATATTTCAAAAAAATTGGAACACTCCAACTAGTGTCAGATTTTTCATCATCAATATACCTAAATATTTTTTGATTTAAACTTAACTTTTCACCATTTAAGTTGTAAGAAATAACAGGGTGACCAGGCTGAAAAATCCATGTATCCATCATTCTCTTAACAGGAAGTTTAGAGACTTCTTCCAATGAATTCCAAAGATCATCAGTTTCAGTATTTGAAAATGA
The DNA here is from genome assembly GCA_008373205.1 of SAR202 cluster bacterium. GTDB lineage: Bacteria > Chloroflexota > Dehalococcoidia > Lucifugimonadales > Lucifugimonadaceae > TMED-70. Next base: position 13,446 of record RQOS01000055.1, read on the forward strand.
ATGAATAGTTAGATAGCGAGATACACCTTCCCTAAAAATATCTTCTCCCAAAAACTGTTCTAACATTCTTAGAATTGATCCTCCTTTTTCATAAGTAATTAGATCAAACATTCCATCCGCATCTGAAGGAGAAATTACGGGATACTCAATTGCTCTTGTAGTAGTAAGTGAATCAATGTCCATAGCCATTGATTTTTCTAGTGAAAATTGAGCCCATCTATTCCAATCTGAATTATAATCTGCAACGGCTCTAGTAGCCATAAATGTTGCGAAAGCTTCATTTAACCAAATACCATTCCACCATTTCATAGTCACTAGATCTCCAAACCACATATGAGCAATTTCGTGACAAATAACATCAGCAATTCTTATAAGTTCATTGGAAGTGGCCATTTGTGTATCAACAAGCAAAAGTGCTTCTCTGTATGTTATACAACCTAGATTTTCCATTGCGCCAAAAGCAAAATCAGGAATTGCTACCATATCAAGTTTGTCGCCTGGATAAGGTATTTTATAGTAGTTTGAGAAATATCTTAGTGCGTACTCTCCCATTTCAAGGGAAAATTCGCACAAATGACCTTTGCCTTTAGGGTAAATTATTCTTAGATTTGTTCCTTCAACATTAATAGTTCTAGAAGCTTCGAAGGGCCCTATAATAAATGCCACCAAATAAGTAGACATAGGAATAGTATCTTCAAATTCAATTGATTTTAAAGTTGAATTTTCCTCTTCTGATATTTGTTTTATTTCGGCATTTGATAAACAAAATAATTCTTTTTCTACCGTAAGAGTCACAGAGAAAACAGCTTTATATTCAGGCTCATCAAAACATGGGAAGGCTCTTCTCGCATCAGTAGATTCAAATTGAGTAGTAGCTATCGATTGAGTTTCACCATTTTCATCAATGAAAGAAGAATGATAAAACCCTCTTAATTTGTCATTTAATAATCCATTAAATTCTAAGGATAAATTATGTTCTCCAATTTCAATTTTGTTTGAAAAATTTATCTTCAATATTTCATAATCTTCATCAATTTCCCAATTTGAAATATTATCTGAATTATTATCGATCGATACTTTTTTTATTTCTAACTCTGCTACATTCAGAGATATTGAAGAAGTAGTTTCTAAAATATTTAATTGAATATTTACATTTCCATTAAAATTCTGTTTTCTAAGATTTGGAGATAAATTAATCTCATATCTTATAGGTCTAACATTACTGGGTAATCTAAATTTTTCTTTATCCAATACTTTACTCATAAAACACTCCAAAAATTTATAAATTCATGAAATAGTATACTCTCATGCTAGTGATAGAGTTATATACTAACTTAAAATAATAAACAGAAAGTTAATTAATTCATATCTTCGAGGAGAACATGAACAAGAAATTAAAAGAAAAAAGACAGATAGGTAAATGGAGGAGTTGGGAAACTACAGAAGGTGTAATTAGAGCCCCCCACAGATCAATGATGAGAGCAATGGGGTTGACTGATGATGATATCAATGCACCTTTTATAGGAGTTGCATCAACTCATAATGAAGTAACACCTTGTAATTCAGGAATAAAACCATTAGCAGATGCAGTAAAGAAAGGAATAAATTACTCTAAAGGAACTCCTTTCGAATTTGGCACCATTACTGTTTCAGATGCAATTTCTATGGGAACTGAAGGGATGAAAGGATCGTTAGTTTCTAGAGAAATTATAGCTGATTCAATTGAAACAGTATGCTTTGCTGAGAGATATGATGGCGTAGTTGCTGTTGCTGGATGTGATAAATCATTGCCTGGAGCTATGATGGCTATGGCAAGATTAAATATTCCTAGTGTTTTTGTTTATGCCGGTTCTATTTTACCTGGAAGCTTAAACGGAGAAGATCTAACTATTATCAGTGCTTTTGAAGCAGTTGGTAAAAGACAAGCTGGAGAAATTACTGATGAACAACTCAGAGAAATTGAAACTCATGCTTGCCCCGGCCCTGGTGCATGCGGGGGAATGTTCACAGCTAATACAATGTCAAGTATCGGAGAAGCCTTAGGATTGAGTATTCCAGGGTCAGCATCTGAAGCTAACGTTGATCAAAGAAAAATAGCTTCTTCAAGAGAAGCTGGAATTGCAGTTATGAATTTAGTTAGAAAAAATATTAGACCCTCAGATATTTTAACTAAGAAATCTTTTGAGAATGCAGTAACATTAGTTGTTGCAATGGGAGGTTCAACGAATACTGCTCTTCATCTACCTGCTATAGCTAACGAAATAGGAATAAAACTAACATTAAAAGATATTCATGAAATTTCTATGAAAACACCTTTATTGGTAGATATGAAACCTGGTGGTAAATACGTAATGTTTGATTTAGATAAAGTTGGGGGGGTTCCACTAGTGATGAAAAGATTACTTGATGCAGGGCTTCTACATGGAGATGAATTAACGGTTACTGGAAAAACGATAAGAGAAAATCTTCAAAATATTGATCCAAATTTATCTGAAAATAATATTGTCAGACATATAGATAATCCTATTTCTAAAACAGGTGGTTTAGTTACGTTATTTGGAAATTTAGCACCCGATGGATGCGTACTAAAGGTAGCAGGTCATGATTTTGGGAAAAAATTTACTGGACCAGTTAAAGTATTTGATCAAGAAGAACAAGCAATGGAATCTCTTAGGAAAAGAGAAATCAAAGCAGGAGATGTAGTTATAATTAGATACGAGGGCCCTAAAGGTGGACCAGGAATGAGAGAAATGCTTTCCATAACTGGTGCCTTAGTAGGTCAAGGATTAGGTGAAAGTGTTTACCTAATTACCGATGGAAGATTCTCAGGAGGTTCTACTGGAGCCATCATAGGCCATTTAGGTCCTGAAGCAGCAGTAGGAGGTCCAATAGCTGCAGTTGAAAATGGAGATCAAGTTGAAATAGACTTAGAAAAATTTGAGCTAAATCTATTAATTGAAGATAGCGAAATTAATAAAAGACTTTCAAAATGGAAACCAAGGCCACCGTTATATGATAGAGGAACTCTTGGAAAATATATCAAATTAGTTCAACCAGCATCTGAAGGTGCAATAACTAGGTAATAGGGTCACAAAGTTCCCAAATAATTCCTAGCATTGTTTTAGAAGAGCTAATTAATGACTTAACTCCATAGTTTTCATTAGTACCATGGACGTTTTCAGTATTAGGATTATCCTCTGGATGAGTACCTCTAAACCCATAGGTAATAACTCCTAGATCTCTGGTAAATCTAGAATCCGTAAACCCATTTGAAACAGCTGGTATCCATTGAATATCATCTCTTTCAACACTTATTGCTTGAGACTTCTTAATAGCTTCTAATAACTCTGTTTCAAATGGAGAAGAATTGGGTTTTGCCATGTAATCTATTTCATAAGATAGGTTCGGGACATCACTAAGAATTTTATCTAAAGCCTTAGATACATCTAAATCATTTTGATGAGGCAAAGTACGAACATCTAAAACCATTTCAATTGTTTCGGGTACAGAATTAGATTTAATACCTCCATTAATAATTGTTGGAGTTATTGTCATTCTAGATAGAGCTCTTAAAAGGGATCCAAGGCTTGGATTTTTTTCGTAAGCCTCGGAAATAATTAGTTCTAAATTTTCAATGGAAGGTTTAGTTTCTATGCCAAATAAATTTAGATAATTAAATATATCTGTAGAACAATCTAGATCAGGGGAATAATTTAATATTTGAGATATTGCATTTGCCGTAGGTCCCATGGCATTAACTCCCATCCAAGGAACCGATGCATGAGAGCTTTCTCCTCTGATTTTTATCTTAATTTCTAGTCTTCCTTTTTCCCCAGTACCTAATAAATAATATAAATTATTACCTATTGTAACTGGAGATCCACCGCCCTCATTAACAGCATATTTATACATTAATTCTTCAGGATGATTTTCAGCCAACCATCCAAATCCATAACGACCTCCATGTTCCTCGTCTGAACCACAAACAAGTGTAAATTTTTCATTAAATTCTATTTTTCTTTCTGCCAAAATTGATAATGCCATCATTTGAGACGCAAGTAATCCTTTACAATCAGAAGAACCTCTCCCCCAAATTTTTCCTTCGATTAATTCGGCACTGAAAGGAGCTTTATTCCATTTTTCATAATTTTCTACTGGTACAACATCTGAGTGAGACATTAATAAGAGTTGTTTATTTCCAGATGAATAGGGATATTCTGATATTAAATTGCCTCTTTCAGGTACTCTTGAAAGAATATTAGATTCAATGCCATATTGCTTGAGCCAATCTGAACAAAAATCAGCAACTTCAGTTTCATTTCCAGTAGGCATATAACCAGAATTTACAGATTCAATCTTAATTAATTCTTGATGAAGTAAGATCAATCTTTCTACATTATTATCTACTTCTGAATAAAGATTCTTTATATTTAGCATTGTTTTATCTATTTAGGTATAAGTTAGATTTATGTTTGTCTAAGTTAGGGCTTGATTCTTTTGATGATAAGCTAGGAATTTTATTATTTTTCCTGTCATTTTTGGTTATTTCCCATGCTTTCTTAATGGACTTCGAATGGCCTTTAAATTCAGGCATAACATATCTAGCAAAAAGTTCTAATGAATTATTAATCGCGTTTTGATTAGTCCATTCATGAGTGGTAAACATCAATCCACCTAAACCATCAGCTTTATCATTCATTTCATTGATTTTTTTAATTGCATCTTCAGGAGTGCCAACAATCCAATTTCTTGATTCAACTATTTCTTTTGCGGTTAGAGAATAAGGATCTTGATCTTGATCTACAAGCCAGCTTTCGTGACCTCCAATTACATAAAAATATTCATGAATATCTCTTTCAATTGCTTTTTCTACTTCATCCCATGCCTGTTTAGTTGTTTCAGCTAAATGAACATAAGTTACTACTCTCCAATCATCTTTAGATGGCGCAGTACCCAATTTATTTGAAAATTCTTCAACCTTTTTCCATTGGTTTGACCAATGAATAGCACCAGGTGGTGTGATTTCTAAAGCTAATGACCATATGTGCATATCGTACATTGAAGCAAATTCTAAAGATCTTTCAGATCCTACAGATGCTGTAGCAAATGGTAATCTTGGTTGTTGATAAGATTTTAATTGGATAAACATATCTTCTATATTCCAAAATTTTCCTGAATAACTGACTGGTTCATCAGACGTTAATAATAAGTCAATTATTTCTAATGATTCTCTCATCATTGGATTTAAGTCTTGTGAAGGAATGTTATACAACTTTACATCAGGAGGTAAACTACAAGGTCCAACGCCAAGAACTGCTCTTCCTTCAGTTAAATGATCCAAAAAAGCAAATCTTTCTGCAACATTAAACGGATGATGAAAAGGCAAGCTTACCAATGAAGAGCCAAGTTGCATTCTTTTAGCATAAGCAGATGCTTTAGATAAAAAAAGTTCGGGAGATGGAATATTTTCCCAAGCAGCAGTATGATGCTCTCCTACAAAAAATCCATCATATCCTAAATCATCAGCGAGTTTAATCATATCCATATCTCGTTTAAAAGCTAAGGAAGGATTTTCATTTGGTAAATGTAATGGCATTGAAAAAAAAGAAAATTTCATTTTAACCTCTTATTTTGTAAATTATGTAAAATGCTATCAAATTTGATTTTGATTATAATTCATTAAACTACAAAAAAAAACTTTTAATGAAAAAACGAATTAAAAAAATCAATATACTTACATTCTTTATATTTGGATCAATTTTTTTCTATTCTTGTGGGGCTGAGATAAATGAACACATAATTGCAGAAGAAGAAGTAGAAAACATTTCAAGAATTGTACTTATCCAAAAAGAAAGTAATCCTGCCTTCACCTA
>RQOS01000056.1 GCA_008373205.1 SAR202 cluster bacterium
AAATTTCATCTAGAAAAAATAAAAGAGAAAAAATAAATATGTCTTCAAATTTTAATTATAAAAATGCTGGTGTAGACCTGGAAAAGTCAGATTTAATTAAGGATCAATTGATTACTAAAGTTGGCTCAACTCATAATGAGAATGTTTTAAGTAATTCTGATGGATTTGGAGGACTATTTTCTACTGATAATCTTCCTAAAGATTCTATTTTAGTATCTACAACTGATTCTGTAGGAACAAAAGTTAAAATATCTGGAAGAATTGGACTCCATAAAAACTTAGGCATAGATATTGTAAATCATTGTATAAATGACTTGATTCCACAAGGTGCCCATCCATTATATTTTCTTGATTATTTAGCTTTTGGAAAACTCGATGAAAAAACAGTTCTCCAAGTTGTGGAAGGTATATCTGAAGCTTGTAAGAAAGTTAATTGTGCAATTATTGGAGGTGAGACGGCAACTTTACCAGGAGTTTACTATGAGAATGATTATGATGTAGTAGGGTTTATGGTTGGGTCTGTAACCAAGAGTAATTTAAAGACTAAAGACAATGTTAAGGAAGGATACAAGCTAGTTGCACTTCCCTCAAGCGGGCTTCATACTAATGGATTTTCTTTAGTAAGATCTATCTTTGATATTGATAATAATGTAAAAAATTTATCTTTAAGTGTTCCAAATGAAGATAAAAATTTAGGAGAATTATTAGCTGAACCTCATAGAGAGTATTTGACAACAATAAAACCTTTTTTTGAAGATGTAAAAGCTATATCTCACGTAACAGGAGGAGGACTATATAAAAACTTACCGCGAGTTTTTAATAGTAATCTTCAGGCTAGAATTAATAAAAAATCATGGGAAATCCCTAACCTTTTTAAGTTTATCTATCAGAAAGGTAATATAGACGAAAAAGAAATGTTTGACGTTTTTAATATGGGGGTTGGATTAGTTATGATTGTAGATTCATCTAAATCTGAAGATATATTAGAAAAATGTCCTGAAGCTTGGTTATTAGGTGAAATTGTTTCAAAACCTTCTAATCAGGAGAGTGTAGTTATAGAGTAATCAGGAGTTAATATGAGAGCTTTAGTAAGTGTTTATGATAAATCTGGATTGGATAAAATATGCAAGATATTAATTTCTTTGAATTTTGAAATTTTTTCTACTGGAGGAACATTTGATTACTTAAAAAAATCAGGCATACAAGTAAAATCAATTTCTGAGATCACTAATTTCAAAGAAATTTTAGGTGGTAGAGTAAAAACTTTGCACCCTAAAATTCATGGGGGAATTTTGGCTGATTTATCAAAATCAGACCATCTAAAAGATTTAGAAGATAATAATATTGAAGCATTCGACATAATAATCAATAATTTATATCCTTTTGAAGAAGTCTTAAATGATCCTGATTCTACTGATGAAAAAATAATAGAAAATATTGATATTGGCGGTCCAACAATGTTAAGGGCTGCTGCTAAAAATTTTAAAAGAGTTTCTGTACTTATTGATCCAAATGATTACGATTGGTTTTCTGAAAAATTATCATCAAATCTATTAACTATTGAAGATAGAAAAAAACTTGCATTCAAAGTGTTTGATAGAACTGCTAGTTACGACTTGAAAATTTCAGAATACTTAAGACCTTCTAGCGAAAATAAAAAATTTCCAGATAAAATAAATATAGCTTTAAATAAGATATCTGACCTGAGATATGGAGAAAATCCTCATCAAAAATCATCAATTTATTCAGATCAAAATTTAGGAATTGCAAATTCAAAATTATTACATGGTAAAGCAATGTCTTATTTGAATTTTCTTGATGCTGATGCTGCTTTTTCCTCTGCTAATTCATTTTCTGATCATACTGTTAGCATAGTAAAGCATACAAATACCTGTGGTTTATCAAGTACAGATAATCAACTTGAATCATATAAAAATGCTCTTAAGGGAGATCCTATTTCAGCATTTGGAGGTATTGTTGGGTTTAATACTGAGGTGGAATCGAAAACTGCAATTGAAATTTCTAAAACATTTTTTGATGTAATTATTGCTCCATCCTTTTCAAAGGATGCGTTTCAGATATTAAGTAAGAAAAAAAATATTAGGTTGTTATCATCAAATTTTTTAGATCAAAAATATGAATATCGAACAATCAATGGGGGTTTACTATATCAAGAAAAAGATAATCAAGCTCCAAGTATTGAAGATTGGGATTTTGTGACAAATTCCAAACCTCATAAAAATTCTTTTGATGAATTACTCTTTGCTTGGAATACCACAAAATTCATTAAGTCTAATGCTATTGTAATTACTGAAGGGAAATCTATTTTGGGTATTGGGTCTGGTCAACCAAATAGGATAAACAGTGTAAATTTAGCATTATCGAGAGCAGGCAAATTATTATCAAATAATTCTATATTGGCTTCTGATGCCTTTTTCCCTTTTCCAGATAGTATAGATATTGCTGCTGAAAATAATATTAAGACTATTTTGCAACCAGGTGGTTCGCTTAAGGATAATGAAGTTATAGAAAGGGCTAATCACTACAATATAACTATGATACTAACTAACAGAAGACATTTTTCTCATTAGTATGAATATTGAACTTATATTTCCTGTATTAAATGAGGCTAATTCATTAGTAAGACAATTAACTAAAGTTAGAGAATTTATTTCCAAAATATCTGATTATAAATTCATAATAACAGTTGTTGATAATGGTTCAACAGATAATACAAAATCCATAACTAATAAACTTATTCAAGAAAATATAGTTGATAAATATATTTATCTTTCTGAGAGAGGTAGAGGAAGAGCAATTAAGGTAGCCATTAATAAATCTAATTGTGACATAGTTGCATACATGGATATAGATTTATCAACAGAACTTATTTTTTTACGCCCATTAATTGAATCTATCTCCAAAGGTGGTAATGATATATCGATTGGTTCAAGGCTATCTAAAGGTTCTAAAGTAATAGGAAGAAAAAAAATTAGAGAAATAACTTCAAGATCATACAATATTTTGATTAAGTTTTTCTTTCCATTTAGTAGGATTGATGATATGCAATGTGGGTTTAAAGCATTTTCCAGAAAAAAAGCATTCCATTTGATCCAAAATGTCACTAATAATAAATGGTTTTTTGATACAGAGATAATAATATTGGCAAGAAGCTTAAATTATAAAATAGATCAAATTCCAGTTAAATGGACTGACGATCCAAATACAAGTGTAAATATTGTAACTACAGCTATAGAAGATATAGTTGGACTAATAAAGCTTAGATTAAAGTTATTTAAAAAAATAGTATAATTATAAACTTATGACTAATAATGAAAAGATACCTATAAATAGATCTCTAATTGTCGGAGATACCTCAGAAGTTTATCACCACAGAACTTTGAACATATTACGAAATGAAGGGTTAAATCCTTTTGTGACCTATGAAATAGAATCAACCTCAGAGGGTATTGCATGTGGAATCAATCAAATCATAGAACTTCTTGAAAATGTTCTTCCTGAAGCAGATAGAGAAGTTTGGGCTTTACAAGAAGGGAATGAGGTTTCTAAAGATGAAGTTGTATTAAGAATAAGGTCAAGATTTGCCAATTTTGGGCTTTATGAAACCTCAATGCTAGGCACTTTAACTTCTTGTAGTTCTTGGGCCACTGCTGCTCATGAATGTGTTGTTGCTGCATCAGGAATTCCCGTGGTTAGTTTTGCTTCAAGATCTGTTCATCCATCCGTAGCTGGGCAGGTTGATTATTCAGCATATATAGGGGGGTGTTCAGCTGTAAGTTCTATAATAGGAGGTAAGTTAACTAACACAACACCTTCAGGAACAATGTCCCACTCTTTAGTATTAATAATGGGAGAAACAGTAAGAGCTGCATTAGCCTTTGATAGACATATGGAAAAAAATGTTCCTAGAGTTGTCTTAGTCGATACATTTAAGGATGAAGTAGAAGAAGCTATTCAAGTAGGAAAAGCACTTAACGAATCTCTAAGGGGTATTAGAATTGAAACTCCATTAGAAAGAGGTGGGATAACACCAAGCCTAGTTGAGGAAATTTCATTAAAATTAAAAGGTGAAAACATTGAAAGAGCAGAAATTTATGTTAGTGGAGATTTATCTCCAGACGATATTAAGAAATATGTGGATGAAGAATCTCCAGTCTCAGGATTCGGAATAGATAATTATATAGCTAGAGGCTCTAAAATTAATTTTAGAGCTGATATAAAACAAATAGACGGTAATGATATAGCTAGAAGAGGAAGAAAGCCCGGAATAAATGTATCTTCAAGATTGAATAGGATTTTTTAAAATTGAAAACTCAATAACCTTTTTATCATTTTTTTGCACATACGAGTCAACAGATTGTCTTACGCCAATAATCCATAATATTGTTTCTTCTGAACATAGGATCAAGGCTTCATTTTTATTCTTTTTTTTATAATTTGATAAAACTTTTTTTACTCGTGTTAAAATTTCTGAATTTTTGAATTGTTTTATTCTATCTCCATCTTTCTTAATTCTAATGAACATTTTTTTATTTATAAATTTTTCTCCCAATAAAATTTTATTTTCATTATAAATATTCAAGTTCTGAGGTTTATTTATAATTTTTGATTCTATCTTAAACTCTTCACTAATTTTAATAGCGCCTGGAACTTCAATTGAAATATGATTATTTACAGATTTTTTTTGTTCTTGTTTTTTTTTTAAAATAAAATAACCATCTTTTTCTGTCAGTATGATGTCACCAGGTAAATTTTCCGATTTAGATTTTCCTTGAAGAATATTTTCTATCATAATATGATGTTTTTTGCCAAAAAAATAATTTTCATCAGAGGTTACTATATTTTTGAATCTTTCAAAAATGACAGCTTTTGCAGCATCTATTTTCATACCTTCAAATTCATTATTTGTTAATTTGATTTTTTCTATATCTTTATTCCCTATATTTGACAAAGACAAAATAGACTCAGTTACATTTGGATTTATCTTTTCTAGTTCTGGTAAAATTTTATTTCTTATTAAATTTCTTGAATAGTAGTTTGAATTATTAGACTTATCAATTCTATAATTTATATTATTTTCACTACAAAGATTCTTGATTTCTTTTTTTCTAATATTAATTAAAGGTCTATAAATGGTTATTTTTTTACTATTTTTTTGTATTGTGTTTTTTTTCTTGATCCCAGATAATCCTCTTAAATTTGAACCTCTTACTATATTTAATAATATGGTTTCTACTCGATCATCAAGATTATGCCCTAAAAAAATATAATCTGTATTTTCCTTTTTTGATAGTTCAATAAATCTATCAATTCTATAATCTCTTGCTTTCTCTTGAATCCCAGAATTGCAAGTACTTAAGTCATGCACAAATGAGTATAGTTTTAAGTTAAGCTTTTCTGAAGTTTTTCTGATAAATTTTTCATCTGAGTCTGAATCTTTGCCTCTTAGTTTGAAATTTATATGACATATAAATATATTTTCAGTAGGATTTTTTATTGTTTCATGAAGAACTCTCAAAAGAAATGTTGAATCAGGTCCCCCTGAACATCCTACAATGATTTTTTTTTCTCCCATCTTTACATTTTTAGGGATATTCTTAGTTATTTCTTGAACAAGATTATACTTTGTTAACATTTTTTTTTGTAGAAATAGAAGGAACTCTAATCTGTACCTTTAAAATTTTATTTTTATTTATTTCGGAAATAGTAAATCTTGAACCTCTAAAATTTGTGCGAGCATTAATTTCTGGGATTGTTTGTAGTCTATCTATTATGAATCCAGCTAAAGTTTCATATCTACCTTCAGGTATTTCTAAGTTTATTTCATCATTTATTTCATCAATTGGAATGCCTCCATCTACCATGTATATGTCATTTCCAACTTTAACTATTTTTTTCTTTGGCAATTGCCCTTCTTCTCCAACATCACCTACGATTTTTTCTATACACCTTGATAGAGTTAGTACCCCTGAAATATCTCCAAACTCATCAATTGCCATTGTCATTTTATTCCCAGAATTTTGGAATTCTTCAAGTAATTCATCAAGGAGTTTCATCTCAGGTGAAAACATAGCTTCTCTCATCAATGTGCTAATAAGTTTTGATTTATCAGATTTTTCATTTGATAAATATAACATTACATCCTTCACACTAATTATCCCTACAACTTCATCTAATGAATCTTTACAAACAGGGAATCTCGTATGTGGATTTTTTTTATAAATCTTTAAGAAAGAATTTAAGGATGTATTTTCGTCTACCCATATAATTTCAGGTCTTGGTGTCATGATATCTTTTATTTCTGTTTCGCTAAACCTAAAAATATTTTCTAACATTTCACCTTGTGAAGATTCTACAGTTCCTTCTTCTTCACCAATATCAATTAATTTTCTTAATTCGCCTGTTGTAACTGCAGGATTTTCATTTATTGATTCTTTGAGTAATGTTTTAGTTATTACCTTAGGGATTAGAGTAAAGGTCCAAACTGCAGGCCCTGAAACTTTCATTAAACCACGAATAATTCTAATGACAAATAATGACCACTGATCAGCGACTCTTGTAGATAAAGATTTTGGAGTTAATTCTCCAAAGCTTACAACTATAACTGTAGAAATAATTGTAGCAACAATTACTCCATTTACTGATCCTTGGCCAAAAATATTTAGTACTAATGCACCTACTAGCGTTGCGATTAGTACATTTAACAAATTACCAAAAAGAAGCAAAGTCCCAAAAAACTTTTCATTTTCGTCTAGAGTTTTTTCTATTGCCTTTGCCTTTTTATTACCTTGATCTGATAAATGTTTTATTCTAACCTTATTTACGGCTATTATTGACGCTTCGGATGCACTAATGAAAGCACTTCCTAGTAATGCAAAAAATATGATTATTATTAAAACTAACACATTATGATTTTACAACAAAAATAAATTTTCAATAAAGGCTTTGCTTTACGCTTCTAGTGCATCAAGCGTATCATTCTCTGTAGAACTCGATGGATCCATAATTAGATCTTCTATTTTTTTTGCTAATTCTTGATTATTCTTTAAGAATTTTCTAACAGACTCTCTTCCTTGACCTAGCCTTTCTCCTTCAAATGAATAAAATGAACCATTTTTTTCTACAATATTTTTTAACACACCTATATCCAAAAGTTCTCCTTCTTTAGAAATACCTTCATTGTAAAGAATCTCTATTTCAGTTTTTTTGAATGGCGGGGCTACTTTATTCTTCACTACTCTTACCCTTACCTTGTTTCCTACTAGGTCTTCTCCAATTTTTATTGATTCTGATCTCCTTAGATCAATTCTTACAGAACTATAAAATTTAAGTGCTCTGCCTCCAGGTGTCACTTCTGGTGATCCAAATATTACTCCAACTTTTTCTCTCAGTTGGTTTATAAATACACATGTAGTATTTGTTTTATGGATTGTTGATGTTAATTTACGTAAAGCTTGGGACATTAATCTGGCTTGAGCACCTACATGGTAATCTCCCATTTCTCCTTCTAATTCTGATCTAGGTACCAATGCTGCTACAGAATCAACAACGATAATATCAAGTGCACCTGATCTTACTAAATGATCAGTTATTTCTAAAGCTTCTTCTGCTGAGTTGGGTTGTGAAATTAATAATTCTTGATTATTTACCCCGATTTTATTAGCATAACTAGGATCCATAGCATGCTCTACATCTATGTATGCTGCTTGTCCTCCTTTTTTTTGTGCTTCTGCTATACAAGATAGAGCCAGTGTACTTTTACCTGCACTTTCAGCTCCAAATATTTCTACAATTCTTCCTTTTGGTAGCCCTCCAATGCCAAGAGCTATATCTAGACCTATTGATCCAGTAGGGATAGATTGAATAGTTTCATCAATTTCAGAGCTTTCACTCATTCGCATTACTGCACCTTTACCAAAGCTCTTTTCTATTTGCTCTAATGTTAATTCAATTGTCCCATTCTCAATTTTTTGAGTTGTTTTTTTTCTTGCCACTTTTATCTCCAAATAACTAATATATGATTAATATAGCACAAATGTTCTAAATTATTCAAGGCACATGTCTTTACGACGTTTAAGAGGTTGCAATTAATCTGGTCTTGCTTCAAGTTTAACCTGTAGGGTTAAGTACTGATAATCTCTTACTACTTCTATTTCTACTATATCCCCAGGGTCAGTGTTAAGTGCTAAATAAGATATTAAGTCTTCAAAACTATTAATTTTGTAGTTATCTATTTTCGTTATTATGTCCCCGTCGTACTTAATGTTAGATCTTGTTGCTGAAGAATCTCCCATAATTCCCGATTTACTTGCTGGGCCATTTTCTAGAACACTGAGTATTAATATTCCTTTGAAGTTTTCTTCTATGTCAGCTCTTATTCTTGTTCCCAGGTCTAAATTTAAAGCTGTTATTCCTAAGTATGAATATTCATGATTTTCACCTCTGATAATGTTGGGAACTATTCTTTTGGCTAGGTTTATAGGAACTGCAAAACCTACTCCAGAATTTTGTCTTGAACTACTCTTTATCTGTGTATTGATTCCTATAACTTTTCCATCTTTATTAAGTAAAGGGCCGCCTGAGTTGCCTGGATTGATCGCTGCATCAGTCTGTATAACACTAGGTATTTTGTAAGGTGTAAATGTAGAATCCAATGATCTTCCTATTGCACTGACTATACCAGTTGTCATGGTAAATTCTTGATCAAAAGGACTACCTATAGCAATTGTAAGATCTCCCGGAGATATTAAATCTGAATCATGAAGATCTAGAGGGTATAAATTTATTTGATCACTATCAATATTTTGATTAGAAATTTTAATGATTGCTAAATCTGCAGATGAGTCTAATCCAACTATTTTTGCCATATATTCATCATTATCTATAGTTCTTACTACTATCATAGGATTACTTGTTACAGCAGGTTGAATAACATGATAATTTGTCAGTATGTTACCTTCATCATCCCACATGAATCCAGAACCTGTACCAATTTTGTTATCAGGTATACCGAATACGTCTCTAGAATATAAATTAATTTGAACAACTGACTTTGTTGAATTAGTAAATATATCTCTATATTTATTTTCTAATTCAATTGATAAATTTTCTTCGATCTTAACTTCAGTTTCATCGGGTGGTTCCCACTGAGTGTTATCACATGATAATAAAAAAAGAGATAATAAAGATGTTATTAATATTAAAAGTTTTTTAGTCATAATTTAATCCTATATTATAAATATGAAAATCTTATGAAGAAGTATAATTTTTGTAAGAAAACTTATAATCTGATGATATAGGATATCTTCTATCTCTACCGAAAGCCAAGGATGTTATTTTTATACCTGGCGGAGATTGCCTTCTCTTATATTCATTTCTATCAATCATTCCTAAAATTTCTATAATTTTTTCTTCAGACATTAATGATGTTATCTCGGAAGAGTTAAGAATTTCTTGAATACTTTCTTTTTGTTCTATATATTTTTCAATTATTTTATCTAAAATTTCATAATCAGGTAATGAATCATTATCAAATTGATCTGGCTTCAATTCTGCAGAGGGAGCTTTATTAATTATATTTTTTGGAATCATTTCTGATTCAGAATTTTTATTTATAAATTTAGATAATTCATAAACTAAGGTTTTGGGGACATCCTTAAGAACTGAAAATCCTCCTGCCATATCTCCATACAGAGTTGCATATCCTGTAGCCATTTCTGATTTATTACCAGTTGATAAAACAAGCCAAGAGAATTTATTTGATATAGCCATTATCAAATTACCTCGAATTCTTGCTTGTAAATTTTCTTCTGCATTATTTTCTTTAGTTCCATCAAACATAGTTTTTAAGCTGTTCAAAAATGTTTCATGAGATTCTTTTATTGGAATATTAATAAGCTCGATACCAAGATTCTTACATAATTGTTCAGAATCTGTTACTGAATGGTTAGATGAAAATTTAGAGGGTAAGGTAACCACTTTTACATTTTCCTTACCCACAGCCATTGTAGCTATGTAAGTTACTAATGCAGAATCAATTCCACCTGACAAACTTACTAGACATTTTTCAAAACCATTTTTCCATGCATAATCTTTTGTACCCAATATCAATGCATTTAAAATATCTTCTAGTCTGCTTGAGTTGTTAATATTAGGAATAAATTTTGAGTCTTTTTTTTCTATAATTTTTATCTCTTTTTCAATAATTTTATATTCGTTAATTTTAGAGCTTTTAGGTTTATCAATAGCTTTATAATCTGATATTTCTAAATCTATAATTTCATTACTTTCTTTGAAGCTAGGTAAAGAAGAAATTATTTCTCCTTTATTATTTAGAACTAATGAACTTCCATCAAAAATCAATTCATCTTGCCCCCCAACACTATTTAGATATATCAGATATGAATTGCAATTTTTTGCAACAGTTGAAAGATGATTTTTTCTTATTTCTTTTTTACTTATGTCGAATGGAGAGCCATTGATATTTAATATCAAATTACAGTTTAATTCTGATTGTAATTTACAAATTTCATAATCATCCCAGATATCTTCACAAATACTTAATCCAATTTTGATTTCTGAATTTTTCAATACAACTAAATCTTTACCCTTTGTGAAATATCTTTTTTCATCAAATACTCCGTAATTTGGTAACTTATTTTTTCTGTATGTAGCTATTAATTTTTTATTTGACACTACAGCTGCCGCATTATAAGTTCCACTAATATCTTTATCTATAAATCCTATAATTGCAGTAATATTGCTTGTTGAGTCAATTATTTCATTTAGAGCTTTTTTATTGTTTTCGATAAAATGATTACTCAAAACTAAGTCTTCAGGAGGGTAGCCTGTAATAGAAAGCTCTGGGAAGCATATAATGTCACAATTCTTTTTCTCAGCTTCAGATATTTTTTCAATGATTTTTTTCGTATTAAGATCTAAAGAACCTACTTTAGTATTAATTTGATTCATTGATATCCTGATAATAGACATCTTTATTCCATTATTTTTAATTTATTTTTCTATAATATCCTCTTACATCGGGCAAGTTCGAACTTCCCTGAAGAAAAGTATCTATGTTTTTAGCGCATGATCTTCCACTAGCAATTGCATGAACAACTAATGATTGCCCTCTTTCCATATCCCCACAAGAAAATACTTTATTAACATTTGTCATCATATTATTGTCAGTTTTAACATTCCCTCTTTCATCAAATTCTACATCAAGATTTGATAGTAAACCCTCTTGGAGAGGGTGTACAAATCCCATAGCTAAAAGTACTAATTCTGATTTGATTTCAAACTGACTTTTATCGACTTTTTCCATATTATATTTACCAGATTTATCTTTTTTCCACTCTACTTTTTCACAGATCAATTTTTCTAAGCTTTTTGTTCCACTAAATTCATTAGTTAAAATACTATATTGTCTATCTCCACCTTCTTCATGGGCTGAAGAAGTTCGCAATATCATTGGCCATTCGGGCCATGGGTTGTCGTTTGACCTACCTTCGGGAGGCTCAGGCATTATTTCTATTTGAGTAATACTTTTTGCACCTTGCCTTATTGATGTTCCTAAACAATCTGCCCCAGTATCTCCACCTCCAATAATTACAACATTCTTATTTTTTGCAGTTATTTCTCTATCTTTTGGATTTTCGTTCCATCTATTTTGTTCTGAAAGGAAATCCATAGCAAAATGAACTCCTTCCAAATCTCTACCCTTTATAGGTAAATCTCTTGGTACTGTTGATCCGCCTGCAAGACAAATAGAATCATATTTTTCCATTAACTCATCGGCAGTTATATCAATCCCTGCATTTACTGAACACTTAAATATAATTCCTTCTTCAGCAAGAAGATTTATCCTTCTCTCTACAATAGCTTTTTCTAGCTTAAATTCAGGTATACCAAACCTTAGTAATCCTCCTGGATGTTCATTTTTTTCATAAACAGTAATTTCATGACCAGCTCTATTTAATTGTTGAGCTACAGCTAAACCAGCTGGACCTGAACCAATTATTGCTATTTTTTTTCCAGTTCTAGTTTTTGGAGGCTCTGGTTTTACTAACCCAGATTCCCAAGCTTTTTCTATAATGTTTTTTTCAATCATTTCTATTGATACAGGATCATTATTAATAGAAAGTGTGCAAGAAGCTTCACAAGGTGCAGGACAAATTCTTCCAGTGAATTCCGGAAAATTATTTGTAGCAGAAAGTCTTAAATACGCAGATTCCCAATCTTCTTTGTAAACTAAATCATTAAATTCTGGAATTAAATTACCTAACGGGCAACCATTATTACAAAAAGGGACTCCGCAATCCATGCATCGAGAAGCTTGAATTTTTGCCTCTTCTTTTGTCCAAGGGACATAAATCTCTTGCCAATTTTGTACCCTTTCATTAACGGGTTTTCTCTTTTCTGTATTTCTTTTTTGATTTTTAAAACCTGAGATACTACCCATTTACTTTTTCTCTACTATTATTTTTTTCTTTAATTAATATTTTAGCGTAAGCTCTAGGGATTATTTTTTTGAAATATTTTAATTCGGAATCCCAATTTTTTAAAATTCTATTAGCTACTTGGGAAGAAGTGTAATTATAATGATTATTTACTAAGTCTATTAATAATTTTTCATCTTCAGATTTTTTTAAGATTTTCTCAATATCAGAAAGTTCAGGATTGAAATTTTCCAAGAATGAAGAATCAGGATCATATACGTAAGCTATGCCTCCGCTCATTCCTGCTCCAAAATTCCTTCCAACTTCTCCTAGCACTACAACTGTTCCACCTGTCATGTATTCACATCCATGATTTCCTATACCCTCTACAACCGCTTTCGCTGCAGAATTTCTAACACCAAATCTTTCTCCAGCTTTTCCATTTATGTAGACTTCTCCACCAGTTGATCCATAGAGTGCAACATTACCTATTATGATATTGTTTTCTGCAATAAATGATGATTTTTTAATATTAGGACTAACCACTATTTTCCCACCAGATAGCCCCTTGGCAAAGTAATCATTAGCATCTCCTCTAAGATTAAAATGAATTCCTTTTGATAAAAATGCACCAAAACTTTGACCTGCAGATCCCTCAAAATTGATCTTTATACTATCTTCTGGTAATCCTTTTTCACCATATAATTTAGTAACCTTACCGGAAGTAATTGCACCAACTGTTCTATTAGTATTATTTATACTGAAATTTAATTCAGTCTTCTGTTTTGATATCTTTTCTAAATCTAATTTCGATAATATTTTTTTATCTAGAGCTATTTCTAGTTGATGATCTTGTGAGGTAGAACAATAGTTTTTTAAGCCTTCTATTCCTTTAGGCTTATAAAGAATTCTAGAAAGATCTATTTTGCTCGCTTTCCAATGATCTATATCTTTTCTTTGTTTTAACTTATCTACTCTTCCCACCATTTCATTAACTGTTCTGAAACCTAAATTTGCCATTTCTTTTCTTAAGCTCTGTGCCAAAAATTTGAAATAATTTACTACTGCTTCAGGAGTTCCTTTGAATAATTTTCTTAATTCTGGATCTTGAGTAGCTACACCTACTGAACATGTATTTAGGTGGCATTTTCTGAGCATTATGCATCCCATTGTAATTAATGAAGCTGTAGCTACACCCCATTCTTCAGCACCTAGCATTGTTGCAATAGCAACATCTTTACCCGTTTTCAGTTGGCCATCAGTTTGAACAGTTATTCTATCTCTCAAGCCTTGCTCAACAAGAACTTGTTGAGTTTCTGCCACTCCTAATTCCCATGGCAATCCTGCATGCCTTATTGATGATAATGGAGAAGCTCCAGTTCCTCCGGAAAATCCCGATATCAAAACTACGTCAGCCTTTCCTTTTGATACACCTGCGGCTATTATTCCAACTCCAACTTCAGATACTAATTTGACATGTATTCTTGCATCTTCATTAACATTTTTTAGATCGTGAATTAGCTGGGCCATATCTTCAATTGAATAAATATCATGATGTGGAGGAGGAGAGATAAGTTCAACTCCTGGAGTTGTTTTTCTTATAGAAGCAATATAGTCAGAAATTTTGTGCCCAGGTATCTCTCCACCTTCTCCAGGTTTTGCACCTTGAGCCATTTTTATTTGAATATCTTTTGAATTAACTAAATAATTTGTAGTTACCCCAAACCTGCCCGATGCAACTTGCTTCACAGCAGAATTTCTTGAATCACCATTAGGATCTGGAGTATATCTTGACTCATCCTCTCCACCTTCTCCAGTGTTTGATCTAGCTCCAATTCTATTCATAGCAACAGCTAAAGTTTCATGAGCTTCTCTAGAAATTGAACCTAAAGAAATAGCTCCGGTTGCAAATCTCTTAAGAATTTCAATTTCTGATTCTACTTCTTCTAACTCGATCGGCTCTGAACTTTCATAATCTATTTCTAGTAAATTTCTAATAGTGATATCCCCGTAATAATCTTTATTAGCTGCTTCCTCAAATCTTTGATAAGTTTCTAAGTCATTTTGAGTAGATGACTTTTGAAGTAATGATATTGTTTCTGGAGACCACATATGTCTTTCTCCAGTTCCTCTCCATAAGTAAAGGCCTCCAAGATCAAGTTTTAGGTTTGATGGGATTTTTGAGTCTGAAAATGCATTTTTATGAAAAAGTAAATAATCGTCACAAATCTCTTTAATTCCAATTCCGCCTATTCTTGAAGGAGTCCACTTAAATGATGATTCTATTAGTTCTTCACCAATACCTAGAGCTTCAAACTGTTGTGCACCCATATAACCTTGAAGAGTTGAAATCCCCATTTTTGACATAGTCTTTAGAACTCCACTTATGGAAGCCTTACAAAAATTTTCTTGATTTTTTTTATAATCCTCTGGTTTTGAGAAATCTCTTACGGTATCAAGTGCAATGAATGGATTTATAGCCGAAATACCATATCCATATAAAACCGCGAAGTGATGTACTTCTCTAGCTTCCCCTGTTTCATAAATAAGATCTACCTTATCTCTTAAGTTTGACCTTATTAGATGATGATGAAGAGCTCCAGCAACAAGCAAAGATGGGAGCGCTGCTTTATTTTTATCTACACCTCTGTCCGAAAGAACTATAACGGATACATTTTTTTGAATCAATTCTTCAGTTTTAGATTTTATTTCACTTAATGCCTCTTCAAATCCTTCTTTACCTTTTTGGACATCAAATAGAGTAGAAACTCTTCTGGCTTTTATACCTTTGTCTTCAATTTCTAGTAGCTTAGAGATTTCTTCATTGAGCATTATTGGTCTTTCAATTTTTAATAATTCAGAGTGCTTAGATGTTTCTGAAAGCAAGTTTTCTCTTTTCCCAACAAGAATACTCATTTGGGTAACCATTTTTTCTCTTATTGGATCTAAAGGTGGGTTTGATACTTGTGCAAAAAGTTGTTTGAAGTATGAAAAAAGATTTTGAGGTTTGTCAGATAGTACTGCAAGGGGAGCATCATTACCCATAGAACCATTGGGCTGATTACCACTATCACTCATTGGCTTAATTATGACACCTATATCTTCGTTGGAATATCCATATGATATTTGTTGCTCAAGTAAATCTGAATCTTTATATGAAATTTCTTCTTTTGAGTTTTCAATATCATCAAGATTAATAGAATTATTCTTAATCCATTCAGAATAGGGATTCTTATTTACAAGATCTTCCATTATTTCTTCTGAATCAATAATCCTTCCTTGATCAAAATCAACCAAGAATCCTTTACCAGGAGTCATTCTTGACTTGAGCTTTATACTTTCGGAATCAATATCTAAAACACCTGTTTCAGATGACATGATTAATATATTATCGTCAGTTACTGTATACCTAAAAGGCCTAAATCCATTTCTATCAAGACAGGCTCCTAATTTATCACCATCTGTAAATGCAATCATAGCAGGTCCATCCCAAGGTTCCATCAAACCTGCATGATATTGGTAGAATGACTTTGTTTTATTATCCATTTGATCATTATGATCCCATGCTGCAGGAATCATCATTGAAGCAACATGCTCAATTGGTCTTCCCCCATGGAATAATAATTCGAACACATTGTCTAAAGATGCTGTATCTGAAGCGTCTTCTTCGCATATTGGAAGAATATCTGAATTACTGTAAAAATCTTCTGTAAGTAGATTTTTTTCCCTAGCCTTCATCCAATTTCTATTTCCTCTTACAGTATTGATTTCTCCATTGTGAGCTAACATCCTATATGGGTGCGCCAGTTTCCAAGATCCTAAGGTGTTAGTTGAAAATCTTGAATGAACTAAACCAAAGCAACTTTTTATTTTATCTGATTGAAGATCGTTATAAAAATTTGCTAGCTGTTCAGTTCTGAGTAAACCTTTGTAAATTATCAGTTTATTGGATAAAGAGCAGATATAAAATTCATTTTCTAGAATTAGTTTATTTGATTCATCCTTTAATGAATTGATCTTATTTTCTATAATTTTTCTAGAAAGAAATAAGTTTTTTTCAAAGTCTTTATCTTTATTAGTATTTTCTACAAATATTTGTTTAATGCTAGGCATAGCATCTTTCGACCATTCACCAATCATGCTAGGTGAAGTAGGAACATCTCTAATGTAAATTAGTTTCATAGATTTTGAAACCAACTCATTTTCTATAATATCAAGTATGTTTTTTTGTAACTTACTGTCGTTCGGAAGAAAAATAATTCCACTGGCATACAAACCTTCATCCGGTAAATTGATTTTTTCTTTAGACAATATTTCTTTATAAAAATCATGAGGAATTTGTATAGTTATTCCAGCTCCATCTCCAGTTTCTGGGTCACATCCACATGCTCCTCTATGCTCAAGATTTACTAAAACCTCTAGAGAATTTTTAACTATAGAATTAGATTTTATACCCTTGATATTTGCAACTACACCAACCCCACAAGCATCTTTATCTAGATGGTATTGGCAAAGACCATTATTTTTAAGATCATCTAAATTCTTAAGTAATTTATTTTTGTTATACATTTATAGTAATTAAAATTATAGTAATTAAAATTTAATTTATTTTTCTTTAAAAAATCCAAAAGTTTATAAATTCTTATAAAGAAACTTTAAGTAAAAATCTCGTTCGTAATCAGTAACTATAGAGTTATGATCTACCCACTCTTTTTCTTTATTGACTACAATACTATTATAAGCATCTATGCCTATAGCGTCCTGTAGAAAATTACCTTTTTGAGATTCTTTAATCGCTTCATTTAAAGTGTTTGGAATATTCGATTCCCAATTTTTTGGAATTTGTAAATTATCTTTTATCCCTAACATTCCAGCATGAAGTATTGCAGCCAAAGCTAAGTATGGGTTACAAGCAGAATCTGGTAACCTGAATTCAATTCTTGAGTTATCGTAGTCATTATCGTAGATATGTGGAATTCTTACAATATTTGAAATTTGTAGTTCATTCCCTGTACCAGCTACTGGGGCCTCAAGATTAGGTAATAATCTCTTATAAGAATTTAGCCATTGATTAGTCACCAAACTCATTTTTGGTGAATATTCCACTAATCCAGCTAAGAAACCTTTGCCTATTTTAGAAAGTCTATCTTTCCCTTTAGATGAAAAGGCATTATTATCACCTTTATATAATGACAAGTGAAAATGAAGACCGCTTCCATTTAGTGTTTCAAATGGCCTAGGCATGAAAGTAGCAAATCCACCAAGTTTTGTTGCGGTTTGTTTTACTACGAGTCTTGTTGTTACTATAGAATCAGCCATAGTTAGGGCATCTGTATGTTTCAATCCTATTTCATGTTGACCTGAAGAAACTTCATGGTGAGAACTCCTAACGGGAATTCCCATTTCTTCTAAACTCAATACACATTCTCTTCGAAGGTCTGAACCTTTATTATCGTCAGATGTTTGATCAAAATACCCAGCATCGTCCATATCTGCATTTTTTTTGTCACTATCTAAAAAGTAATATTCAATTTCAGGACCAACATAAAATTTGTAACCTAATTCATTTACTTCCTGTAACTTTTCTTGCAAAACTTTTCTACTATCAATTATTGATTCTTTATTATCAAAGCTTTTTAGATTACAAAAAAGTCTTGCAACAGAATTTTCATTAGGTCTCCACGGAAGAATTTGCCAAGTAGAGAGATCTGGAATTGCTAAGGTATCTGATTCATCTCCTCTAGCCAATCCTTCTATAGCTCCCCCGTCAAATATCACCCCTTTATCAATACAATCTTCTAAATCTTCTATGTTAATGGCAAATCCCTTGAGTCTACCAAGAATATCCGTGAACCATAACCTTATGAACTTCACATCATGTTCACTTGCCTGTTTTAATATAAATTCTTTTGTATCTGAGTAATCATTCATTTGAATTTCCTGCTTTATTTTCATTAAATTTGTAACCCACATTCCATATTGTTTCTATGAAATTGTTTTTATGATCTTCAATTTTTCTTCTTAATCTTCTTACGTGAACATCAACTGTTCTAGTACCTCCGTAATAATCATAATCCCAAATATTTTTCAATAAATTTTCTCGAGAAAAAACTCTTCCTGGATTAGTTGCTAAAACTTTCAGGAGTTCCAATTCTTTGAAAGTTAAATCTATTTTTTTGTTTTCTAGAGTGACTAAATATTTTTCTGTATCTATAACTAAATTTTCAAATTTTATTATCTTCTCATTATTTGTTGAGCTATTAATGTTGCCATTAGAAATACTTTTAGCAATTTGAATTCTCATTGACAAATCATTGTTATTAGTTGGAAGAGTAATTATTTGTATGTTTTTGTTAATATTTGAAAGATATTTTTCGTAAGTTGAAAAATTTTCTATAGAAATAATTTTAGATACTTTTGAATTCAATAATTCTTGATAATTTTCTGAAAATATTTGGGGGAGATTAATGATTGTTAGCTTATTATCAAGAGAAATATTTATCTCTTCTTCATTTGGAGACTTTAATAAAGGATGAGATTCAGCTTTTGTCGTGGCCAAAACTTCGTCTCCATTAAATCTAAAGTCTTTTACTAAATAAACATTTGATGAATGAAAATTTGCATCTAGTAAATTTACTAGATGGTCTTCTGATCTAAAATTAAAACCTAATAAAAATATATCTTCGAACATAAATTTTGGGAATCAACTCATTTGTTTAAGATCAATTCTACTACGAAAAATCAATTCTATAAATTAAAAAAACTAAAAATAGTTGCAAAATTAACAATTTTTCGTTGACGTTATGATAAGAAAATTCGTATACTAGTAGTTTGTGACAACAATTAGCTTTTGATAAACATATTTTTTATCGGGGAAGCTATGTATTGATAACTTATTAGGAATTTAAATAATGCCAACAGTAAATCAGTTAATTAAGAAACCTAGATCTTCAGGTCGGAAGAAAGCTAAATCTCCGGCTTTGAGGTTTAGATATAATTCATTAACTAAAAAAATGACAAACGATTCTCAGGGAAGCCCTCAAAAAAGAGGAGTTTGCTTGCAAGTTAGAACGGTAACACCGAAAAAACCTAACTCAGCTCTTAGAAAAGTTGCAAGAGTAAAATTGACAAATGGTATGGAAGTAACAGCATATATACCTGGAGAAGGTCATAATCTTCAAGAACACTCGGTTGTTCTAATTAGAGGTGGTAGAGTTCGAGACTTGCCTGGAGTCAGATATCACATTATTCGAGGTGCTCTCGATACATCTGGTGTTGAAGGAAGAAAAAGAGGAAGAAGTAAATACGGTGCAATTAAAGAAGGTAATGGATAATGTCTAGAAGAAGAAAATCTATAGTCAGAAAAATTAATCCAGATCCAAAATATGGAAGTATTGAACTTTCTAAATTTATTAACAGATTAATGATCGGTGGGAAAAAATCAGTAGCTAGAAAAGCTGTATATTCAGCTATAGAAAAGCTCGAAAAAGAAGTTAAACGACCAGGGTTAGAGCTTTTTGATGAAGCTATGAAAAATGCAATGCCAACTCTAGAAGTTAAACCAAGAAGAGTTGGAGGAGCTACCTATCAGGTTCCTGTAGAAATCAGACCAAAAAGAAGAGTTGCCCTAGCACACAGATGGGTGGTTGAAGCAGCAAGAGAAAACAAAGGAACAACAATAACAGATGCATTGTTTAATGAATTTATGAATGCTGTTAACAATACTGGAAATGCAATTAAGAAGAAAGAAGATTCCCACAGAATGGCTGAAGCTAACAGAGCTTTTGCTCATTATAGATGGTAAAAACTGAGAGAAAGCAATGGCAGAAGATTTATCCAAAACAAGAAATATAGGTTTTATAGCTCATATCGATGCAGGTAAAACAACAGTTACAGAAAGAGTTTTGTATTTCACAGGAGAAACTTACAAAATTGGTGATATAGACGACGGGACCACTGTAATGGACTTCATGTCTCTCGAAAGAGAAAGAGGAATCACTATTGGTTCTGCTGCAACAAATGCATCATGGGATAATCATCAGGTTAATATTATAGACACTCCTGGTCACGTTGATTTTACTGCTGAAGTCCAAAGATCTCTTAGAGTATTAGATGGTGGAGTAGTAGTTTTAGAATCTGTTTCAGGAGTACAACCACAATCTGAGACTGTTTGGAGACAAGCAAATGATTATGGTGTCCCTAGAATGATATTTGTAAATAAAATGGATAGACTAGGCGCAGACTTTTATAATGCAGTTCAAACAGTTCATGATCGACTTGGTGCAAATGCAGTACCAATACAAATTCCTATGGGTGCAGAATCAAGTTTCAATGGAATGATAGATCTTATTGAACGAAAAGCTTATATTTATGAATCAGAAGATGCAGTGCAGCATAAAATTATTGATGTTCCAGATGAATACAAAGAAGATGTAGAAAAATATAGAAATGAATTAATTGAAAAAATTGCAGAAACAGATGAAGTCTTGATGGATAAATTTTTTGATGATCAAGAATTATCAGTTGAGGAATTAAAGCTATCTTTACGAAAAGCAGTTATTAAATTAGAAATTTTCCCTGTTCTTTGTGGTTCTGCCTTGAGGCACAGGGGTGTACATCCACTTCTTGACGCGGTTATAGATTATCTGCCCTCACCTATAGACGTTCCTTCAATTAAAGGTACGGATACATCTGATGATTCAAAAATTATTGAAAGAAAGCCGTCGGAAGAAGATCCATTTAGTGCATTGGTTTTCAAAGTTGTGACAGATCAACACGTTGGTAGACTAGTTTACTTAAGAATATATTCAGGAACATTAGAATCTGGAGCCAATGTTTACAACTCTTCTAACAGATCTAGAGAAAGAGCTGGAAGATTGATGAAAATGCATGCTGATTCTAGGGAAGAAATTAAGCAAGCGAAGGCTGGAGAAATTGTAGCTGCTATTGGATTAAAAGATGCTATCACTGGTAATACTTTATGTGATCAAGCAAACCCTTTACTATTAGAATCTATAGATTTCCCTGATCCTGTCCTTTCTGTTGCAGTTGAACCAAAAACTCGTTCAGATCAAGATAAAATGGGAGAATCTCTTGCTAGATTAGTTGGTGAAGATCCTACCCTTCAAACTTGGACAGATGAAGAATCTGGGCAAACAGTTTTGGCTGGAATGGGAGAGTTGCATCTTGATGTTATTGTTGAAAGACTCCGAAGAGAGTTTGATGTTGATGCCATTCAAGGAGCTCCTAAAGTTGCATACAGAGAAACTATAACAGTAGCTTCTGAAAAGCAGGGTAAGTTTATTAGACAATCAGGTGGTAAGGGACAGTACGGAGATTGTACTTTGAGAATAGAACCCTTGGAACCTGGTTCCGGTATTTTATTTGAGTCAGAAATAACAGGTGCAACACTGCCAACTGAATATTACAAACCTATTGAATCTGGTTTTAGAGAAGCTGCGGCTAGTGGTGTAATTGCTGGATATCCTGTAGTTGATGTAAAAGCTGTTCTTACTGATGGTTCTCATCATGATGTGGACTCCTCTGAAATGGCTTTCAAGATTGCTGGATCAATGGCTTTCAAATCTGCTATGACTGCTGGATCTCCTTCTCTGCTAGAACCAATCATGAAAATTGATATTGTAACACCTGAAGAATTTTTAGGTGACTGTTTAGGAGATTTGAACTCGAGACGTGCTCAAATTCTATCTATGGATCAACAAGCAAATTCACAAGCTATTAAGGCTTATGTTCCGCTTGGAGAAACTTTCCAATATGCAACTACATTAAGATCTTTAACAACGGGAAGGGCAAGCTTTTCTATGGAACTAGATCACTATGCAAAAGTTCCTAATCATATTGCAACAGAAATTTCTGGTAAAGGAAAGGAAAGCTAATGCCACCAACCCAAAAAATGAGAATAATTTTAAAGTCTTTCGATCATAGAGTTCTAGATGTGTCTGCACAACAAATATTAGAAACTGCTGAAAGAACAGGCGCAAAAGTTGCAGGGCCCGTTCCTATGCCAACTACTAAAAGAATGTTTACGGTAATTAGATCTCCTCATGTAAACAAAGATTCACGAGAATATTTTGAATTAAGAACTCATAAAAGACTAATAGATATTCTAGAACCCTCTTCAAAAACAATCGACTCTCTTACAAGCTTGAGTGTCCCATCTGGAGTAGATATAGCGATAAAGCTCTAGTAACTAAAGGAAATTATGTCAATTAAAGGAATAATAGGAAAAAAATTAGGTATGTCCACCATTTATAGTGAAAATGGTGAAGCTATACCTGTAACTGTTATCAAAGCAGGTCCTTGTACCGTGACTCAAGTTAAAACAGAGAACAAAGATGGTTATAATTCAGTTCAAATTGGATTTTCTGAAGCTAAAAGTTTGAATGCTCCTCAAAAAGGACATCAAGAGAGATCTGGAGGAAAATTTTCAATATTACAAGAATTTGAAATTGATGATTCCGCTGAAATTGAAGTTGGTCAGGAAATTTCCACTGAAATTTTTTCAGAAATAAAAAAAGTTAAAGTTAGCGGAACCAGTAAAGGTAGAGGTTTTGCAGGTGGAGTAAGAAGATATGGGTTCAAAGGCGGACCTAAAACCCATGGACAATCAGATCGTCATAGAGCTGTTGGATCAATTGGAGCAGGTTCATCTCCAGGTAGAGTATGGCCAGGAACTAGAATGCCTGGACATTTTGGAAATGCAAAAACAACAGTAAAAGGATTGAGATTAGTAAAGGTAGATTCTACAAATAATATTTTATTGATTAAGGGTGCAATTCCTGGATTCAATGGATCAACTGTAAGAGTAGAAGCTCAATAAAGGTTAAGACTTTGGAAATAAATATAAAAAATAAATCAGGAAATTCAACCAAAAATCTAACACTTGATCCATCAGTGTGGAATTTGGAATTAAATGAGGATCTTTTACATCAATCAATCTATGTTTATTTGGCTAACCAACGGCAGTGGACAAAATCTACAAAAACTCGATCAAATGTAAAGTATGCAAATCAGAAGCTTAGGCCTCAAAAAGGATCAGGAAGAGCTAGAGTTGGTTCCAGAAGATCT
This sequence comes from SAR202 cluster bacterium, assembly GCA_008373205.1. Taxonomy (GTDB): domain Bacteria; phylum Chloroflexota; class Dehalococcoidia; order Lucifugimonadales; family Lucifugimonadaceae; genus TMED-70. The sequence goes on from RQOS01000056.1 coordinate 23,550, forward strand.
CCTCTAATGGTTGGAGGTGGTGTAGCTCATGGACCACTACCAAAAAATATTAGAAAGTCTTTAAATAAGAAAATGAAAATTAAAGCTTTGAAAATAGCACTTTCTGCTAAATTTAATGACAAAGAACTGAATGTTATTGATCAATCACCAATTAAAGATAACCCTTCTACAAAAATTATCAATGATTACATTAAAAGTTTAGACCTAAAAGGGTCTATTTTATTTGTAACTCCTGATAACGATAAGGTGCTGATAAAATCTTGTGAAAATATAAATAATGTTGAGGTAATTGAAGCATCTTCACTGAATGCTTACGCATTGATTAGGCCAAAAAATTTAGTTATATCAGTTGATGCAGTTGAAAAAATACATGATTTGTGGGGAGAGCCGGATTTCAAAACTGTTTCTAAATCTGCTACTCCAGCTAAGAAAGCAACTTCAGCGAAAAAAACAACTAAAGCTAAAACAACTAAAGCTAAAACAACTGCAAAAAAGAAGGTAGTAAAAAAAGATGATTAATGAAGAAATACTACTAAGTCCTATAATAACTGAGAAATCCTCTATGCTTCAAGAGAGCAATAAATATGTGTTTAAGGTTCATTTGGGCTCAAATAAAATAGAAATAAAAAGAGCAGTCGAAGAAATATTTGACGTTGTGGTCGAAAACGTGAATGTTATGAAAGTAAAAGGTAAAAATAAAATGTATGGAAGAAATAAAACTCTTACTCCATCATGGAAAAAAGCTGTAGTTACCCTTAAATTGGGAGATTCTATAAGCTTATACGAAGGAGCATAACTAAATGGGAATTAAGAAAAGTAAACCTACAACTGCTGGAAGAAGAGACTCTGCGGTAGACGATTTTGCTGATATAACAACTCACGAACCCTTTAAGCCTTTATTAGCGCCTCTTACAAAAAAAGGCGGAAGAAATAATAAAGGTAGAATAACTGTTAGGCACAGAGGTGGCGGTCACAAAAGAAGATATCGAATGTTAGATTTTATTCGATCTAAAGAAGGTAAAGCTATAGTTGAAACAATTGAGTATGATCCTAATAGATCCTCAAGAATATCATTAGTAAGATTCGAAGATGGTACCAAGAAGTATATTCTTACTCCAAATAATGTGAAATTAGGAGATGTTATTGAAACTGGTGAATCAGTATCAAACACACTCGGAAATACAAAACCTTTAGGATCATTGCAAACAGGAACTTTAATCCATAATGTTGAGCTATCTCCAGGTAAAGGCGGTGTGATGGTAAAGTCTGCAGGTACTGCTGCTCAGGTTATGGCTCATGAAAGTGGATATACATTAATTAGACTACCGTCTGGAGAAATGAGAAGGATTCTAAGTAAATGTAATGCTACTATTGGTCAAGTTTCTAATCCAGATAATAAAAATAAAAAATTAGGAAGAGCTGGAACTTCTAGACGTTTAGGGAGAAGACCTTCTGTAAGAGGATCTGCGATGTCACCTAATGCTCATCCACATGGTGGTGGAGAAGGAAGAGCAGGTGTCGGTATGGCTCACCCTAAAACACCTTGGGGTAAACCTGCTTTAGGAAAAAGAACTAGAAGAAATAAAAAAACAGATAAGATGATATTAAGAAAAAGGTACGAGAAGTAAATACATGTCAAGATCTATAAAAAAGGGTCCTTATGTTGACCCAAAATTAATGAAAAAAGTAATGAAGATTAAAGAATCTGGTAGTAGAGAAGTAATTAAAACTTGGTCTAGATCTTCAATGATAATGCCAGAAATGGTTGGAGTAACCTTCGGTGTACATGATGGAAGAAAATTTGTTCCAGTTTTAGTTAGTGAAAATATGGTAGGTCATAGATTAGGAGAATTTTCTCCTACAAGATCATTTAGAGGTCATTCAAGAGGTAGCTAATGGCAAAAGCATATAACAAAAATATTGGCTATTCGGCCTACAAAATGAGAAGGATTATAGATCTTATTAGGTCTAAATCTGTAAATGATGCAAGGTTGCAATTAAGCATGTTGGGAACACCAGCAGCAAAAGAAATATTGAAAATATTAAATTCCGCTATTGCTAATGCAAGCAATAATGAATCAATTTCAGAAGAGGAATTATATGTTACAAAGATTTTTGCAGATAATGGTCCAAGATTAAAGAGATTTAAACCTAAAGCAAGAGGTAGAGCTGGGGCTTTTGACAGGCCATCATCTCACTTAACTATAGAAGTAACTACGGGAGAATTATAAAAATGGGACAAAAAACTCATCCTACAGGATTTAGACTTGGCGGTGTTATTGACTGGCAATCTCAATGGTATGCAAATAATGGAAAAAGTTATTCTTTTCTTCTAAATGAAGATAGGAACATTAGAGAAATCATAATGAAAGAGCTAGGAGATAATGGGGCTATATCAAAAATTGAAATCGAGAGAGGATCTCAAGATATTTCGGTTACAGTTTATACGGCTAGACCTGGAATAATAATTGGGCGTGGAGGTACACGAGTAGAAGAGCTTAAGAATTATCTCGAAGAAAAAACTCAAAATAAAGTTAGGCTTAATATTAATGAAATTAGAGTACCTGAACTAGTTGCAAAATTAGTTGGTGAATCTATAGCAGAGCAATTAGAAAGAAGAGTCGCATTCAGAAGAGCTGTAAATACTGCAATGCAAAGAACAATGCAAGTTGGAGCATTAGGTATAAAGGTAGTTATTTCTGGAAGACTTGCTGGAGCTGATATTGCAAGAACTGAAAAATATATGCAAGGAAGGGTACCTCTGCATACATTAAGAGCTGAAATTGATTATGAAATAAGCGAGGCAAATACAACTTATGGAGTTATTGGTATTAAAGTTTGGATATATAAAGGGGACATAATTCCAACCCCTGAGAATTTATTAGCTATTAAAACTGCTAGAATTGAAAAGTCTGATCAAAATGACGAAAACTTAGAAAATATTCAGGAAAATAATTAATGTTACAACCAAGTAGAACAAAATTTAGAAAACAGCAAAGAGGAAAAATGAGAGGAATGGCTACTCGTGGATCGACACTTTCTTTTGGTGACTTTGCTTTGAAGGCTCAAGGGTCTGCTTGGATTTCATCAAGACAGATTGAAGCTGCAAGACGAGCTATAACTGGTCATGTAAAAAGAGGCGGACAAATATGGATTAGAGTATTTCCTGATAAGCCTGTGAGTGCAAGACCTGCTGAAACTAGAATGGGTGGAGGTAAAGGTGCTGTTGACAGATGGGTAGCAGTAGTAAAAAGAGGAAGAATTCTATTTGAAATTGGAGATGTCCCTGAGGATATTGCAATAGAAGCTTTGAAAAGAGCTGGGCATAAGCTGCCTATTCCAACCAAGATTATATCAAGAGAAGAAGTGACATTTTAATGAATATTGAAGAAATCAGAAAATTGAATGATGAAGAACTTGTTAAGGAGCAAGAAACCTTAATTAGAAACATCATGGAAAACAGATTTAAGCATAAATCTATGCAATTAAGTGACACTAGTCAAATTAATAAGCTTAGAAAAGATAAGGCAAAAATCTTAACAGTATTAAATGAGAGAAAAATCTTAAAGAGAATCGAACAAGAAGAGAAAGATAACGAGAATGAATAAAAAAGTTAGACGAACTGGTCAAGTACTTTCAGATGTTACCGAAAAAACTATAATTGTTGGTGTGTCTTGGTCACAAAAAGATAGACTTTATAAAAAAGCCTCAAGAAGATTAACTAGGCTTGTTGCTCATGATCCTAAAAATGAAGCAAAAATTGGTGATAACGTAATTATTGAATTCTCAAAGCCAATATCTAAAACTAAGAAATGGAAACTAGTAGAAATTTTGGAAAAATAATGATTCAAAGAGAAACAAGATTAAAAGTTGCTGATAATTCCGGTGCACGAGAAGTGTTGTGTATAAATATAAATGGCAATAGTCATACTAAAGTAGCAAAAATTGGAGATACCATAACTTGCACAGTTAAGGATGCACAGCCAGGTGGAAACGTTAAAATGCATCAAATTGTAAAGGCTGTCATAGTTCGAACAAAAAAAGAGTATAGAAGAAATGACGGGTCCTTCATTAGATTTGACGAAAATGCTTGCGTTATCATAGGAGATGATAATAACCCAAGAGGAACAAGAATATTTGGACCTGTAGCTAGAGAGTTACGAGATAAACAATTCATGAGAGTTGTATCTTTGGCTCCGGAGGTACTTTAAATTATGGCTAAAATTAAAATAAAAAAAGGTGATCAAGTGCTTGTAATTTCAGGTAAAGATAAAGGGAAAAAAGGAGAAGTTCTAAGAGTTAATAAATCTGCAAACACTCTAGTTGTAGAAGGTATTAATATCTCAAAAAAGCATATAAAAAATTCTCCTAATGTAACACAAGCTGGAATCGTAGATACTGAATCACCAATTAATATTTCAAATGTTATGTTTATTGATCCTGAAAATTCAAATATTGGTAGAATCACATATGAAAAACTTGATTCAGGTAAATATAACCGAATTGTAAAAAAATCTAAAAGAAGCTAATTTGGAGAAAAAAATTGGTAGCTAATAAAACTGAAAATAAGAATCCTGAAAAACTGAAACCAAGACTTAAAGATAAGTTTAAGAATGAAATTGTCCCTGAAATGGTCAAGGAGTTCAAATTTAAAAATAATCTTATGGTTCCTAAGGTAGTTAAAACTGTAGTAAACATAGGATTAGGTGAAGCATTAGATTCTTCAAATGTTGTTCAGATTGTCTCACGGGACCTACAACTTATTACTGGTCAAAAACCGATCGAAAGAAAAGCTAAAAAGTCTATAGCAAATTTTAAGTTGCGAGAAGGACAAGTTATAGGACTCTCTGTTACATTACGTGGAGATAGAATGTGGTTCTTCTTGGATAATTTACTGAATATGGCTTTACCTAGAGTTAGAGATTTTAGAGGTGTGTCAAAAAAATCTTTTGATGGCAATGGAAATTATTCATTAGGATTACAAGAACAGGTTATATTTCCACAGATAGATTATAACGAAATTGATAAACTAAGAGGTATGCAAATAAATATAGTAACTTCATCTGACTCTGATACAGAGTCCAGAAAATTGCTAGAGTTACTAGGCATGCCATTTGAAAGCTAAGGAGAAAATATTGGCTAAAAAATCTGCTATTGCTAGAAATAATAAAAGAATGAGAATGGTGAATAAATACATGGATATTCGTACAGAATTGAAAGGTATTGCTAATGATCCAAAAACTTCATTTGAAGAAAAAATGGAAGCAAGGCAAAAGTTAGCTATGTTACCAAAAAATTCCAGTCCTGTTCGATTACGAAATAGATGTCAGAAGACTGGAAGACCAAGAGGATACATGAGATTTTTTGGATTAAGTAGAATTTCAATGAGAGAGTTAGCCCTAAAAGGGCATTTGCCAGGTATTAGAAAAGGAAGCTTGTAGAGGTAAAAAGTGACAGTTCAAGATCAAATATCAGATATGATAACAAGAATTAGAAACTCTGTGCTAGTTAAACACAGTACAGTGGCGGTTAACAAGTCTAAAGTTAATAATAAAATTTTAGAAGTTCTTTCAAATGAAGGCTTTATCTCAGAATTTGAAGAGGATGTTTCTGAAAAGACTCCAAATTATTCTATTAAATTGAAATATTATGATGATGGTTCATCTGCAATAACAGGACTCAAAAGAGTTTCTAAGCCTGGATTGAAAATTTATGTTAAAAAAGATGAAATCCCTTCATATTTTTCAGGTATGGGTGTTGCAATAGTTTCAACATCTAAAGGAATAATGACTGGATTAGAAGCAAAAAAACTATCCCTTGGTGGAGAAGTACTATTTTATATTTGGTAAAGAGGAATTATGAGTAGAATTGGAAATAAACCTATAGATATACCTTCAGGGGTTGATATAAAAATTGAAAAAGAATTAGTAACTATTAAGGGTCCTAAAGGAACTTTGCAAGAGAAAATTAATTCTAAAGAAATCTCAATAAATGTTGAAGAATCTACATTAATAGTCTCAAGATCTAATGAAGATATTGAAATTAAAGCTCTTCATGGACTCTACCGATCATTATTAAATAACATGGTTACTGGAGTAACTGATGGATTTAATAAAAAATTAGAGCTAATTGGAACTGGTTATAGAGCTCAGGCTAAAGGAAAATCTTTAGAACTTAGTTTAGGATTTTCTCACTCAATCTCAGTTGAACCTATTGGAGAAAACAAATTATCTGTAGAAGAGCAAACAACTGTAATTGTTGATGGGATAGATAAAGAACATGTGGGAAGACAGGCTGCTAAGATAAGATCTCTAAGAAAACCTAATCCATTTACTGGTAAGGGTATTAAGTATGTTGGTGAAGAGATTCGAAGGAAATCTGGTAAATCAGCTGTTGGAGCTGGAGGAACTGAATAATGAAAATGTCTAAAAAAACTAGATCTTTAGGTAGAAATAAAAGACACCTAAGAGTTAGAAAACGATTGGCTGGAACTCAGGATAGACCTAGAGTTTCATTATTTAGATCAAATAAGAATATTTATTTACAGTTAATTGATGATAATGAAGGAAAAACTTTAGCATCTGTCTCAAGCCTAAAATCAGACAATAATTCAATGAATAAAGATTTATCAAAAAAGCTTGGAGTTGAGTTTGGTGAAAAGATTTCAAAATTAGGAATTAAGCAAGTTGTTTTTGATAGAGGTGGATACCTGTATCATGGTAAAGTTGCTGCAATTGCGGATGGTATTAGAGAATCAGGAATTGAGGTTTAACATATGACTACTGAAAATAGATCATCTGATCAAAAAAATCAGAACCAAAATCAAAATCAGAGAAAAAGAGGATTTAGATCTAGAAGAAGAAATAGAGATTCAGATGAGATTTCATTAATTGAGAATGTTATTAAGATTAGAAGAGTATCCAAAACTGTAAAAGGTGGTAGGAACTTATCTTTCAATGCAATGGTGGCTGTAGGAGATGGAGCAGGTAAAGTTGGTATCGCACTTGCTAGTGCTTCTGCCGTTCCAGATGCAGTACAAAGAGCTGTTCAATACGCAAAAAATAAAATGATTAATGTCAATTTGAATAATACAACTTTACCTCATGAAGCAGTCTATAAGTTTGGCTCATCGAAGGTGATGCTTAAACCTGCAGCTCCTGGTACAGGATTGATTGCGGGTGGAGGAGTAAGAGCTGTCTTAGAGGCAGTTGGAGTAAAAGATGTTGTATCTAAAACATTTGGGTCTACAAATGCTATAAATGTTGTTTACGCAACTGTTGAGGCATTGAAAGAAATGAAAGATCCTAAAAAAGAAATTGCAAGAAGAAAAAGTTAATTATGAAGATAAAAATAATTCAGAAAAAAAGTAAAATTGGAATTTCTCCATCACAAAGAGCTACTTTATCTGCACTTGGTCTAAGAAAAATTGGTTCGGTAGTTGAAAAAGAAGCTTCACCTCAAATAGAAGGAATGATCAAAAAGGTAGATCACTTGGTCTCAACTGAGGAAATCAAATAATATAATCTATAAGAGTAAATCATGCCACAATTAAACGATATAAAAAGAAAAAATAAAAATACTCCAAAGAGTAATCAAGTTGGACGAGGAAATGGTTCAAAAGGAACCTATTCAGGTAGAGGTTCAAAAGGACAACTTTCTAGAAGTGGAGGAAACCTTAACCCTACTTTTGAAGGTGGTCAATTAAGGCTAGTTAAAAAATTACCTCACATGAGAGGCTTTACCAACATATTCAAAAAGGATTATGTTGGTCTAAACTTGAAAGATTTGCTTGAGCATTTTAATGAAGATTCTATAAAGATTTCTGATTTTAAGGAAAAGGGTATTATTAAGAATAAACAAATGATAAAAATTCTTGGCGATGGAGAAATAACTAAAGCTATAAATATTGAAGTAAACTCAATTTCTTCTTCAGCTAAATCTAAGATAGAAAAAGCTGGCGGAGAAGTAAAAATTATAGAGTGATACTATGACAACTGCCACTCAATCAAATAGACCAGCACTTATTCAAGCTATAATTGACGCATTTAAGCTGTCAGACTTAAGGTCAAGAATACTATTCACTTTATTTATTTTAGTTGTTTTTAGATTCTTTGCTCATGTTCCAGTGCCTGGTGTTGATAAAGAAGCCTTGCAATCTGCATTTGATGCGAACCCTTTATTGGGTTTTATTGATATATTTTCAGGTGGAGCATTGAGGAATATGTCGATAGCTGCTTTAGGAGTATATCCATATATTACTGCATCAATCATAATACAAATCTTGACTCCTCTTTTACCTCAATTGAAAGAATTAGCACAAGAAGGTGAGGCTGGAAGAAAAGCCATAAATCGATACACTCATTATTTAACAGTTCCACTAGCTTTTTTGCAAGGATATGGTCAGATTAATTTATTTTCTGGAGCACTAGGTCAAGGTGCTCTTAGTAATGTTGGATTTGGTGGAGGAAATAGTCTAAACACTTTAGCTATTCTATTATCAATGACAGCTGGAACAATGATTTTAGTATGGCTAGGAGAATTAGTCACAGAAAAAGGTATTGGTAACGGAATATCATTAATTATTTTCGCAGGAATAGTTTCTACGTTCCCTGCAATTGGTGCTGAATTATGGTTGTTAAGAGATCAGCCTTTTCAGGTTGGCTTATTAATTGCTTTGGGATTATTAATTATTTTTTCAATTGTTGTATTTACTGAAGCTCAACGTAGAATACCTGTCCAGTATGGAAGAAGTGTTTTTAGAGGCAACAGAATGTATAGATCTCAAGGATCATCTCATATTCCTATTAGAGTAAACTCTGCAGGAATGATCCCATTGATTTTTGCATTCTCTATACTTGCTTTACCTGCAGTGGTAGCTTCTTATTTTGTTGATCCTGCATCAAATGATTTTTTCCCTTCTTTAGCACAATGGGTTACTATCCAGTTTGGTCCTACGGGAACTCTATATTGGGTAACAATATTCATATTAGTTGTTATGTTTACATTCTTTTACACATTAGTAGTTCATAACCAGCAAAATTTAGCTGAGCAATTGCAAAATAATAATGGATTTATTCCTGGTATAAGACCTGGCCCCCCAACTAAAGAATATTTAATGAGAGTAATCTTAAGAATCACTTGGGGAGGAGCTATTTTCTTAGGAATAATTGCCGTAATACCTTCCATAGCAGCATTTGTGACGGGACTAGAATCAACAACAAGTATACTGCAAAGTACTAGTTTATTGATTATGGTAGGTGTTGCATTAGATACAATGAGACAGCTGGAATCACAGCTTCTGATGAGAAATTATGAGGGATTCGTAAATTAGAATGAATATTATTCTATTAGGGCCTCCTGGTTCAGGAAAAGGAACCCAGTCCTCTCATTTAGCTAAGAAATACAGCCTTAATCATCTTTCAACTGGAGACGTATTAAGATCCGAAATAGTTTCTGGCTCCAAACTAGGAAAAGAAGCTAGTAAATATATGAATGAAGGGAACTTAGTTCCTGATGAAGTCATAATTGGAATGGTATCGCAAAAATTGAGTGCAATTGATTCTGTTTTGCTTGATGGTTTTCCTAGGACCCTTAATCAAGCTAAAGCTTTAGATAACGAACTTTCAAATTTAAGTAAAACTATAAATCATGTTTTGTATTTTAATGTTCCATCGGAAGAATTGATTCAAAGGCTTTCGCAAAGGCTTTCCTGTAGAAACTGTCCAAATACTTTCACTAAGTCTGAAAATAACCCTTCATGCAAATCTGATTCCTCTTGTGAGGAACAAGAGCTTTATCAAAGAGAAGATGATAAACCAGAGGCAATATCTATAAGGATGAAAAATTATACAGACTTAACTGAACCTCTTTTAAATTTTTACAAAGAGAAAAACTTGATGACAAATATTGATGCAAATAAATCAATAGCCGAAGTATCTGAGCAAATTGACAAAATAATACATATTTGATACTGTACAATCTACTATTGTTACTTATATAATAATAGTTTGTACATTATTTTTAGGGAGAACTCAATTAATTGATTACTGAGGGGTCTATTAAAACTCCAGAGCAGATCGTTTCTATGAAACATGCCTGTAAAATTGTAGCAGAAGCTCTTATGAAAGCTGAGAGTCACCTCGTAGTTGGTGCTACAACAAGAGATGTAGATGATTTTCTTAGGCATTTTATAGAAAACGAGGGTGCTAAGCCTGCTTTTTTAGGGTTATATGGATTTCCTGCAACTGCTTGTATTTCTGTAAATGAAGAAATTGTTCATGGAATACCGGGGGAGAGAAAATTAGCTGAAGGTGATTTAGTCTCAATTGACTGTGGAGCTATTATAGATGGGATGTATAGTGATCACGCTAGAACGTTCCTTGTGGGAGAGAAAAAAGAAGAAGATAAACTGAAACTTATTTCTGTCGCCAAAAAGGCTCTTGATATTGGGATTGAAAATTCTCACGCAGGTAACAAAATTGGTATGATTTCAAATTCCATAGAAAATTATGTACTAGGTGAAGGTTTCGATGTTGTCAGAGAATATGTTGGGCATGGTATTGGAACTCAATTACACGAACCTCCAAGTGTACCAAATTTTGGAGACAAAGATAAAGGGGCTTTATTAAGAGTAGGAATGGCAATTGCTATAGAACCAATGGTTACTCAAGGAACTTGGGAGACAAAAGTTTTAAACGATAAATGGACAGTTGTCACAAAAGATGGGAAACTATCAACTCATGTTGAAGATACTGTATTAATTACAGAAAATGGACCTGAGGTTCTTACAAGATTAAAGTAATATGGCAAAAAAAGAAGCAATAGAAGTAGAAGGAAAAGTTGAAGAGGCGTTGCCTAACACAACGTTTAAAGTTGAGTTAGCAAATGGACACGAAGTTTTGGCTCATGCCTCAGGAAAAATAAGAAAAAATTATATAAGAATATTGCCTGGAGATAGAGTTTTAGTTGAGCTATCTCCTTATGATTTAACAAGAGGAAGAATTACATACAGATTCAAGTAATTGGAGAAACAATGAAAAAGCGAACATCAATAAAGAAAAGAAGCGCTGATGATCAGATAATCAAAAGACGTGGAAAAATAAGAATAATTAATAAAAAGAACCCAAGATTTAAACAAGTTCAAGGATAAATATAATGGCAATGTTAGCTGGAGTAAATATACCTGATTCACAGAGAATTGAAGTTGCTTTAACAGCAGTTTCCGGCATAGGCAGATCAACTTCAAAGAAAATAATATCTGATGTAGGTATTGATTTAAATACAAGAGTAAAAGATTTGCAAGAAGAAGATTTGGCAAGAATCAGAAGTGCTATTGATAGAGCTCAAATGAGAATAGAAGGTGATCTTAGAAGAGAAGTTCAGCTAAATATTAGAAGATTATCTGATATAGGTAGTTACAGAGGCTTAAGGCACAAGAATGGCCTACCTGCTAATGGTCAAAGGACTAAAACAAATGCTCGTACCAAAAAAGGTAAAAAGAAAACTATCGCAAACAAAAAGAAATTAACACACTAATAAAGTAGGATATTTATGGCTAGAAATAGAACTAGAAAAAAAGAAAAAATCTTTGTTCCTCAAGGGAATGCTTACATAAGGGCAACCTTTAATAACACTATCGTTACTATGACAGATAATAGTGGAAATGTAATATCACAAAGTAGCTCGGGAGCGAAAGGTTTTAGAGGATCAAGAAAATCAACAGCTTTTGCTGCTCAAAAAGCCGGTGAGACTGCCGCTGAGGTAGCAGTTGAGTATGGAATGAAAACAGTAGATGTATTGGTCAAAGGTCCCGGTGCTGGAAGAGAAGCTGCTATAAGAGCTATTCAACATGCGGGTATAAGAGTTGTTTCAATTAAAGACGTAACACCTGTTCCTCACAATGGATGCAGGCCCCCTAAAAAAAGAAGAGTATAGATAGGAATAATTTATGGCAAGGTATGTAGGTCCAGTTAATAAAAGGATGCGTTTTTTGGGATTAGAAGTCCCAAGAAAACCTGGTAAAGGTCCTAAAATGAATTCTAGAAGAAGACTATCACCATATGGGCTTCAACTAAGAGAAAAACAAAAAGCAAGATTTTTATATGGAATTCTTGAACGTCAATTTAGAAACTACTACGACAAAGCTTCCAAAGACGATGGATCTACAGGAGATTCATTACTTATTCTTTTGGAAAAAAGATTTGATAATGTAATGTACAGAACAGGAATGTTCAATACTAGAAGGCAGTCTAGGCAGGCTGTGAACCATGGACATTTCCTAATTAATGATAAAAAAGTTAATATTCCTTCATATGAAATTAAGGTTGGAGATAAAATTTCATGGAGAGAAAAATCAAAAAAATCACCCCTTTTTGAGATTGCTACTGCCAATACTAAAAATAATGATTCTGCAAAATGGCTTTCTCTAAATCAAACTGAACTTTCTGTTCAAATCAATAATCTTCCATCAGCTTCTGATGCTGAATTGGAGATTGATACAAGACAAATAGTTGAATACTATTCACGGAGGTAATATGCTGGAAAAACAATTTGGATTATCGCCAATTGATGATATTTCTGTTTCAGAACCTGAGGTTCCTGAACTTAGTATCAGAATGATTGAAGGAACTGATACATATGGAAAATTTATCGCAGAACCCTTAGATAAAGGTTGGGGGGTTACACTTGGTAATCCACTTAGGAGAACTCTTTTATCTGGTTTACCAGGGACTGCAATTAATTGGGTAAAAATTGAAGGAATTGAACACGAATATTCTACACTAAAAGGAATGCGTGAGGAAGTAAATGAATTCCTTATGAATGCTAAAGGTATAAGACTAAGATCTTTATCAGACAGGTCTGGAAGACTAAGATTAGAAGTTGAAGGTGAAGGAGAAGTTAAAGCTGGGGATATCATGGCAACAGCTGATTTTGAAATTGTTAATCCTGGGCATCATCTTGCTACACTTGATTCATCTGACGCTCATCTTTCAGTTGAGTTCAGCGTTGAGCAAGGGCAAGGATATAAAAAAGCTACAGAGGAAGATGATACAAATATTGGAGTACTACCTATTGATTCAATATTTACTCCAATTAAGAAAGCAAATTTTTCAGTACAACCAACTAGAGTTGGACAAAGATCTGATTGGGAAAGATTAACATTAGAAATTTGGACAGATGGATCAATCGATCCTCAGTCAGCTTTGCAAAAAGCATCAGAATCTTTGATGGATAACTTTTATACATTTAGTAAATTTGATCAAGCATCTGAAGAACAAAGTCCTGCAGCAGGATTGGGAATCAGTCCTGATATTTACAATACACCTGTTGAGACTTTAGATCTTTCAGCAAGAACATTAAACTGTTTGAAAAGAGCTGGAATAAATAGAGTTGGAGAAGTAATAGCTATGCCAGAAGGAGATTTATTAAAGATAAGAAACTTTGGAAGGAAATCTTTAGATGAACTTTTTGATGTATTAGCAGAAAGAAATATGCTTCCCCAAAGTTAATATAGAGGAAATTATGAGACACAAATTATCAAAAAATAAATTAAGTAGATCTTCTTCTCAAAGAAAAGCATTATTGAGAAATTTAGTTTCAGATACTATTAGACATGGAAAAATTACCACTACTAAAGCTAGAGCAAAAGAAGCTAGACCTATTTTGGAAAAAATGATTACCATTGCTAAAACTAAAGATTTTAATTCAATTAGAAAAGTATCAGAATTTATAACTGATAAAGCAGTTATAGACGAACTTTTTGATAATGTATCCGTAAAGTTCAATGAAAGAAACGGTGGTTATTCTAGAATCGTTCTTTTAGGCACAAGGCAGGGTGATAATGCTGAAGTTGCAACATTAGAATTAGTTGAATAAAATAATTAGTAATATTTGTGTTTCAATATCCTATGACGGTTCAGATTTTTTTGGCTCTCAATCTCAAATTAATTTAAGAACTGTTCAATCCGAAGTTTCAAAAAATTTAGATTTAATTTTTGGAAATTATAATGATCTTACCTTTGCATCAAGAACAGATAAAGGAGTAAATGCAAATCTACAATATTTTGGATTCAAAAAATCTGACATAGATATATCTGAGATTTTTTCAAAATTTAATCAACTTACTAATAAACTACCAGATGATATTATAGCTCGAAAAATCTATCTAATGCCGACTGGTTTTAATGTAAGAAAAGATGTTTCAAAAAGAACTTATTCCTATAAAATTTTGGATCAAAAATTAATTAATTTATTGGATGTTGAAAAAATGATTTTTGCATCTAAATTTTTAGTTGGAGAACATAATTTTAGATCATTTGCGGGTAGAAATGCAAAAGATAAATTTTACAGAGAAATTTTTGACGTAACAATTAAAAGTACTGATCAAGAAGTAGAATTTCAAATATCTGGTAAATCTTTTATTCATCAACAAATTAGAAGAATAATCTTTTCACTCTTAAGGATAGGTCTTGATAAGGAAGATACTGATTGGTTGTCAAACTTGATCAACTTTCCTATTAAAGGAGGATCTAAAGGGGTAGTTTCTTCTAATAATCTTACTTTGAAAGAAGTTTTATATGATAAAAAACACCAAAAAATACTAGAAAAAGTGTAGAATTAAGTTTTACAAAAAAATTACATTATGGCTTTTAAATTAAAACATTATTCTATAAAGGAAAGTTCACCTGATAATGCATCTTGGATTTTGATTGATGCTGATGGTGAAACTTTGGGCAGATTATCTACTAATATAGCTATGATTCTTATGGGAAAGAATAAACCAAATTATATCCCAAATGATCTAACTGGAGATTATGTAGTTGTTATAAATGCATCTAAGGTAAATGTTACAGGCAAGAAATTTGAAAACAAAACATATATTACTCATACAACCAAACCAGGTAGTACAAAAGAAAAGAAATTCTCCGACTTAATTGAAAATAATCCAGAATATATAATTCAAAAATCTGTTAAGGGAATGTTACCTAAAAATAAACTAGCCGCAAGAATGTTAAAAAGACTAAAAGTTTATGCAAATAATGAACACCCACATGAGGCTCAGTTCAAAGATAAAGATTCAAAAAACCAAAACTCAAAAGAGGTAGAAGTTGACAACTAAAAAGAAATATTTTTATGGTACTGGAAAAAGAAAAGCATCTATTGCTAGAGTAAAAGTATTTAGTACTGCTGGAAATATTATAGTTAATGGTAAAGATATTAAAGAAGCCCTAGGCATGGATGACTTAGTAAACATAGCCTTGCTTCCACTAAGGTTAACTGATAATGATAAGCTCTCTGCAGAAATTAAAACTCATGGTGGAGGATTATCTGGTCAATCTGGAGCTATATCTCTTGGGCTTGCTCGTGCATTATGTGAAATGGATGAAACCCTTAGACCAAAACTGAAGTCAAATGGTTTGCTAACTAGAGATTCTAGAGTGAAAGAAAGTAAAAAATACGGTCTTAAAAAAGCTAGAAAAGCTCCTCAGTATACTAAGCGTTAAAACTAAGTTATAGACACAAATCTTATATTTGAATTTAAGTCTTTTATAAAAGTTTTCTTTTTGTTTGGATAATACTTATTAGTAAGAATTTTTGTTTCTTCATAGATCTGACTATCAATCTCAATTAATATATAGGAAGCATTATTTTTATTTATTTCAGATTCCCATTCAAAAATTTCTTTAATAACTTCTATTCCATTAGTTCCTCCGTCTAAAGCCAAAGAGGGCTCATTTTTCACATCAATTGGCAAATTACTTAAATTAGCAGATTTTATATATGGTGGATTACTTAAAACAAAGTCTATAGAGTCTAATTTACTATTCTTTATTTCATCATTAATAAGAGTGATTTTTGATTTATGGATAAAAATATTTTTTTTAGCTACTTCTATAGCTTTAGAACTTTTGTCTAAGGCATAAAATTCTAAGTACGGTATTTTTTTTTCTAGTATTATAGGAATAACTCCACTCCCAGTTCCAATATCTAGCAATCTTTTACCTTTAATTTTAGAATCTTTATAAAAATCTATGAATTTTTTTACTAATTCTTCCGTTTCAAATCTTGGTATTAATACGTTCTCATTAACATAAAATTTTTCATTAAAAAAAACTCTTTCATTTGTTATATAAGCTAAAGGAATTCCTTTAATTCTTTTTGAAATAAATTTATCTATTTGAATTAAATGATTTTCTGAAACCAGAAAGTTATTTTCTGTAATAATTTCAATATTAGATTTTTTTAATGAATATGATAATAAGCTTATAGTTTCTTGATCATAATCTATAATTCCAGCATCCATTAGTTTTTTTTTATAAAACTTTTTTAAGTAGGCTAGATTTTTCATTCATTAGATTTATTTGAGATCATTTTTTTAGCTTGTTCGTCCTTCATTAATGGTTCTATTATTTCATCAATTAACCCATCCATGAATTCAGATAACCTGTGAGAGGTTAGTTTTATTCTATGATCAGTTATTCTACCTTGAGGATAGTTATAGGTACGTATTTTCTCTGATCTTCCACCAGAACCTACTTGAGATTTTCTCGCTTCAGACCTTTCATTTTGTTGTTTCTGAATTTCCAAATCCCATAATTTAGACTTTAATATTTCCATTGCTTGTATTTTATTTTGCAACTGAGATCTCTCATTCTGACAAGAAACAACAATACCTGACGGGGAGTGAGTTAGCCTTATTGCAGTAGCAACTTTGTTCACATTTTGACCACCTGCTCCACCTGAGTGAAATACATCCGTTCTTATATCGTCATCTTTAATCTCAATATCTATCTCCTCAGATTTAGGTAATACAGCGACTGTTGCGGTTGATGTATGAATCCTACCTTGTGATTCTGTCTTTGGTACTCTTTGTACTCTATGAACTCCGCTCTCATGTTTTAGTTTAGAAAATGTTCCTTCTCCAGAAATTTCAACAACAATCTCTTTTATTCCACCTGTCTCACTATAACTAGAGCTTAAGATATTCATTTTCCACTTTTGGTTTTCTGCGTATCTTGTGTACATTCTTAATAAATCATTTCCAAAAATGGCTGCTTCATCTCCCCCTGTTCCTGCTCTTATTTCTATGATTGCATCGGCTTCGTCTGTAGCATCTTTTGGAATAAGAGCTAAATTTAATTCTTCGTATATTTTCGCAAGTTCTTTTTCTAATTCTTCATTTTCACTACTAGCTAATTCAGACATATCTATATCTTCACTATCAATTAATTCTTTATTTTCATTGATTTCATTTGAAATATTTTGATAAGAATTCCATAGAACATTTACATTTTCTAAGTTTCTATATTCTTTTGAGATTTTAGTCATTTGAACCTGGTTTGATATTATTTCAGGTTTAGTCATCATAACTTCAAGATCCTTAAATCTAGTTTTTATCTCTTCTAATCTATTTAACATCCAATCTTCCATAATAAAGCTTTCTTCAAGAATTTAAGATTTTCTTTAGTTGATTCATATCGTCTATATCTATTTCAAATTGTTCAGATTTTGTTTGGAGTAATTTTACGGATAACTTTTGATTTTCTAATTCATTTTTACCAATAAAAACTGCTGATTTTGAATTTATATTATTTGCAAATCTCATCTGAGCTTTTATAGACTTCTTAGGAGCAATTATTGTTCTAATATTACTATTTCTTAGATTATTTGCTATTTGAACTGATTCGATTCTTAGATTTTCATCAGTAACAATTATTACAGCATCAACATAATTTTTTTCTACATCAATATTCTTCTTTAGTTCATTTACAACTCTTTCTATTCCCATTGCAAACCCCACAGCAGGTGTATCTTGACCTCCTAGAATTTTAATTAGAGGATCGTATCTACCTCCTCCGAGTAGAACCCCCTGAGGGCCTAAAGAGTCACTTGTATATTCAAAAACTGTTTTATTATAATAATCTAACCCTCTAACCAATCGATTATTAATCTTATAATTAAATTTCTTATCATGTGAACGCAATTCTTCTAAATTTAATATTAGGTTTTCATGATGCCCTAAGCTTTCAGAAGAAATAAAATCTAATGTTTTGGGTGCTTCTTCAGAAATTTTTATTGTTATATCTTCTTTTGAGTCTAATATTCTTAGTGGAGATCTTTCAAATCTAAGCTTATCTACTTTTGGTAAATCATTAATATATTTACTAAAATATTTTTTTAATTCTTCAGTATAAATAAATCTATCTTTAGAATCTCCTAAAGAATTGACGTTAAGTAAGACATTATTAAAATTTAGATTACTCAATATATCCCAAGCTATTTTTATAACTTCAAAATCTACATCTGGCGAATCGTCTCCAATGCATTCAATTCCAAATTGATGAAATTGTCTATATCTTCCTGATTGAGGCCTTTCATACCTAAACATTGGACCATAGTAAAAAAGTCTTGAAGGTAAAGTAGTATTATGCAATCCATTCTCTATAAATGCTCTGCAAACACCAGCAGTGTTTTCTGGTCTCAGGCTAATATTATCTCCACCTTTATCATCAAATGAATACATTTCTTTTTCAACAATATCAGTGTCTTCTCCTACTGTTCTTTCAAACAAACCAGATTCTTCAAATATAGGTGTTTCAATATATCTGTAACCAAACAACCTTGCTGTTTCAAAACAGGTTTGCTGAACCTTATTCCAGATTCCTTCTTCTTCTGGAAGAATATCGAATGTTCCTCTTTGAGCTTTATAATTCAAGTTTATGAACCTAATCCTGATAATTGGTATGTCTTACCTTCAGTTTTTATTGTAGGGGCATAAATAAGAGTACCATCATGCATTTCTCTAACCTTTTCAGCTCCTAGCATCCCCATACAAACTCGTAAGGCTCCGATAAGGTTTCTAGTTCCATCAGTTTTTGAAGATGGTCCAAAAAGTAGTTCCTTGATTGAGTATTCTTGCTTATTTACTATTCTTGTACCTCTAGGTAAAGATTCGTGAGGAGTAGCCATTCCCCAGTGATTTCCTTTTGCTGGAGATTCAAAGGTCTTTGAAAAAGGTGATCCTATCATAACAGCATCAGCTCCAGCTACAAAAGATTTACAAAGTTCTCCACCTGTTCGGATACCCCCATCAGTTATTATAGAAACATATCTGCCAGTTAGCTTAAAATAATCATCTCTTGCGCTTGAGCATTCTAATGTAGCAGATACTTGAGGAACCCCTACGCCTAGCACTTCTCTACTTGTACAGGCTGAACCTGGACCAACTCCAACTAAAATTCCATGTATTCCTGTCTCCATCAATTCTCTGGAAACATTATATGTAACAGTATTTCCAACAATAATTGGAACTTTAATAGATTCAACTATCTTTGATAGTACTAAGCCTTCTAAGCTCTTTGAGTTATGCCTTGCAGTAGTAACTGTAGATTGGATAACTATTGAATCGCATCCTGCTTCTACTGCCACAGGTGCAAAACGTTTGGTTGAAGCCGGAACAAATGATGCAAAACATCTTGAGTTACTAGCTTTTATTTTTTTTATTACATCACCTATTAAGTTTTCCTTAACTGGAGCTGTATAAATTTTTTGAAGAATTTCAGTTGCTTCTTTTTGGCTAGCTTTGGAAATCTCTTCATATATTTCTTCAGTATCTTCGTATCTGACATGAATTCCATCAAGATTAATTACACCTACACCACCAAGATCAGATATCTCTTTTGAAAAATTAGGATTTACTACACTATCCATAGCTGATGCAAATATAGGTATTTCTAGTTCTAAGTTATCTATATTTATTTTTGTATCAACTAGCTCTGGGTTTATAGTTATTTCTCCAGGAACTATAGCAACATCATCATACCCATATGTTTGTTCAATAGTTTTCAAAATTACTCTCCCATTAATTTTTCTAAATCTTGAATTATTTCCGAAAGGTACAACTCATAATTTTTGTTTTGATAATTTAATATTTTATTTGATTTATCTGAATCGTACCATGAAAAATGACCTTCCTCTTTTTGGTAATTTGCATTTTCCATACCAACTTCCAAAATTTCAAAATAATCCTTAACATATTTTTCTCCAGACATTTGCCATGTTTTACCACCACTTATATTAAGTATTTGTTTGTAAGATTTTTTATTTCCTACACTATTGCATATAGAATCAACTACATCATCTCTATGAATAAATTCAATGTTTTGATTACTCATAAATGGCCATTCTGCAGGAGGCTCTTGAAATATCGGAATAGAAACTCCTGAAATTCTTAGAACAGTAAAATTTAAAGTTGAAGATGTAACTATTTCTTCAGATTGAAATTTGGTCAATGCATAATTATCATCTGGATTTGGATTACTAATTTCGGTTATTGTTTTATTATCTGTATTTTTACCATAAATACTTACTGAAGAGCTGAAAATAAAATGAATCGAAGGGTTATGCTCTTGAATAACTTCTACTATTTTTTTTGTACCGTCTACATTTACTTTTTTGGCTAACTCTTCATTTTCATTAGCAAGAGGTGGCAATATAGCAGCTAAATGAACAACAGAATCTACATCAGATATACCAGATAAAAGATCTGATTCATTGTTTAAGTCACCCTTAATTATTTCAGTTTTTTTAGGATCAAAGCCGTCATAATTAGCCGAAGGGAGATCAAATATTTTTACAATAAAACCTTTGGAAATTAGCTTTTCAGTTACCAATCGCCCCATACTGCCAGCACCACCTGTAACAAGTACTTTACTCACTATGTTAATACTGTGCCTGGAGCATCAGCCTTATCTTCTATTTCTTTTATTATTTTCTCAATTTCAGCCATATTTTGTTCATTTGCATCTGACTTCATTTTTTCAGTAGCTTTGAAAAGCATATTTGCAGAGGGTAAACCTGCTAAAGATTGAAAGAAAAACTTATCTTTTTGAGCATCAAGTTTATCCAAACCAGAATTTATTCTTTCTCCAAAATCTGAGTTCTCACTTAGATCTTTCATATTATTCATTGCTTTTTCTAGTAAATCCTGTGCTCTTCCCATATTTTTGCTCCTAGATAATTATTCTTTTTTAGCTTTTGAGTCTTTCTTGCTTGTCTTACCATTAGGAGATGATCCATTTTCTTTTGGAAGATAACTCGGGTCATCATCCCCTGGATGCCATCCACCATCACCATGATAAGCAGCATCTTGATGTGAATGAGGATCAACATTTATGTCGTCACCTTTTACAGCATCAATATCAACTTTATCTAATCTATTATAGCCTCTACCATTATGTTTATCGAAAGGAAAAGGTTGGAACTTTTCAAACATTTTTGCAAATCTAACTTTAGTTGGTCTTGGATCAGGTGGGAATGCAAATCTATCTCTACCTAGTGGTTGAGCGTGAACAAGTTCATGCTCTCTACTTCCTAATCCATTTACAACGGCTGTGTTGATAGTTGTTTGTTCACTCAAGCCTTCAATAGCTCCTCCTCCTAGATCAAATTTTCTCTCACCAGGAGCATCGATTCCCATTTCTTCTGCTAGTGAACCTGGAGTTCCAGGTGCATTCATTGCAGCATTTACACAAGCTTGATCTATTGCAACTGGATCTTTAGAAGCAAATACTCCTAAATGAGGAACCAATGGCAGATCTGAGAATCCAGCACAATCACACTTTGGTGAAACATCTACAGCAACATTTATAAATCCAATATTTTCTCTTCCAACAGCCTTAATAACTCCTAGGGCTGCATCACCAATCGCAATATCTGTTGCATCAAAGTTTGCTAAGTTTGGTTCAAAAATACCTCTAGGATTCATCCAGCTTCCGCATCCCAGACAATTAATACATTTCTCTCTTTCCCAAAGTAACTCATCATTATCGGTTACTTTAAATAGTCCTAATGGACAACAATTTTCCAATAATTCCCAATCAGGGTCAGCTTCTTTTCCTTTGAAATTTTCTGGATGAAAAACAGTTGAATCTCCAATACCATATTCAGGATGTCTTCCCATATGAACATTAAATTTTCCTCTTTTAGACTGACAACCTATGCCTAAATTCTTTAGAGCTCCTCCAATAACACCCATTCCATGACCTTTGAAATGAGTTAGTACAATAGTCTTATCTGCTGCAGCTATTGCTTGGGCTATATAAGCTTCTTTTAATAAATATCCTTCGGGTATATCAACCCTATAGTCACTTGTACCAACATAACCATCAGCTGATAGAAAAGGGCATCCAAGGGTTGCAGATGAAAATCCATTTCTTTCGGCTGTTTCTACTAAATCTAACTCAGTTACTCTAGAACCCCATGTTCCGTATGTTTGAGTAGTAGTGTCGCATGCAAAAGGCCTGCCTCCTAATTCTTTGATTTTATCTGCAATTGCTCTAACGTATGCAGGTCTGATATAAGCACTTGATCCTAATTCTCCACAATGCATCTTAATAGCAACCACATCACCTTTATTTATCATCTTGTCAAATCCAGCAGCCTCAAAAACTGTGACTGTTTTGTTGATTAAGCTAGTATCAGGTGATTCACTTCTAGCGTCCATGAAATATACTTTAGGTTTATCCATCATAATCCCCTTATTTAAAATTTATTCAAATATACTTGAACTCTCCCTAAAAATACAAGTAAATTTTTAAATATGTTTATCACAATACTAGTAAAATAACAGCTAATATCAGTTCTTTATTGAGTGAAATTTATCAAAAAATTAGCTAGTATTCTGCTAAATGACTACAAAAATTATAAACATAGAAGAAAATCTTAAAAAAATAATTTCCGACATGGGGAATGTTATTGTTGCGTACTCTGGTGGAGTAGACTCTTCGTATTTGATGGATGTGTCTAATGAAGTTTTAGGAGATAAAGCTCTTGCAGTAATGTCTTTTTCTCCGAGTGTTGCTGAAGATGATAGGCAAGATGCTGTCAGCTTAGCAAAGAAAAAAAATTGGAATTATAAAATTATAAATACTCAAGAAATGGAAGATGAAAATTATGTAAAAAATGACATCAATAGATGTTTTTTTTGTAAAGATGAACTATATGGTAAATTAGTTGAATTATCTGATGAACTTGATTTTGATTGGGTTCTAAATGGTTCTAATTTGGATGACAAAGGTGATTATAGACCAGGTATGAATGCAGCTAAATTGCATAAAGTTAGATCTCCACTAATTGAGGCTGAATTCACAAAAAAAGATATTAGAGATTATGCTGAAAAAAGAAATCTTGATACTTGGGATAAACCTGCATCTCCTTGTTTATCTTCAAGATTACCATATGGAACAAAAGTAACGATGGAAGCCTTGTTAATGGTTTCAAAATCTGAAAAATATCTTAGAAGCTTAGGATTTAGAATTGTAAGAGTTAGACATTATGACCAAAAAGCTTTAATAGAAATTCCTAAAGATAAGTTTAGTGAATATAAATCTAATAAAAATAAAATTGTTAAAACATTAGCTTCTTATGGCTATTCTGAGGTTGAGCTAGACAATAATGGATTTAGATCGGGAAGCCTAAATTTGAAAGCAGGTATAAAAAAATAATATGGATTTAAAAATTACTGGAAAAGTAGCATTAATAACAGGTTCAAATAGAGGAATCGGAAAAGCAACGGCAATAACTCTAGCAAAAGAAGGAGTGAATATAGCTCTTTTAGCAAGGAATGAAGAACTATTAAGTCAAACAAAAAAAGAAATTTTAGAAACTTCTCCTGAAGTTAAAGTAGATTATTTTATCTGTGACACAAAGGATAATGAACAAGTTAAAAATACTGTTCAAAATGTAGAAAAAGCTTTTGGCAAGATTGATATTTTAGTTAACTGTGCAGCTGCTCTTCCGGAAGAAAGCACATTAGAAAATTTTGAAGATAAAAAATTATTTGAGCAAATTGAAGTCAAAGTTGCAGGTTATATAAGATGTGCCCAAAACGTAGCTCCCATAATGAAAAAAAACGGATGGGGCAGAATTATTAATATAAGTGGATTAAATGCTAGATCTTCTGGAAATCTTATAGGATCTATGAGAAATATATCTGTTAGCTCTTTGACCAAAAACTTAGCTGATAATCTAGGCCCACACGGTATAAATGTAAATGTAATTCACCCAGGATTAACATATACAGAACGAAGTGATGATGGGATAGAAAAATTATCTAAAAAAAATAAAATTTCTATTGAAGAGGCAAAAGAACAAATCTTAGCAAATAATTCTATTGGTAAAGTTATTACAGCTTACGATATTGCTAACATAGTAGCTTTTCTTAGTTCACCTCTTTCTAAATCAATTAATGGAGAGCCGATTCCAGCTGGTGGAGGGCAAAAAGGCTTTATTTATTATTAGTATGAATCTTAGAAAAAATATAGTAAAAGAAAGATTATATGAAGGTAAAACAGTTTCTTGTTTTGCAGCATGGGGATATGGAGATGCAGATCATATTGAAAGACTAGCACCATTAAAACCTCATGGGATTTTTCTAGAAGGTGAACATGGTGATGTTGATTATAATAATATACCTAACCTTACTAGAGCTTGCGATATTATAGGTGCAACTCCGATAGTCAGAATAAATCAGAATGATCAGGGAGTAATATATAGAACGTTAGATCTAGGAGCCCTAGGAATCGTTGTTCCTCACGTAAATAATAAAGAGGAAGCTGAAAATGTTGTAGAAGGTGGAAAGTTCTATCCTTTAGGAAAAAGAGGATCGTTTACTAGTAGGCAAGGAATTGGAGTTCCAAATTATCATGATTATGCAAACGATCAAACACTTTTAATTGTTTTACTTGAAGATATCATTGCTGTAGAAAATTTAGATGAAATATTAGAGGTTGATCATATTGACGTTTTCATGGTTCCATCTGGAGACCTAGCTCAGTCTATGGGCCTTCCTGGGCAAGGCAATCATCCTGAGGTCCAAGCAGTTGTTGATGAAACGATGAGAAGAATTTCAAAAAAAGGAAAAATTACAGGAGCCATAGCAAATAAGGATAATGTTCAGAACATCTATGATAATGGAGGAAGATTTTTCTTGTGTGACCCAAGACCTTATATGGCTGAAGGTTTTTCTAAATACCAAGATTTTGCAAATAGGAATGTTAACTAATGGAAATTAGAAAGAATAGAATTAAGCAAAGATTAAGAGACGGAAAGCATGTTATTGCAATTGAAAACCTCAATAATCCTGATTTAGTAGAACAATTTGCTCCAAATGATCCTCACTGCTTTTGGTTTGAAGGAGAACATTTTATAGCCAACCCTTCAAATATAGGAGATTTGACCAGGGCTTCAGATCTGATAAACGCCACTTCTATAGTCAGAGTTCCTAGGCCTGAATATCAATTAATATACCATGCTTTAGATTTAGGAGCTCAAGGTATTGCGGTGCCTCATGTCAAATCAAAAGAAGATGCTGAACTTGTAGTAAGAGCTTCTAAATTTGCTCCATTGGGACAAAGAGGGATAGATTCAATACTGGAAGTTAATAACATTGATGTTTTTTTTGTGGGACCTGGAGACCTTTCTCAAGAATTAGGCCATATTGGAGAACAAAACCACCCTGAAGTAAATAAAGTTGTTCAAAACACAATTAATAGAATTACTAATAAAGATAGGACTGCAGGAACTGTTGCAAATATAAATAGTTATGAATGGGCAATGCAAACGGGTGCCTCCTTTTTTTTATCAGGAGCTCTTGATTGGATAAACCAAGGCTTTATAGAATTCAATCAATATCTAAATAAACTAAAATAAGAATTATTTTCTTGTCGTCCAAAAAGTTATTTCAACAGGTGTATTTATAGGAGTTAAACACAATAAAACTATTTGTGATTCAGAATTTTTTCTTTGCGTTACTGAAAGTATCTTAAAATTATTATCATCTGAAGTAGTTACTCCATCAGTTATATCTCCGTTTTGGTTATGGTCAACAATCGGAGATTTTTCAATAGGAATGCCAATAGTTACTTGTTCTCCAAAAGATGTAAAATTATAGCTTGTTGTCACTGAAGTCTTAACATATCCCAAATCTCCAGGAGGTAAAGGGGTAGGCGTAGGTGTAG
>RQOS01000057.1 GCA_008373205.1 SAR202 cluster bacterium
GCCTGAAACTATGTAAAATGACACATTTTTGAAAACATATGTTTTTTTTATATTCTAAGAATGCTTGCAGGAACTTATTCAATAGAGTTCGAAGTGTCTATGTGGCTATATATACTAACTTTTTTTGCATCATTATTCATAATATTAATCAAAAGATTTGCAGAGTCTAAAAAAAATTTAGATGTTAGATATCTTGAAGTTTCAACTTTTTATTCAAAAGGATTCATGCCAAATATTATAAAATTTTCATTATTTATAAATATTTTTGTTTATCTAATTTATTGCTTATCGGAAATATTAAGTAATGAAAGAAATTTTTATTTTTTTATTACTTATTTTATATTTAGTTTTGGTATTTGTAGATACTATCAATTATCATCACAAAGTAATTTAGGGGAGTCTCCTGAAGATGTCATTATGGATAAATACCTAATATCTTCAGTTGTAATATATCTTATGACCTTAATTTTAGTGTCTGAACTAAATCTATAAAATTTTATTTATAGATTTCAGACCTATTAATTCAGTGCTTTTAGATGAAATCTTAGAAGCAGTATCACCCGCTTTTTCTAGATTTTTAGTCTTATAATAAATATTTGCAAATACCGCAGCATAAATATCTCCAGCTCCTATAGTATTCACTACTTGAGATTTGTAAGATGAAATGTTAATTGTTGTACTAGAAGTAAAAATTGTTGAACCCTTGTCTCCATTTGTTATGACTAATATTTTTGAAAGATTCAACAGTTCAGATTTAGTAATATTAGCTGAAATTATCTCTTCGTCAGAAAAAAACATTAGATCAAAAACAGGCAAATTGTAGAGGATTCTAAAATCATTAATAAGTTTTGTTTTATTTAGATTTCTAATCCAACCTTGTGGAATTGAAACAGAAAAAAGATTTTTGTTTTTTTCCAACATATATTTGGTATCTGAAATTTCTAATTCATCTAGAATAGGAACCAAAAAAATCATATCTTCAGATATTTCAGCTATCTTAAGAGATGTTAAGCTTAGCTTTTCTCCTTTACTCAAAATATCCATTTGTCTGATTGAGTTTTTATAACTTACCTTAAATTTTGTTGTTTCTTTTGAGTCTCTAAAATCACTTTTTATTTTTGAATCAAAAACATTTTTAGGATAATCATTACCAAAAGAAGATATAGCTCTGACTCTATGATCTAACTTTATCAATGCATTAGATACATAAGTAACAGCTCCACCTGGTTGATCTTGGAATCCTTCAATAACATCTATTGAGGCATTACCAATAACTATCGAACTAACCATACCTATTCATCAAGTGGATTAATCACAACTTTTCTTTGCATACCTTCGCCTCTACTTTGTGTACTAACACCTGAGTTTTCAGCTAAAGTCATATGAATTATCCTTCTATCAGATGCTGACATTGGTTCTAAGCTAATCCTCTTACCTGTCTTTGAGACTTTTTCAGCTGTTCTTTTAGCAATAGAAGCTAATTTTTCTTTTCTTCTTAGCTTATAGTCTTCAACATCAATCATTATATTCGCTCTTTTATCTAAATTCTTACTTGCGATTAATCTCACAAGGTATTCTAATGAAGAAAGAGTTTCTCCCCTTCTTCCTATAAGTAATCCAGAGTCTTTACCTTCTAGTTCGAAAACTATAGAACCTTCCTCCATGTCATCTCTGACATAAACATCAGCTTCTAAATTAGTAGACTTAATTAAATTACTAAGTATTTTTCCAACTGCTTCTTCTAGTTCAGGGTCTTTTTCAGTAGGATAATTTTTTTCCTCATTACTAACTTTAGGACGCGATTTTCTTACTGGTTTTGGTTTATTAGAAGAAGGAGATTTTTTTCTCACAGTTTTTTTTCTTACAGGCTTTTTCTTTGGCGAAATTTCTAACTTTTCCTCAGTTTCATCAACTATATTATCTATAGGTTCTCCTGTAATATAAACCTCAATTTCAGCCGGATGTCCACCGAGTCCTAATATCCCATTTCTTCCAGTATCAAGTATCTTAATTTCTAGATCTTCTAGATCTTTTTTTAGGGTTTTTAGAGCTTCTTCTGTTGCTTCTTCCACTGTTTTCCCTCTGAATATCCTTGGATTCATTATTTTCCTCCTTATTATTATTATTTTCTTTCAATTGATTTTGTTTTGTTTCCTTTTGAGCATTTACTTTTTCTATGTAAATTTCTCTAGATTCTTTAGTCCCAAAATATAACCTACCAAATAGCATTAAGGGTTGCTTGCCTCCAACAAAATATTGTATTGCTATACCCATAAGGTTTGAGAAAAAGATATATACTGCTAACCCTGCTGGAAATTGCCAAGTAAAAACTGCAAACATAATTGGCATCATCCAAAGCATCATTTGTTGAGTTTGTTGTTGCCTTGGATCTGTTGATGGAGATGTTGTAAATTTTTGTTGTAGAAACATTGATAATCCTACAATTAGAGGAAGAGCAAATTGCCATGGAGTTGGTGCAAATTGTACAAAATCAACTAAATCAATGCCAATAAAATTACTATCAAATGGGACTTTAGATATTGAAGAATTCCAAGAATAAAAATATTTTGAAAGATCAACAAATCCTTCTGGTGATGATGGGGCACTCTTTAAGATAGCTCTGTATAAACCTATCCAAATAGGCATTTGAATTATAAGTGGGCCTAAACAACCTATAGGATTAACTCCTGCTTCTTTGTAAAGAGCCATTGTTTCTTGCTGTAATTTTTGCCTTGTTTGAGCAGTTTTATTTTTATATTTTTTTTGTAATGCTTGAAGTTGTGGTTGTAAATCTTGCATTCTTTTCATTTGTTTTGTTTGCCTAATTGTTAGAGGAATTAGAATAAATCTAACTATCACGGTAAAACTTATTATAGAAAGACCTAAATTATTACCAAGTAAATCGTATAGAAGAGAAAGACTATTGATCATAGGCTTCATAATCACATTATTCCAAAATAAACTAAAAATATTCATAATTTTTCTCTAGTCACAAATCTTTTCTTCATTCAAATCTAGGCAATAATAAAGGTCCCTACTTTTGACCTTAAAAAATAAGAGTTCACTTTCTTGAGTGTGAATTATCAAGTTATTTTCAAATATTAGAGGAGAACTATATAGTTTTTTTTCAGTAGAATATCTACCAGAACTATTACCTTTATCAAATTCACTATTATTAATTATTTCAATACCTTCTTTTTCAGTAGGTAATAAAATATATTCGTCACCATCTATTTCTAAAACCTTAGGATCTCCCACAACGATCTTATCCGTATTAATAACTTCGACAATCTCAAAATTTTCAGGTTGAATAGTAATAATTTCCCCATTAAGGGTAAAAGTATAGATTAGTGAATTGTGAAAAATAGGCTTGGCTATCATCCAGTTTCCTAAATCTACATCAACAAAATTGTTAGGATCTTCAATTGAAGCCGAGTAAAACTTTCCAGCAACATCTGAAAACATGATTTTATTTTCATGAAAGAATAATTGAGAATTTATTGCATGAGGGAAATCTATAGAATCAATTGAGATCTGATCAAGAGAATTATTAGAAAAATCTTGAAGCTTTGTAGCATCATAAGTATAAAGAGAACCTTCCATAGTAGCTACAAAAATTTTCTCATCATATAAATAAACTCCATTCCAAATCTCTCCTAAAACGGGAATTTTACCTATAACTTCTCCTTTATTTGAATCATTCTTAAGCGAAATCAAATAAATTTGACTAGACTTAGGATCCTCTACACTATTTTGCTTATCAAGACTAGAAAAAATCAAGATGTCGTTGTATATTTCTATCCTAGGATTTATTTTGGATGGAATATTTTTTACCCAAATAATCTGTCCATCAGATTTTCTGATCTCAAAAACTTCACCTTCACAATTTTTCCCCCTACAATCAAATTTAGCACTTATAACAGAATCTCTATATAAAATAGGATCTGTATAGGAAGTCCCTTTACCCTCATCTGGATAAGACCAATTTATCCTTGGGATGCCATCGTTTGTAACGATATTAAAAACTTTTCCTTGATTAGAAGAAACAAAAAAGCTCTCATTATCAGGGTCTAATACTACATTAGACCATCCACCTTGATGTTCAAAATTTGTACAAGAAATAAAAACAAAAAGAAGTATTGAAAATAAAAATAATTTAAATTTATTATTTATAGGTATATTGTGTTTTATTGGCATCAATGTACATTTTACTAATCTCAAAAAAGATAAGAGTAATCCTAAAAATATTCCTTTTTCTTTTACTTTTATTTTTGAGTAATCAGAACAAGTTATTGCATAAGAACATTGACTAAGTATGTAAGGTGAAATCGCAAATTTATAAAAAGACAACAATAAAATTGCTAAATTTTTCAAAAGCATATCAATCTTGTGAGAAAAAAATCTTATTTTTTGCAAGTTAATTTTTCCTATAAATCAAATTTTTTTTCTAAAAAAGATTTATATTCAGAATAATTGAATTTTTCAATCGCAGGGTTTACGTAAACTGAAATCCATAAACCATTTTTTGAAGGATTTTGTTTGTACTTACAACAGACATCTTTAATCAAATTTCTTATCTGTCTTTTTAATTTATTTCTAAAAACAGCATTTCCTGATTTTTTACTTATTTGAAATCCTAGTTTAAAATCTTCTTTTTGCTTCTCAACATAGGTTATTGAAACAAATCTATGATTAATTCTTTTACCAAATTTTTTTAATTCAATAAATTCTGATTTTTTGTTTAAACTATTAAATTCCAAATCGATTTAAACAGTAAGTCTTTCTCGACCCTTATTTCGTCTTCTAGCCAAAACTCTTCTTCCGCTAGCAGATCTCATTCTGGATCTAAATCCATGTACTCTAGCTCTTCTTCTATTTTTTGGTTGATAAGTTCTTTTTGGCATTTTTCTTTAAATTCTTATTCTTCGATAATATCTTTTATTTTCAATTATTTAATATTATCAAAAATATTCAATAATAAAATTGTTTCTTCATAAAAACATGCATTTAAGAAAGCTTTTTACTAAAAATTGATTTAAAATAGATAAATACGAATTTTACTGGGGAGTTTTGAATTGTCTAAAGAATCTGAAGTTAAAACTAAAGTCGAAGAAAAAGATATCAAGTCCGAAATAGATAATTTATCAGCTGCCTTTCAGTACTATGTTCAGAGTTCATCTAGAAAATTAAATAATACAGCTCAACAAGAAATCGGAAGAATGGTTAGATGGTTAGGAGCAGAAAGAGTTGTTGAAACAATTACTCCTTCAGAAATTGGACTTTATTCTGATGAATTCGCCAAAAGATCCAGTACTACTACAAGTCCACAAAAAGTAGCCCACATAAAGAAGTTTCTAGCTTTCTTGAGAACCTCTGAATTAACTAATTCTAATTTAGCTTCTCACTTGAGAATGAAAAAATCTAACGTAGGTAAAATCACCAAAAAGCTTGAGGATACTAAGGTTGAGCAAATAAATCTTACAGAGGCAGGATACAAGGACTACTTGAAACAACTTAAAGACTATAAGTCAGAAAGGCCTCAATTAGCTGATGAAGTTAGAAGAGCCGCCGCTGACGGTGACATAAGAGAAAACGCGCCATTAGATGCAGCTAGAGAAAAAATAGAAATGGTAAACTCAAAAATATTTGAGATTGAAGCTATTCTAAAGGTTGCCAACATCATTGATAATACAACTGGTGGAGATCGGATTGTTATAGGCTCAAAGGTAAGTGTAAAAAATCACCAAAATGAGAATAATTACGAATATCAATTAGTTGAAGCAAATGAGGCAAATCCTTTACTGGGTAAAATTTCTAGTGTTTCGCCTGTTGGATCTGCAATACTTGGAAGAAGAATAGGCGATGAAGTGACTGTCTCAACTCCTGGTGGAGAGCAGATTTATACAATTGATTCAATAAACTAAAAACTTTAAAGTTGATGACTTTAGCTAATAAAAAATCTAGCAATGAAATCAATGCTCATTTAGAAAATGAGATCAAAAAAAGTATACAAGGTGAAGTTAAATTCGATGATGTATACAGGCAAATGTATTCCACTGATGGTTCTATATATAGTATGACTCCAATTGGAGTTACGCTTCCAAAAACTCCTGATGATGTTTCTGCAATAATTGATATTTGTAACAAAAATAACACTGCCATACTTCCCAGAGGTGGAGGCACGAGCTTATCAGGGCAAACTGTCAATTCTGCAGTTATTATTGATTTTTCAAAGTACATGCATAACGTTTTAGAAATTAATCCTGAGGAAAAATATGTTATCACTGAGCCTGGTATAACTATTGATAATCTAAATCAAAGGCTAAAAAACACAAATTTACATTTTACGCCAGATCCTTCAACTAAATCTCGTGCAAATGTAGGTGGAGCCATGGGTAATAATTCATGTGGCTCTCATTCTGTAATTTATGGTAAAACTGTAGACCAAGTAAGAGAAATGGAAGTAATTCTATCTGACAGCTCTAAAGCATACTTTGAAGAATTATCAGGAAAGCGCTTAGAGGATAAAATTTCACTAGATAACTTAGAGGGTAAAATTTACAGAGATGTAATGAGCATGTCATCAAAATATTATGATGAAATAAATGCTAAATACTCTAAGGTCAATAGAAGAGTTGGTGGGTACAACTTAGATTTAGTTCATCCTAATTCCAATAAATTAAACTTGGTTAATATCATGGTTGGATCAGAAGGTACTTTAGCAGCTGTAACAAAGGCAAAACTAAATTTAGAACCTCTACCGAAATATGTTGGATTAGCAATATTACACTTCACTGACCTTATAGAATCTATGGAAGCTACTGTAGCAACTCTTGAAGAAGGTCCCGCTGCTGTTGAGCATATCGGTAAGATGATTATCACCCAAGCAAAGCAATCACTAGGATTTTCTAGAAACTTAGATTTCTTACAAGGAGAACCAACAGATATTTTAGTAGTTGAAATGAATGGTGAAACCGATAACGAAGTAAGAAGTAAGATCAAAAAATTATCAGAAAAAATGAGAAGATTAAATCTATCATATGCCATAACAACTCTCTTTGATCCTGCAAAAATATCTCAAGTATGGGCTATGAGGCAAGCAGGCTTAGGGTTAATGATGAATATTCCTGGTGACAAAAAACCTATTCCGTTTGTTGAAGATACAGCTGTTTCTCCTGAAAAATTACCTGAATATGTAAAAAGATTTGATGAGATCGTTCGTAATAATGGTACAGAAGCTGGATATTATGGGCATGCATCTGAAGGTTGCCTTCACATAAGACCAACTATTAATCTAAAAAATCAAGAAGGAATTGACAGAATGATCAAAATTTCTGATGAGATTTCTGATCTAGTTAAGGAATTTGATGGCTCATTAAGTGGAGAGCATGGTGATGGAATTGTAAGAGGTGTTTGGTCAGAAAAAATGTATGGCCCAAAAATAATAGACTCATTTAGAGAGCTTAAAGGAGCTTTCGACCCTACAACAATAATGAATCCTGGTAAAATTTTCGATACCCCAAAAATGGGAGATAATCTTAGATATGGAACAGCTTATAAACTAAAAAAAATTGATACTGTTTTAGATTTCTCTGTTGAAGGAGGATTCGAAGGAGCTGTAGAAAAATGTATTGGAGTAGGTGCTTGTAGAAAACTTAATGCTGGAGCTATGTGCCCATCTTATATGGCAACAAGAGAAGAAGTACATTCAACAAGAGGAAGAGCTAATGCATTAAGAGGAGTTTTATCAGGGTCATTAAATGAAGACTTTATGACAGATAAAAAAATGTTAGAAGTTCTAGACTTATGTATAGAGTGTAAATCATGCAAATCTGAATGTCCCGCTAATGTTGATATGGCTAAAATTAAGTATGAATTTCTTAATAACTATTACAAAAAAAATAGAGTCCCTCTTAGATCTAAACTAGTTGGTGGTGTACCTAAATTATATAAATTAATATCTGGGCCTCAAGCATTCTTTTACAATTTGGCAAACAAATTGCCTTTTTCAAAATTTATAACAGAAAAAATTATTGGAATTGATAGAAAAAGAAATATGCCAAAAATAAGCTCATATACTTTTGAATCCTGGTTCAAGAAAAGAAAGGCAAATACTACTGGCTCTAGAGGAAAAATTGTTTTTTTTCATGACACTCATATAAATTATATTCACCCTGAAGTAGGGAAATCTGCGGTAAAAATATTGGAATCAGCTGGTTATGAAGTAGAAATTACTGATAGAAAATGTTGCGGTAGAACTTTAATATCCAAAGGATTATTAGAAGAAGCAAAAAAGTATGTTGATTACAATACTAATCTTTTATCAAGTTATGTAGAAGCAGGAATAAAAATTGTTGGAATTGAAGCAAGTTGTGTTTCAGCTATTCAAGACGAACTTCCTGATTTAGCTGACCAAAGAGAAAAAGCTCAAAAAATTTCTGATAATACATTCACAATTCAAGACCTTATTATGCAAATTCAAAATGATGGCAAACAGCAGATCAAGTGGAACGAAACAAATAAAGATTTATTACTTTTTGTACATTGTCATGAAAGAGCGCTAAATGGAACAACTAATTCATTAGGTTCCTTAAATTTACCAGGAAAATTTAAAGCTAACCTTATTGATGCCGGATGTTGCGGGATGGCTGGATCTTTTGGAATGGAAAAAGAACACTATGAAATATCCAAAACTATGGCTAATGATAGGCTTTTACCAGCTATAGAAAATTCTGAGGAAGAGCAGGAAATTATCGTAACTGGGATATCTTGTCACGATCAAATTAAGGATTTATCTAGTAAAACTCCAAAATATTTAGTTGAAGTTTTGGCAGAAGCTGTTTCTGACTAATATAGGTTTGATTTAGCTAATTGTCCACAGCCTGCACTTACCTCTATTCCCTTTTCCATCCTAACTGTTGAAGGAACATTATATTCACCTAACTTTAACTGGAAAGCTTTTATAGTTTCTCTTCTTGATCTTTGATATTCCGAGTCATTTGTTGGATTTACAGGTATTAGATTAACATGACATAACATGCCAGATAATAATTTACCCAAATTTTTTGCATGATCCAAAGTATCATTTTGTCCATCTAGCATCACATATTCAAAAAATATCTTTCTATTAGTAATTCTTATATATTCATTGCAAGACTTTATCAGCTCTTCAATTGGATATCTTTTATTAATTGGAACTGTTTCAGATCTAGTTTTATTGTCGGGTGCATGAATTGATACAGCTAGATTAATTTGTATGTTTTCTTGAGCTAGCTTTAAAATTTGAGGAACTAAGCCTACTGTTGAAACGGTTATATTTCTTGCTCCAAAATTTAATCCTAAATTACTATTTAATTTTTTTATAGAATTAACTGTATTTTCATAATTAGCAAGAGGTTCACCCATTCCCATGAATACAATATTTTTTATGCCATTATAAGATTTATCAGGATTCTCAAGTATTGAATCAAAGAAATTTTCTTTCTCCAGTCTTACAAAATGAATTATTTGAGAAATAATTTCACCTGAAGATAAATTTCTTGTAAATCCCTGTTGGCCAGTAGCACAAAATGTACAACCTAATGCGCATCCAACTTGGCTTGAAATACATATAGTTTTTCTTGGTCGCCTATGATCATCTGAGGGATAATTCATCAATACAGACTCTACGACATTACCATCTCTTAATCTTAATAAACTTTTATAAGTAGATTTATCTTTAGAAATTATTTTATTTACTTCTTTTAGATTGCCTATATAAAATTTTTCAGAAAGAAAATTAATTAATTCTTTAGAAATATTACCCATTTCTTCAAAATTAATTACATAGTTTTTATAAAGATATCTCCAGATTTGATCAGCTCTATATGATGGAAATTTATTATGATCAAGAAGGTTAGTCAATTCTGATTTTGAAAGATTATAGATATCGTCCATAATTTATATAAGTTCACTACTAATTTTATTAATATCTGCTTAACAATTCTAAATTATCATATGTTAGGATATATAAGAAGAAGTGAAGATGGTTGTAAACTGGTGAATGCAACTAAATCTCACTAATAAATTAAGTAAACAAATCGCCCCAAGACTAAAATAATGAATAAGAATTTTATAGATAATATAGATTCAAAAGATGCTATCTTGAAAACTGAAGATTTAAGTGTTTTTTATGGAAATACTAAAGCTGTAGATAAAGTTACATTTAGTATCCCAAGAAATAAAATAGTTGCTTTAATTGGTCCATCTGGCTGTGGTAAAAGCACATTAATTAGATGCTTCAATAGAATGAATGACTTAATTCCTTCAGCTAGGGTTGAGGGAATTGTTCATTATAATGATGTATCTATTTACTCTGATCAAGCAGATCCAACGGATATTAGATTTAAAATAGGAATGGTTTTTCAAAAGCCAAATCCATTCCCAAAAACAATTTTTGAAAATGTTGCATTTGGACCTAAAATCAATGGATTTCCATCTAGTGAAATAGAAGGAATAGTTGAATCATCATTAAAGCAAGCAGCTTTATGGGATGAAGTTAAGGACCGCCTCCAAGATAATGGGTTAGATCTCTCGGGCGGACAGCAACAAAGACTATGTATAGCTAGGGCGCTAGCAGTAAATCCGGATATAATTTTGATGGATGAACCAGCTTCAGCTTTAGACCCTGTGTCAACATCAAAACTAGAAGATTTGGTCAAAGAATTATCAAAAAATGTGACAATCATTATTGTTACTCATAATATGCAACAGGCAACTAGAATTTGTGATTATGCAGCAGTTATGATGGCTGGCGAAGCAAGAATAGGCGAATTGATAGAATATGGGACAAATGACTCCGTATTTGGAAATCCAAAGGACAAAAGAACAGAAGACTACGTTACAGGAAGGATAGGATAATGGCAAGAGTAGAGTTTGATCAGGAATTAGAAAGACTAGAAACAGAAATTAAAATTATGGCTTCTACTGTTGAGTCTTCAATAGAAAAATCAATAAATTCTTTACTTGAACAAGATATAGAATTAGCAAAAGATGTTATCAAAGGAGATGATGTCATAGATAAGATGTGTGATGACCTTGAAGAATTATGTATGGGAATCTTAAGGAGACAAGCTCCTTTAGCATCAGACTTAAGAGAAATCGTTTCATGTATGTACGTAATAGAAGAATTAGAGAGAATTGGAGATTATGCAGAAGGTATAGCTGTGCTTACAATAAAAATGGGAGTTAGACCATTGCCAACAGATCTGGTAATCATTCCTCAAATGAGCATACACACTGTAGAAATACTAAGAATGAGTACCGAAACTTTCCTAATTAAAAATCCGCAAGAAGTAAAAGCTAGGTTCAATAGCATTCGAGCTAAAGATGACGTAATAGATAACTTAAATTCAGATGTGCGAGAAAGATTAATTAAACTTATGAAAAATAAACCTAACGAAATAGAAAGAGCGACATATTTGCTATGGGTAGCTCATAACCTTGAAAGAATAGCAGATAGAGGGGTAAATATTGCTGAAAGGTCTATGCTACTTGTGGGCAATTAGCATTATTACTTAACCATAAAATGCCTTAAGAAAAATTTAAGACACTTTATGTTGGGAGGTAGTATATAAAATCTCAGTTTCTCATGGAGACAAGTTGAGATTTTTTTATTAAGGTTTGATTTTTTAATTCAAGGACAAATTTTTGATCAGAATTATTTTCTTGGGTAAGAACCCTATGAACCGTTCTAGTAGAAATTTTTAGTTTTTCTGCTATCTCTTTATTGCTAATACTAGTTTTTTTCATACTAAAAATGAGTGCATTTCTATTTGTTTTTGACTTAGAATTATCAAGTATCGGATCATCATACTTACAAAGGGCTAAGGGGCAACTTAAGCAACTTTTTGCATATTCGCAACCTTCGTCAAAAAATAAATCTTTGGACGAAAAACCTTTATCATCAATCATTGTCATTTTTTGCTCCTTAAATATGGTTACAATTCTCTGATATGTAGAAATAATCTTGAGAATACTTGTTTTTCTTAATATTAAGTTTTACTAATGAATTAATTTCACTAGATTTATGATCTTGAAATTCTATATTTTCTACCATCAAAAAATTTGAATCTACTGTTTCGCCATTAGAAAATAAATATTTTGAATCATCGTAATAAACTTCATTATGATTTTTAGAGAAAAGAAAATTAAAGTTCTTAAATTCATTTATCTTATTTATCATTTTAAGAACGCCAGGATAAAGGCATTCGATTATTGAATCACTAAAAACAGCTGAAACAGATTTTTCATTTTTATTTTTAACAAGAGCCCATATTCTTAAGTCATTCATGACTTCATGCCAACAATAAAAACATTCAACCCCTATATTATATTCACACTTATCATGATTTATTATATTTGTAGCTATAGATCGAATCAGATTATTATCTACTAAACCAACTTCTTCTGTTTTATGTAAAATACTATTTGAAAATCTTGTAGTCATAACAACTCCTTAATTAGAACATATGTTCATTTTAGAACAAGTGTTCTAATTAAGTCAAGCATATTAATTACAAGATATAACCAATATTTTTTATCAATATCCTTGGTACTGCTGAGTGGGTTTTTTCGAAGATTCTGGAGTGGTTGTGGGGACCAAAGTGTTAATATCTAAAGATGGATTTAAGGAAACGCTTACATCAAAATCTAGTTCTAATGTTATCTTATCTTCTACACTAATTATAAAAAAAAGATTTGGGATATCCATATCAAAATCACTAAAAGGAAAGGAAGTAGAGGCATTGCCTTTAATTGAACCTAATTCTGATTTTGCTGCAACGTTCCAAGTTTTAGATTTAGTTACTCCATGTATTGTTAAATCCCCTACCATTTGAAATTCTATATCATTAGAATTTAAGTTAGTTAGATCACTCATATCTAGGTTTTTAAGTTCATTTACTAGAAAAAAAGCTTTAGGAAATTTATCTGTTTCTAAAGCATTGCCTCTTAAGTAATTATCTCTACGAGATTCATCACTTTTCAGCTTAGAAAGATCAATCGTTAGCAAAGAATCAGAAGTTGGTTGCCCCATAGCATCAATATATATACTTCCAGATACATCTTCTGTATACCCAACTGCATCTATAGGATAAGATAATCTTGCTAACTGTTCAGTTACTCGATAATTAGCCCTTATAGAATTACCAGAATCATTCCCAAAATCGAACACAATCATAGAATTTTCTAAGTTAGAATCTGTCTCATCATCTAATTTTTTTGATTTAGCATCATCAATGCTATTCATTTGCTTTTTTTCTTTCTGAACAGTTCCATAAGGATTTGTATTTTCTGATGGCTCTGATTCAGATTTGATTACTTCCTTAGGCATAGGGTTTTCTTTTTGGACAGACTCATATGATTTTATAGGTTCTGGTGGTTCTAGTTCAGATTTAGTTACTTCTGAGGGTAAAGAATTGATATCTGTAACATTAGATTCTTCTGAACTACACGAAATAAAGATAGCTAAAAGAATCAGGATGATTAATTGTGGAAGTAAAACATTAAATTTCATTATTAGGTCCGTTCGTGAGTTTATTTTAAAGCCTATACGTTTAGGTTATATGAATAAATTACAAGATGTATCAAAGTTATTTGTTGGAAAAAAAATGTATGATATTTCAGACTATAAATTTTATTTTTTCAAGATAAAGCTTGCTGATAATTAACTAATATAGAATAAAATTGAATTATGCGAAAAAATAATATAGAAAATAGAAATTTTATTTCTGACGAAAATCTTTGGGACTATAATGAGTGGCAAGATTTGGAATCTAAAGTTTCAAAAAAAATATTAGCTTCTAAAGATCAAGAAGAGGCATTTCAAATAG
>RQOS01000058.1 GCA_008373205.1 SAR202 cluster bacterium
TTTACTAATATTATTTACTAATGAATTCCTGCCATTTTTATTTGGAATTCCTTTATCTGTTTATTACTTAATTAAGGGTGAGTTTTTAAGTAAATTCGTTTCTTTTTGGGCAATATTTTCGTTGATATCTTTTTCTATTGCAGGTGAAAAAATGCCATGGTTAACAGTCAATCTCACTCTACCATTCATTTTTGTTTTTTCTATTTTTTCTAGAGACGTTATAAAATATCTTAAAGATAGATCCTACCAAGTTTTGTTATTCCAATTTATTTCTGCGTTTATAGTATTGATATTAACTTTGAAGATTCTATTTACGAACTATCAATTAAACGAGAATTTATACTACGATATTCTTTATTTACTTACTAGTTTGATTATAATTGCAGGAATAAATCTTTACTTAAAAAATATATTTTCTGTAAAATTATTTTCCTACAGTTTGTTATCCGTTATTGCCATATTAAGTTTTTTCTTGACCATAAGAACTACAAATATTGTTGTATTTGATTTATCGGATGAACCTAAAGATATGTTGATTTATACTCAAACTTCTCAAAATCTTCATCATATTTCTAAAGAATTAGATGAACTTTACTTGAAAAAATCTGATCTAAGAATTGCCATTGATACTACAGATGGGTTCTCTTGGCCATGGATGTGGTACTTAAGGGGTAAGAATGAAATAACATGGTTTAGTGATATGAATTATGAAAGTTTAAACTCAGATTTTGATGTAATCATTACAAGTAAAAAAAATATTGATAAAATTGAAACCTCTAACTATAAAGTCATAAGAGAATTCCCCCATAGACAATGGTTTCCAGAAAACTTATATAGAAATAAAAGACCAGAAGATTTATTAAAAATGGCTACTAATATGCAGAATAGAATAAAACTTAAGAACTATATTTTATATAGAGAATTTCAAACTCAAATAGGTTCTTCAGATGGAGTTTTCTTAAAATCATACAATCTAGATAATTTTGAATAAAATTAAATCAAATCTCTACAATTTATTATCTATTGTTCTTTCAATATTATTTATATACGGTTTAGTACTGATAATTAATGATTTTGATGAAATTTTTTCTAATATATCAAAACTTAATATTAGAGTTATATGCACAGCTTCAGTTGTATATTTTG
Source organism: SAR202 cluster bacterium (assembly GCA_008373205.1). Lineage (GTDB taxonomy): Bacteria > Chloroflexota > Dehalococcoidia > Lucifugimonadales > Lucifugimonadaceae > TMED-70. The sequence continues at coordinate 1,147 of RQOS01000058.1, forward strand.
TATCAGTTTATTTCAGATATTTAAGATGGAAATTAATTTATAAGGAATTAATAGGTAATTATAAATTTAACATGTTAAAGGAAACTATAGTCGGCTATATGGCTAACAATATTTTCCCTTTTAGGCTAGGTGAATTATATAGAGTAAAAAGAATCTCTGATAAAGAATCAGAAGGATTCTTAAAGATTTTATCTACTATATTTACTGAAAGATTTACAGATGTCTTAGCATTATTATTTTTTATAATATTATCTATACCTTTTATTCGTAAATTTAATACTAAAATTCAGTTTGAAAATAATGAAATCAACATATTTGATATAGGAATTAGTTTTTTGAGCTACCTAGTTATATTTATTATTCTTATTATAATTTCTTTTATTTTATATAGACTAAAACTTCCATATATAAATAAAGCTATACTCATAATTACTAATTTCATAACTTCGCTAACAATTTTTTTCAATCATAAAAGAGAATTAAATAAGTATTCATATCTAACTATTCTTTCAATAATTATTTGGTTAATAGAAGCTATTGTTTACTACGTTATAGCAATAGAATTTTTACCTTATCATAATAAATACGAATTGATTTATATTATTCTAATAGTATGTTCAATTACTAATCTTTCAGGTGCAATACCTTCATTACCAGGGAATATTGGAGGATTTGAATTTTTTGGAACTATAACATTTATCATATTAGGGATAGCTTCAGCAGCAGGAGCATCTATAATTATCACAGTACATCTAATATTGTTTGTTCCTATTTCAATTATAGGAATTATAATACTGATATTAGAAAAACTTAATTTAATTAAAAATCAATGAAAATTTGTATAATTGGAGCTGGTATAACTGGTTTAACAACTGGATATAAACTTTCAAAATTAGGACATGAAGTCGAGATATTTGAATCTGCCTCTTTCTCTGGTGGTCAAGCTTCAACAATCAATTTTGAAAATTTCGAAATAGAGAAAGCATACCACCATCTTTTTGTAACAGATAAAGCTATTCTTGGCTTATACAAAGAACTAGATTTAGAAGATGAATTAGAGTGGTATAAATCTAAAGTAGCAACTTTTGCAGAGAAAAAAATTTGGTCTACAACTTCACCAATAGATCTTTTGAAACTTCCTATTATTCCTTTGAAAGATAGAATAAATTTAGCTCTTATTTCGCTTCGATTAAAGTTGATAAAAAATTGGAAAAAACTTGAGTCTATTTCTGCTTATCAATGGCTATCTAAGCATGTAAGTGATAGAACTTTTGAAATAATTTTTGAACCGTTATTAAGAGGTAAATTTGGAAGGTATTATAAAGATATATGTATGCCTTGGTTTTGGGCCAAAATTCAAACTAGAGTTTCCTCAAGAAACAAGAAATTTGATGAAATTCTTTGTTATCCAAAAAATTCATTTTCATTGTTGATAAATAAACTGGAGACTGAAATTCAAAATCAAGGAGGTTTAATAAAACATAATCACTTGATTACAAGCATCAACACACAAGATAATAAAGTTTCATCCGTTAGTTATATATCTGATAATAAAACCAAACATATTAAAAATTTTGACATAGTGGTTTCTACAGCACCATATAGTATTCTTTCAAGGTTAATTACATTAGAAAAATCATTGACTGAAAAAATGAATAAAGTACAGTATATGTCTGCTGTTGTTATGATTTTGATATTAAAAAACCCTATATCAAAATATTACTGGTTATCTATAGCAGATAAAGATTTTCCCTTTCTTGGAATAATTGAACATACAAATCTTCTTCCTAAAGAAAAATATAATAATAATAATATTGTCTATATAACAAACTATGTGGAAGAAGATAATGAGTTGCTGAACATGAATTATGAAGAAGTTATTGAGAAATATACTCCATTTATCAAGTCAATAAATAATACATTTTCTAAAAACGAAATCATTGATTACAAATTTAATAAAATAAATTATGCCCAACCAATTATTCCAATTAATTATTCTTCGTATAGAATACCAATAAAATTACCTGTTTTAGGACTTTATTCAGCTAATACAGCTCAAATATATCCTGAAGACAGGGGAACTAATTATTCTGTTGACTTAGGTCAAAAAGTAACAAATATTATATTGGAGGATGAAAATGGATTCATTAAAAGGTAAATCAGTTATTCTTACTGGTGCTGGATCAGGAATTGGGAGAGTTACTGCAAAAATGCTTGGCGAATTAGGTGCTAATGTTTTTGTTGTAGGTCGTAGAGAAAATTTATTAAAAGAATCTGTAAAAGAAATTGAAGCCGCTGGAGGTAAAGGGGCTTATTTATCAGCAGATCTAGAGGATGGAGATTCTGCAGCAAATGTTGCTAAAGAAGCTATAAAAGCTTTTGGTAACATACAATACTTGGTTAACAATGCAGGACATTCAAGCAAAGTTAGGTCAATGAGATATGTTGAAAAAGATGACTGGCAATCTGTATTCAATGTAAACGTTGAAGGTGTTTATAGACTTACTCAAGCAATACTGCCAAATATGATTGAAAATGGCGGGGGAACAGTTGTAACTATCTCCTCTATGGCAGCTATAAATCCTGGATTAATGGGTGGAGTCCCTTATTCCTCTGCGAAAGCTGCAGTAGCTGCAATGATGACAGCAATGAGGCAAGAACTCAGAGAACATGGAATTAGAAGTTGTACTATATATCCAGCTGAAGTTGATACTCCAATTCTTGATAATAGACCTCTTCCTCCAGATGAACAGGCTAGATCAACAATGATGCAACCAGAAGATATTGCTGAAACAATTTTATTATGTATGAGAATGCCACATAGAACTATAATTCAAGATCTTATTGTGAGCCCAACAATACAAAGAGATGTATCAGAAGATATGAAAATTGCTAAAACATTAGGAAGTAAATAACAGCTTTTGATCAAAAAAATAACTTGTTTGCGAAAATCTGAATTGATAATATTAAAGAGGAAATATTTCAGGAGTAGATTTGACAGATAACATTTTGGACTCAGATTCACTTAGATCTTCGATAAATGAATCTATTTCCAATCAAAAAAGAAGTACAGTAACAGTATTGTCTTCATTATTGGCTGTACAAGATTCTTTACATTACATACCAGATGAAGCTATTGAAGAAATAGCTAGCTTCTGTAAGGTTACTATTAACGATGTTTGGAGCGTTGCCTCATTCTATACAAACTTTAGATTTACACCACCTGGTGACAAAACTTTAGATGTTTGCTGGGGGCCTAGTTGTCATATTAATGGAGCACAAAAACTTATAACAAAAGCCCACGATCTACTAGATATAGAGGGCGAAGGTGAAAGTTCTGATAATAAAGTAACTCTGAGATATTCAACCTGCTTGGGTGCATGCGCTCAAAGTCCTGTTTTTGCAATTGATCATAAAATGTTTGGAAAACTAGATGAAGGTAAAGTTGAAACTTTAATTGACACCCTAAAGAAAGAATAATGTCAAAAAATTATAAAAATCTTAAAAATTTATCTGAAAAATATATTTCTGATATTTACGATAATAAAGTTGTAATCAAAGTGCAAACAGGTACTAGTGGTCAAGCTGTGGGTGCAGATGAAGTCTTAAAAACCTTACAGGCAAAGAATTCAAATGAAATAAATGTGTTGGAAGTCGGATCAATGGGATTAATGTATCTAGAGCCAATGGTTGTAGTATCTCTTCCTTCTAAAGATAAAATTTATTATGCCAATGTAACGGAAAATATTGCATCAGAAATATATGATCATTACTCTAGTAAAAAAACGATATATAAACAAAATGCATTTGCATATGAATCTAACTCAAGCTTAGATGTAGATTTCCCCAATATTAATGATTTACCTCAATTTTCTAATCAATTAAGAATCGCCACTAGAAACTTCGGTGATATTACTCCAGGAGATATTTATCAATATATAAATAATGAAGGATATTCTGCATTGGACAAAGCTTTATTTGAAATGTCCCCCGAAGAAGTTGTTGAAGAAGTTAAGAATTCTGGATTAAGAGGCAGAGGAGGCGCTGCCTTCCCAACAGGAGTAAAGTGGAGCTTTTTGGCTCCAAATAAAGCTGCTACAAAATATGTTTTGTGCAACTGTGAAGAAGGTGACCCCGGTGCATATAATGATAAAGGTATATTAGAGACAGATCCTCATACGTTGGTTGAAGGATTGATACTTAATGGATATGCAACAAATTCTAATAAATCTTATGTATTTATTAGACAAGGTCATGATATACCAATAAATGCTATAGAAAGAGCAATAAAAGAAGCTTACGATAATGGAATTTTAGGAGAAAATATCCTTGGTTCAAATTTCAGCTTTGACATGGAAGTATCATTAACTGGAGATTCTTATGTTGCAGGTGAGGAAACAGCATTAATGGAAGCGATTGAAGGTAAAAGGTCTACTCCAAGATTCAAGCCTCCATTTCCTGCTGCTTCCGGACTTTGGAAAAAACCAACTAATATCAACAATGTGAAAACTATATCCTACGTTCCAGAAATTATAAAAAATGGATCTGAATGGTTTAAGGGAACTGGAACTGAAAAATCAACAGGAACCGCAATTGTTTGTCTCTCTGGTCACATTAATAGACCAGGTATGTATGAAATACCAATGGGAATGACTATTAATGATGTACTAGAAAATATTGGAGGAGGATCTAATTCTGAAACTGATATAAAGATGCTTCAAACAGGTGGCCCTTTGGGTGGTGTTTTAGGAAAGGAAGCTTTTTCGACAAAGATAGATTTTGATGAAATGGCAAAATCTGGAGCTATTTTAGGATCTGGTGGAATAATAGTTTGTGATGACTCAGTTTCTGTAGTTGACTTGATTAGAAATTTGGTTGCATTCAATCAGTTTGAATCATGTGGAAAATGTTTTCCATGTAGGCTAGGTAATACACATATGTATGATGTTCTTGACAGATTATGTAACTCTAAAAGTGAACCCAATGATCTAGCATTATTAGAAAGAATAGGAAATAGTATGAAAATTGGATCATTATGTGGACATGGTCAATTGGGATATAATCCTATATCATCTTCATTAAAGTATTTCCAAAGTGAGATTTCAGATTCAATTAACAATATTTCAGAGCCTTTAGAAAAGATGTTAATACCAACAAGAACTAGACCTAATAATTTGGAGTAAATTTTGGCTGAAGAATCAAAAATAAATATTAATGGGAATAATCTAGATATAAAGAATGGTCAAACTATTCTACAAGTAGCAATGGATAATGATATCTATATCCCTTATTTATGTTACTACCCAAACATGAAACCTTATGGGGCATGCAGAGCATGTTTGGTTGAAGTTGAACAAACTGGACCTGATGGTTCTGTAAGAAAAATGACAGTTGCATCTTGTACAACTCCAGCAGCGCCTGCTATGAAGGTGGTAAGTGATAATGAACCTGTAAATGATCTAAGAAAAGGGATAGTTGAACTCTTAATGAGTGAACATCCTCATGGTTGCTTAACTTGTCATAGAGCAGAATTATGTGGGCCACAAGATATTTGTCAAAGGCATGTTGCAGTCACCGACAGGTGTACTATATGTCCAAAAAATGAACGATGTGAGTTAAAAGATACCGCCCGATTTGTTGAGCTAGATATGACTATTCCACTAAATTATAACCGTAGAGATCTTCCAATACATGTTGATGATCCTTTTTATGATAGAGATTATAATCTCTGTATAGTTTGTGCAAGATGTGTAAGGGTTTGTGATGAAATCAGAATTGATTCTGCTTTAACGCTTGTATCCAGATCTGGCGTATCACTTGTTGGAACGTCCAATGGAACATCATTATTAGAGTCTGGTTGTGAGTTTTGCGGTGCTTGTATAGATGTATGTCCTACTGGAGCTTTGGTAGAAAGAAATTATAAATGGGAAAAATCCGATAAAGAATTTGAAGCTACTTGTTTCAATTGCTCTGGAGGATGTGACGCTTTAGTAGAAGTAAATAAAACTGATAAATTAGTAAGATTCAAAGGTGATCTTTCTTCACCTTCAACCAAAGGTCAGCTATGTTACAAAGGTAAATTTGGATATGATTATCCAAATTCTACTTCTAGAATTAAGAAAAGTTATTTTAAAGATGTATTTAAACATAAGTCAATTGATAATGATAAAGCAATTAATGATATAAATTCTCAATTGAAAGAAATTGAACCAGAAAAAATTGCAATAATAGGTTCACCAAGAGCTTCAATAGAGGATAACTTAGCCTTACTAAATCTTGCTAGTAAAATCGATACAAAAAACGTCAGTAGTGCGTATCTTAATAATTTAAATTATTATCAAACTTTGCTTGATAGAAATGAGTTTTTAGCAACATCGAATTCAATTTGGAACTTAGAAAAATCCAATTGCAATGTCGTAGTTTCATCCAACATAACAGAAGATAACAATATAATTTCATTACCAATAAAAAAAGCCTCAAAAGATCATTCAAAACTTATAGTGATTGATTCAAGAGAGATAGATCTTACAAGATATGCTCAATTATGGATTAGGCCTGTTCCTGGAACAGAAAATTTAGTTATAAATACAATAAGTAAAATTATTATTGATCAAAACTTAGAATCTAAAGATGTGGATCCAAGTAATTTAGATGCGTACAAAAAATTTCTTTGGAACTTTGATACTTTGAAAATATCTTCGATCACTAAAGTCCCAGAAGAAAAACTTATAGAAGCTGCTCAAATTATAGCTGAATCATCGAAAACTTCTTTTACATTTGGTCAAGATACAATAAAAGATAGTGAATCAAAATCATTTGTTGATTCAATTATTAATTTAGCATCAATAACTAATAACTTAAATGGAGAGGGTAAAGGTATTTATCCTACATTTAACGGCATTGGTACAGCTAATTTCTTTGAAACATTTACAAGAGGTAAAAGAAACTTTACAAGCACTGATAAGATAATTGACCTTATAAAAGAAAATAAAATCAAAGCCTTGATTATGTTTGGAGATGGTATCAATCCAGATTTAATATCAGATGAACCATTTGAAAATATTGCTGAAAAACTTGATTTGTTCGTATATTCAAATCATTTGAAAAATAAATTTTATAACTCTGCTGATTTTGTTTTACCAACCAAGACATATGCTGAGCAAGATTCAACAACCATTAATAATGAAGGAAGAATCAAAATATCTCCTAATATGATCAAAGATGTTAATTCTAATCTTTTGTCTGTGCTAGAAATATCAGAAAAACTTTATGAATATAAAACTTTAGATATTCAAAATTCCAGAGAAGATTTCATAAATTCTATTTCAAGCGATGGTAAAAATGTTTCCAAAAATGATTTAAAACATGAGTTGTTATTTGATGACATAAAGATTGATGATAAGTTATCTGATGGATTATTCTACTTACCTGGAAGAATATTAAACAGACCAGAAGAAATCACTATTGAAAAAGAAGATGAAATGAATAAAATTATATCTTCAATGATTATTAGTATTCATCCAAATGATGCAAAAGCAAATAACATAAAAGATAATGATAGTATTACTATCAAATCAGAAAATGGAAATTTTGAATTTGTATCTAAATTTAAAACAGATGGTGAAATTGAAGGATTTCTAACTACAACAGATTATTTTGGAAGGATGGTTTCAGATCTTGAATCCAGTAATAATCCAGATTTTTCATCCGCTGTACCAGCATTAAATTATAAAAAAATTAAAATAACTTAAGGAGTAAAAATGTCTAAACCAGTTGTTGTTAATGAAAATGATTTTCAAGAAATTGTCGAAAATTCAGAGATACCAGTTCTTGTTGATTTTTGGGCGGAATGGTGTGGACCGTGTAAAATGATTGCACCAACTATTGATCAATTAGCTGAAGAATATGATGGAAAAGTTCTTTTTGCAAAAGTTGATGTTGACAGTAATCCTAATTTATCAGTTAGATTTCATGTAAGATCTATTCCTATGCTACTACTTTTTAAGGACGGTAAACCTGTAGATCAAATTATTGGAGCAGTAGGAAAGCAACATTTTGAGGAAAAAATAAACGCTGTTGTATAATCAAGTATAAATGAGGGAGTGAGTATATTCTGGTGAATTTTCTAGTCTTCAAAACTATGATTGATGATAAGTCAAGGAGGGTTCGATTCCCTTTCTCTCCCGCCAATAAAAGGACACTGATATGAACTTAAAAAATGACATGATAGGTTATCCAATATTAATGACTGCCATACTAATAACAGGGTTGTTAGGAGCAGCTGTAAACGGATTACTTGGACTTATTATATTTTTGGTACTATGTATTCCTTCTGCATTTATTGTAGACTCATTCTTTATAGAATAACTTCAATAACCAAATTCTTTTGCAGCAAGATTCCCTATATATTTACCGATAACTAAAGATGAAGTTGCTCCAGGTGAAGGAGCATTTAATACATGAATTGAATTATCTCCACTTTCGATCTTAAAATCATCTATTAAGTCTCCATTTGGAGCAACAGCTTGCGCTCTTACTCCTGATCCTCCTGTACCAAGATCAAAATCATTTACTTGTGGAATTAATTCTCTAAGACTATTTACAAAAATCTTTTTTCTAAGAGATCTATTTACTTCCCAAATTCCAGTCTTCCAGTCATTCTTAAATAGTTTCCAAAAACCACTATAAGTGAATGTATCTAAAGTATCTTTTATTGAAATATCTCTTTTTCTATATCCTTCTCTTTTGGTAGCAAGAACTGCATTTGGTCCAGCCTCAACTACCCCCTTCATAGTTTGAGTAAAATGAACACCCAAAAAAGGTAATTCTGGATTTGGAACCGGATAAATTAATCCTTTAACCAAGTATTCTTTCTCTTTCTTTAGGGTGTAATATTCTCCTCTAAAAGGAATTATTTTTAAGTTCGTTTCAAGGCCAAACATTTTTGCTATTCTATCTGAGTGAAGTCCAGCACAGTTAATTACTTTTTTAGTATGGATTTCTCCTTTATTTGTTTCTACAACAATTTTATTATTTTCTTTTTTTGATCCTATAACTTTAGTATCAAGTAAGATTTCTCCACCATTTTTCTTAAATTGCTCTGCATAAACTTCAGTTACAGTTTCATAATTCACTATTCCTGTACCAGGGGCATGAAGTGATTTTAAGGATTTTACATAAGGCTCTATTTCTCTAGATTCATCTGGATTAAGAACTTTTAAGCCTTCAACATTGTTTGCAGTTCCTCGTTCATATAAATTGTCAATTTTAGGAATATCAGATTCTTTAGTAGCTACTATTAACTTTCCACATGTCCATACAGGTATTTCGTTTTCTTGGCAAAATTTGGTCATACTTGCACGACCTTCAACACAAAATTGTGCCTTAAAAGATCCTGGTTTATAGTAGATCCCTGAATGTATAACTCCAGAATTATGACCAGATTGTTGAGAAGCAACATTTGTATCTTTCTCAACTAGTAAAATTTTCAATTTACTATTTCTCTTAATTATATCGTTCGCAACAGCTAAGCCAATTATGCCACCACCAATTATAACTAGATCATTTTCATTCATGATTATTCCTTCTATAAAATTAAAGTCTTGTATATTTCTTCTGTGCTTGAACTTATTAAATCATACGCATTATTTAAAGCAAATTCTAATTCCATTGGTTTATTTACAATACTAAAAAATGAATCAATACCTTGCTTTGAACATTCTTTGTAACCTTGTCCTAAAGATCCTGATATGCAAATGACTGGAATTCCTAATTTCTTTGCTCTAGTTGATACAGCAACAGGTGATTTGTTATATTGTGTAGATTTATCAGTTTGACCTTCTCCAACTATAACAAGATCAATATCTTGTAATTTTTTATCATAATCCAAGGTATTCAAAACTATATCTGCACCTAATGCAAGTTCAGCATTTACAAATGCCATTAATCCAGCTCCTAAACCACCAGCTGCTCCAGCTCCAGGAATATCTTTTACGTCCTTACCCATTTGATTTTTTATCAATTTAGACCAATGAAATAAATTTCTATCTAATATTTCTATATCATTAGT
>RQOS01000059.1 GCA_008373205.1 SAR202 cluster bacterium
AAAGGTGAATTTGATCAAAGAAATGCAATTCTTGGAATTAAGCAAGGAGCTGGAGGAGTAGATTCTCAAGATTGGGCTGAAATTTTGCTAAGAATGTATAAAAGATGGTGTGAAATTAATAATTTTACATTAGAAATCATGCATATATCTCAAGGTGATGAAGCAGGGATTAAGTCTGCAATAGTTAGGGTAGAAGGTGAATACGCATACGGAATGCTTCAAGCTGAAAAAGGAACTCATAGACTAGTAAGAATTTCGCCTTTTGATACTGGAAATAGAAGGCACACATCATTTTCTTTAGTTGAAATTATGCCTGAACTTGAAACAGAAGAAGAACTAATTATTGATCCAAAGGAATTAAGAATAGATGTATTTAAGGCTGGTGGAGCTGGAGGACAAAGTGTTCAAAAGAATTCAACAGCGGTAAGAATAACTCATTTGGAATCTGGAATAACTGTTTCAGTACAAAATGAAAGATCTCAATTATTAAATAAAGAATTGGCTATGAAGATTTTGCAGTCTCGTTTAAAAGAAATTGAATTATTAAAGAAAAAAGAAAGAGAAGCTAAAATTAAAGGTGAGCATATTTCGGCAGATTTTGGGTCACAAATTAGATCTTATGTAATGCATCCTTATAAAATGGTAAAAGATCACAGAACTGATTTAGAAATTAGTGATATAGACTCAGTTTTAGATGGAAATATTGATAGCTTTATTGAAGCTTTTCTACTAAAAAATATAGAAAAAAGTTAATTATGTTTTACAAATAAAGGTTCTTCATAATATATTCATAATTATCAGATAAAATTAAATTATAAATCTTAAAGATAGGGAAAAAATTAGTATGTTTTCAAAATTTAAAATTATTTTATTATCAGTTTTTCTTTTTATTATGTTTTCTTGTGGATCGGATGAGATATCAGAAGAAAATTCGTCAGTTGGTAAAAGTTCAAATGTTGCTCCAGGCCTAGAAAGTAACTCAAATAGTTCATCGGGTTCGAAAGAAAATGTGTTTAGAATAAATTTCTCTGATCCTCCAACTTTTGATCCTCATTTAGTTACTGATACAACTTCTGCATCTATTATTGTAGAAATATTTTCAGGATTAGTAACTTTGAATAAAGATCTAGATATTATTCCTGATTTGGCTGAATCTTGGGAAGTTTCTGATGATGGCACAGTTTATACCTTTAATCTTAGAGAAGATATCAAGTTTTCTAATGGTGAAAATGTTACGGCTCAAGATTTTAAATGGTCAATAGAAAGATCTGCTAATCCTGATACTGGTTCCTATAATGCAGACGTCTATCTTGGAGATATTATCGGAGTTAAAGAAGTCATAGATAGCAATGGAGGGATACAAGAAGTTGAAGGCGTAAAGGCTATTGATGATAAGACTTTAGAAATAACGATTGATTCTCCAAAAACATATTTTTTGGCAAAACTGACCTACCCTACTGCATTTGTGCTAAGTCAAAAATATTTGGAGTCAATGGGAGACGACTGGATCGATTCTCCTGTAGGTACTGGCCCATTTGTTCTTCAAGAATATCAGATCGGACAAATACTCAAACTCAAGAGAAACGATTTATATTGGGGAGAAAAATCTAAAGTTGATGGAGTCATTATGAATCTTGCAGGTGGAGTATCTATGGCTATGTATGAGAATGATGAAATAGATATTACTGGTGTTGGTTTGGCAGATTTAGAGAGAGTCAAAGATCCTAATGATCCTTTAAGTAAAGATTTAGTAGATGTCCCGCCACAATTTACATTATCCTATATCGGATTTAACGTTAATATGGCTCCCTTTGATGATGAAAATTTCAGAAAAGCACTAAGTCATGCTGTTGATAAAGAGCTTATTGCAGATAAGATTTATTCAGGACTTACTAAACCTGCTTATGCTGTAATTCCACCTGGGTTTCCAGGTTACAGTCCATCAATTAATGGACTAGAGTTCAATCCAGAATTAGCTAAAGATTATTTATCAAAATCAAAATATTCAGACCCCGCAACTCGTCCTAGAATAATAGTTACTATTCCTGGAACTGGAGGTTCTCCAGGTATGGATACAGAAGTGATTTCAGATATGTGGCGAGAGACTCTTGGAGTTGAAGTTGAAATTCAACAGGTTGAGTGGGCAACATATTTGCAAGACATGAACAGAAAAAGATTACAAGTTTGGGCTGGCTCTGGATGGCAAGCCGACTATCCTGATCCACAAGATTTTATTGATATATTGTTCTATAGTGGCTCTGATGTAAATCACGGTAATTATAAAAATGAAAAAGTTGATGATTTGATTTTAGAAGCTAGAACTGAATTAGATCAAAATAGAAGATTTTTACTATATAACCAAGCCGAGCAAATAGTTGTAGATGAAGCTCCTATATTTCCTTTATGGTTCGATACTGATGGTTATGCGTTAGTAAAACCCTGGGTTAAGGGTTACTCTTTTACTCCCATTATTGTTCCTAAATACAAAGATATGTACATAGAATAATAAATTTAATATAGATTTGATATTATAAATTGTTTATAAACAGATCATGTTAAAGTATATTTTCAAAAGAATTATTTGGATGCCAGTTCTTTTACTTATGGTATCTCTTATAGTTTTTTTCTTAGGAGTATATGGCCCTGGTGATCCAGTTGAAGTTCAGTTAGGTAATAATTACGATCAAGAATCCGCAGATAGAATAAGAGAGAAAATGGGATTGAATGATCCAGTTGTTATTCAATGGTTAAATTATGTTAGAAAAGCTGCAGTTGGAGATTTTGGAGAATCATATGTTTTTAAGAATAGAGAAGTTTCTGAGTTATTAATTCCAAAATTAATTGTCTCTGCAAAGCTAAATATTATTTCATTCGTAATAGCTATTGCAATAGGTACCCCTTTAGGCTTTTATGCAGCTGTTCATAATGGAACAGTAAGAGATCCAATCGTAGTTATTTTTTCTTTAGTTTTTTATGCTATGCCTGTTTTTTTTACGGCACCTTTCTTGATACTTATTTTCGCTCTTCAACTCGATTTAGTTCCCGCAGCTGGTTGGGGTGGAGTTTTTGATAAAAGAATTATATTGCCAGCTATAACAATTGGTATACCAGGAGCTGCTGTATTTGTTAGGCTAATTAGGTCTTCAATGATTGAAGTTTTAGATACAGATTATGTGAAATTGGCTAGGGCAAAAGGTGTCAGTGAAAATAAAGTATTATGGAAACATGCTTTTAGGAATGCTATGTTACCTGTAGTTACGATTATGGGATTTTCTTTAGCAGGATTGTTTGGAGGATCTCTAATAGTTGAAATCTTATTTGGTATACCTGGAGTAGGAAGAATTTCTTTAGATTCAGTTTACTCAAGAGACTATCCAGTGATTATGGCTATAGTTTTATTAGGATCTAGTGCGTTGGTAGTTGCAAACTTAATTATTGATTTTTTATATACCCTAGTTGATCCAAGGATTGAATTACAATGATGGACTTAAATCCTAAAAATTTATCAGCTACTAGATTATTCATGATTAATTTTAGTAGAAAAAAACTAGGAGTAATTTGTGTTATCTTAGTTTCAATTATCTACTTAGTTGGAATTTTTGCACCATTATTAGCTCCTTATGATTATTCAGAAACAAACTTACTTAAGACTCAATCTCCTCCTGATATGGAAAATCTTTTGGGTACAGATAGATTGGGAAGAGATATTCTTTCTAGAGTTATATGGGGAATACAAACTACAGTAATTGTTACAATTACTGGTCTATTAACAGGGTCCTTAATTTTAGGTTTATTTCTTGGATTACTAGCAGGCTATTACAGAGGTCTTTTTGATTTTGTCGTAATGAGGACAGGAGAATTGGTTTCTTCTTTCCCTGATATCCTTCTTATTATTTTGTTGGCAGCTACATTGCGTCCAAGGATTACAAAAATGTTCTACTCTATTGAAGATAACTTGAATATTTCTGGATTAGTAAGTAGTGGAATAATAGATTATTTAGTTATAGGAATAGCATTACTTCCATTAAGTTGGTTTGGAACAATGAGACTTATAAGAGCCCAAGTTTTTAGTATTAGAAATGTTGATTATGTTCAGTCAGCTAGAACATCTGGAGCTAGCACGCTTAGAATTGTTACTAGGCATATTTTACCTAATGTAATTGCACCATTAGTTGTTACTGCAACTTTTGGATTAGGAGCAGTTGCCTTATCAGAAGTGATTCTTTCCTTTTTTGGTTTAGGTGTTCAACCACCAAGACCAAGTTTAGGAGCGATGTTATCGGATGTTTCAGGTAGAGGTGGAGCTAGTGTGTCAGTTTTAACTAATCATCCTGAACAACTTTTATCTCCAATAATAGTAATTTGGATAATGATTTTTTGCTGGAATATAATAGGCGATGCATTAACTGATATATTAAATCCAAGAAAGAATTAAAACTAAACGTTTTAGGATATACTGATCCGTGTACACTAATGCGTGTAAAGGAGATTATAATGAGTTTTTTTTCATCAAGAAGATCTAGTGTTCATGGTCTAAATGGAGGAGTGGCAACAAGTCAACCAATAGCTTCACAGGTAGGTATTGATGTACTTAAAGCAGGTGGAAATGCTGTTGATGCTGCAGTAACTATGGCTTCAACTCTTGGAGTTGTAGAACCTATGTCTACGGGTATAGGTGGTGATATATTTGCATTGATTTGGGACCCTAAAACTGAAAAAATAAGTTCTTTTAATGGTTCTGGAACTTCTTCTAGAAATTCTAATCCTAATGAATTACTAGATAAAGGCTTCTCTTCTATTCCAACTGAAGGTAAAGGTGGAGCTTATTCAGTTTCTGTCCCAGGATCTGTTGATGGTTGGGAACAAATATTAAAAAAGTTTGGGACTATATCTCTTTCTGAATCGCTTCAGCCTGGTATTAAATTAGCTGAAGAAGGTTATCCTGTTTCAGAACTTATTTCATGGGCATGGGCTGAGAATGAATCTAAACTCAAATTTAGAGAATCTGGATCTGAATTGTTAAATAAAAATAATAAAGCTCCTGTTGAAGGTGAAGTTATTAGGTTACCTGAACTTGCTTCATCAATGTATAAAATTTCTAAGGAAGGGCCAAAAGTTATTTACGATGGAAGTATTTCCAAGAAAATTTCTGATTTTGTACAATCTGAGGGAGGATGGCTCGACCAAGAAGACTTAAAGAATTATAAATCTTTTTGGACTGATCCAATAAAAACAAATTACAGAGGATACGATGTTTATGAATGCCCTCCAAATGGACAAGGTTTAGCTGCTTTAATTGCTTTAAATATTGTAGAAAATTTAGATTTTAGTTCTATTGATCATGGAAGTAGTGATTTTTATCATTACTTAATAGAGTCAATAAGAATAGGATTTGCGGATTCTCTTTGGTATATCACTGATCCAGCCAAATCAGATATTCCTACAGAAAAACTTTTATCTAAAGAATATGCAAAACAAAGATTTAATGAAATCAATAAAGAGTCTGTGATGAAAAAAGTATCACATAATACTTTTGAAACTTCTGGTGACACTGTTTATATAACTGCTATTGATAAAAATGGAATGGGCTGTTCTTTAATTAACTCAACCTTTCAAGGTTTTGGTTCTGGACTAGTTGTTCCTGAAACAGGTATTGCTCTCCAGAACAGAGGAGCATTATTCAGTCTTGATAAAAATCATCCAAATTATTTAGAACCAAATATGAGGCCATTTCACACTATCATTCCATGTATGGTCACTAAAGATTCTAAATTATTTTTATCATTTGGAGTAATGGGTGGATTCCAACAACCTCAAGGGCATTTGCAAGTTCTATCAAATATTATTGATTATGGTTTTGGTGCTCAAAAATCTTTAGATGCACTTAGGTTTTCATTAGATGTTGATGATATGAAGACTATATCTTTAGAGGAAGATCTTTCTGAATCGACTGTTAATGAATTAAAAAATAAGGGACACCATATTGAGTTAGTTGGAGGAAACGATCGAATGAAATTTGGAGGAGCCCAATTAGCTAAATATGATCATGAATCTGGAGTTATATCTTTAGGTACAGAGCCAAGAAAAGATGGGTCTGCTCTAGCATATTAAGTTATAATTTAATTTTCATATTTAGTATTTGGAGTTTTTTATGGGTCAAATTAATGTTGCTATCATTGGAGTTGGAAACTGTGCTTCATCATTGGTTCAGGGTATTCAAAAATATTCAGAAGTTGGAGAAAGCGACATAAAAGTTCCTGGTCTTATGCATAACACTTTAGGAGGGTATTCTATAGGTGACGTTAATATAGTTGCTGCCTTTGATGTTGATAAAGATAAGGTAGGTAAAGATCTGTCAGAAGCAATATTTACAAATAATAATAATGCTTTGAAATTTCACGAAGTACCTCATAGTGGAGTTAAGGTTGATAGAGGAATGACTCATGATGGAATTGGAGAATATTTATCTGACATAGTAGAAGTTGAAAGAGATAGAGATAAACCAGAAGGCCAAACTTCAGATATTGTTGAAATCTTAAGAGAACGAAAAGTTGATGTGGTAATTAACTATCTTCCAGTTGGATCAGAAGAAGCGACTAAATGGTATGTTGAACAAGTTTTGGCTGCTGGATGTGGTTTTGTAAATTGTATTCCAGTTTTTATTGCTAAAGAAGATTACTGGCAGAAAAGATTTAAGGATAGAGGTTTACCAATAGTTGGTGATGATATCAAGAGTCAGGTTGGAGCGACTATTGTTCATAGAGTTCTTGCAAGACTTTTTGAAGATCGAGGAGTTAGGTTAGATAGAACATATCAGTTAAATTTTGGTGGTAACACTGACTTTTTGAATATGCTTGAAAGATCAAGGCTAAAAAGTAAGAAAATTTCAAAAACTAATGCTGTTCAGTCTCAACTTGAAAAAGAACTGCCAACTGATGATGTACATATTGGTCCTTCAGATCATGTCCCTTGGTTAGAAGATAGAAAATGGGCTTACATAAGATTGGAAGGAACTTCTTGGGGAGATGTCCCATTAAATGTTGAATTAAAGCTAGAAGTGGAAGACAGTCCAAACTCTGCTGGTGTTGCTATTGATGCCATAAGATGTGCAAAAATTGCATTGGATAAAGGAGTATCTGGTGCTGTTGATGCTCCAAGTGCTTACTTTATGAAATCACCTCCTAATCAAATGAGAGATGATGATGCTAGAAAAGCAGTTGAGGATTTTTCAGGCTTAGAATAAGTTGAAAATTGCAATAACTTCGCCTTATGATTTTTCTGTTCCAGGTGGGGTTCAAACTCATATTGTAGAGCTTTCTAGAGAATTATCTCAAAGAGGCAACGAAGTTACTATTTTTGCACCTTTATCTTTGACTAATATTCATACTTTAGATGATGTTGAATTTATTGATTTGGGTAAACCGGTAACATTTTCTTTTCTTGGTTCAAAAACTAGGATCTCACTAAATATTTTTAAAATAATAAAATCTATTAAGATTATTAGAAAAAATAATTTTGATATTATTCATATACACGAACCCTTAATTCCATCTCAAATACTTATAAATATTTTTACAAATATTACAAAAATTGCTACTTTTCACGCATATAGTGATAAGAAAAATTACGTTTATTACTACCTTAATTTTATTCTAAAATTTATGGTAAAAAGATTATCTTATAAAATTTGTGTTTCAAAATTTTCTCAAAAATATATAAATAAATATTTTTCTTTTAACTCTTCTATTATTCCTAATGGAATTAATGTAAATAATTTTTCAAATACTCTTAGAACTACTGAAAAAATAAATAATACCTCAACTAAGATTTGCTTTATTGGTAGATTTGATGAACCAAGAAAGGGGTTTTCAACATTACTTTCAAGTTTTATTGAGTTGAAAAAAGAATATCAGGAATTGAAATTAGTTGTTGCAGGGCCAGGTGATAAAAAAATATTTTCTAATCAAATTAATAAAGATATATCTTTTTTAGGAACAATAAATCAAAATGATCTTCCTGATTTATATAAAAAAGTTGATATAGTTTGCCTGCCTTCACTCAGCAATGAATCCTTTGGAATAGTAATTCTAGAATCAATGGCTTCAGCATCAATTTTAGTAGCTTCAGATATTGAAAGTTATAAAGATATATTAAATAAAAATAATTATGGATTTATGTTTAATGTAGGTTCAAGTACTCACTTATCAAAAGTTCTCTCTCAAATAATTTCAAAGGAAATTGAAACTAAAGAAAATATTGAAAATGGTTTAAAAAATGTTCTAAAATACTCATGGGTAAAAATAGTTTCTGAAATAATAAATATATATAGTAATGAAATAAAGACTAATCATCGTGGAAAAATTTAGACAAATAGTAAGAAGTTATACTAGAGAAATATACGAAATACCCATATCTAAAGTCTTAATTAAGCTAGGGCTTACGCCTAATATGATCACTTTCATAGGACTTATTATAACTATTTTTGGCTCATATTTTATTTATCAGGGAGAATTTTTAATTGGTGGTATTATTGTTGCTTTTGGAACTATTTTGGATTCTATAGATGGAGCTATGGCTCGTTTGACAAAAAATGAATCTGTATTTGGTGATTTATTAGATTCAGTAATAGATAGATATGGAGAAGCAACTATTTTTGTTGCTTTAGCTTGTTATTATTTATTCAATTCCTTAGACAAAACTGCAGTTTTATTATGCATAATTTCAATGTTATGTTCTCAATTAATTAGCTATGTAAGAGCTAAGAGTGAAAGTCTGCAGATAGAAAATAAATCAGGTTTTTTTACCCGTGTTGAGAGATCTGTTATCCTTATTTTCTTCCTAATTATTTCTCAACCGTTATATGCTTTATATATTTTATCTATAGGAACATTAGCAAGTTCAATTTGGAGATTAATTATAGGTTTGAAAAATGCTAAAAATTAGTTTTTTATCGAGTTTATTTTTAGTTTTATTCATCTCTTCAGGAATTCAAATTATTGCTGAATCGAATGAAGATTTTATTATAAATAAAATTGACCATAAAGTAGATTTCCCAAATAATATTTCTTTTATTTTTGAAGGTTTTAGTGAAAAAAAAATAAGTGACATCAAAGTCAATTTTAAAACAGGTGATAGAAAAGCATTACAGTATGGTTATATGGATTTTAAAACTGACGAAGAAAATAATGTATCTGGAATAATGGATTTTAGAATTAGTACTACAGGAGGTTATATACCACCTGGATCAACTATAAATTGGCACCTTATTTTTTATTTTGATGATGGAACTCAATTTATATCCGAGGATTATGAGTTCATAATGCTTGATACTAGATTTGATGACTGGGAATACTTAGACGGAGATAATATAAGAATTTATTACCGTTACTCTAAAAGTAGAGCAGAAAAATTATTATTCGAGTGCGAACAATTATTGTTAACTATGGCTCCAATAATTGATATTTCAAGTAGTTCAAATTATAAGAAAATTCATTTGACTCTTTATAATAATTATTCAGAAATGTTAGGGGCAATACGTTCAAAATCAAAAACATCAGATAGGCAATTGGTTACAGCAGGTCAGGCTTTTGATGAATCAAGTGTTGTTTTAGTTCTTGCGGGTAAAAATGATATAGGAACTTCTACACATGAGATAATGCACGTACTTGTTGGTAGAAAAACAGAAGGATCAATTAATCTTCCTTTATGGCTAAATGAAGGACTTGCTGAATATGCAAATAGAGATAAAACTATAAGTTATGACCTGTACCTAGACTGGGCGATTGGTACAAATCAATTAAAGCCCTTGAGCCAACTAAGAAGTTTCCCTGGAGATCCAAAGCTAACCTTAGTTGCTTATGGACAATCTAGAAGTGTAATTAATTATCTAATAGACAATTTTGGTGAAACAGGTATGAATGTTTTGTTAACTAATATCTCTAAAGGTAAAACTATTGATGAAGCTTTAATTAATGCCTATGGATTTGATTTAGACACACTAGATAGTGATTGGAGAAAAAGTATAGGAGCTGGACCTTATGAATTGAGAGAAGAATCTGTTGTAGAAGTAAATGATATTTCCTCAGGTTCTTGTAGGTCAAATAATCTAATATTTGCCCTCCCTTTATTACTTTTATATTCTGTAAAAAACATTAAAAGATTCTTTTAAAAATTTACAATTTTGTAACAAAATTTAATTATTAGAAACAATTATGTAACCTGAATGAAACATAACTGCCTTAGCCTCATAAATAGTTAATTTATAAAGGTATAGGAGAAAAAAATGGATTCAGGACATACCGCGTGGATGTTAACAGCATCTGCACTTGTTTTTTTTATGACACCTGGTTTAGCTTTTTTTTATGGTGGTTTAGTACGAGCTAAGAGCTTAGTAAATACCATAATGTTGAGCTTCATAACGATTGGTGTTGTTACTATTGTTTGGACTTTATGGGGATATAGTTTAGCATACGGAAATGGTGAATTGATTTCCGGTTTTATTGGAGATTTTTCTCTATTAGGATTAGATGGTGTTAATACTTTTGCATCTGAAGGGGAAGATATTAGCCCTCTTTATGATGTTCTTTTCCAAATGATGTTTGCAATAATAACTCCTGCTTTGATTACAGGAGCTTTTGTTGAAAGATTTAAATTTTCTACCTACCTCATATTCACAGTAATATGGATTACTGTTGTTTATGCTCCAGTGGCTCACTGGGTTTGGGGTGGTGGATGGATTGGTGCTGATGGTGCTGGTGCTCTAGATTTTGCTGGAGGAACAGTTATCCATATTAATGCTGGAGCTGCAGCTGTAGCCGCAGCTATATTAGTAGGAAAAAGGAGAAATCCAGGATTACAACCAAATAATGTTCCTTATGTTGTATTGGGAGCTTCAATACTTTGGTTTGGTTGGTTTGGATTTAATGGTGGATCAGCATTAGCTTCTGATAGTTATGCTGTAAATGCAATGCTAGTTACTCAAATTGCTGCAGCTACTGCGGCAACAGCATGGGGAATAGTTAGCCTGATTACTAGAGGCAAAATTAGTGCAGTTGGAGTTGCAACTGGTGCTGTGGCTGGATTGGTAGCAATTACACCTGCTGCTGGAGCAGTGAACGCTCTTGGAGCATTAGCTATAGGATTAGGTGCAGGTATCATATGTTACTTTGCAGTTGAATTAATTCATAAAACTAATCTTGATGATGCACTAGATGTCTTTGCTGTTCATGGAGTAGGAGGACTTTGGGGTTGTATAGCTACTGGAATTTTTGCAGTTGAAAGTATTGCAGGAGTGAAAGGATTGTTTCAAGGTAGCGGTGAGCAAGTTTGGATTCAAATCTATACTGCAGCTGGAACATTAGCATACTCATTTATAGTTTCATTTGTAATTTTGTTTGTATTAGATAAAATCCCTGGTTTGGGCTTAAGAGTATCTGAAGAGTCTGAAGGTCAAGGATTAGATTTAGCTGAACATGGTGAGCAAGGTTTTGTAAATGATGGAGCAAACTAAATAGAAGCAATTTTATTACAAGGAGAAACAAATGATAAAAATTGAAGCAGTTGTAAGGCCAGAGAGAGTTAATATAGTTTTAGAATCAATGGCTGAAGCTGGCTGTACTGGTTTTACTTATACGAATGTAAGTGGAAGAGGTACCCAAGAAGGAGTTGAAGTTTTCACTGGTAGAGGAAGCTCCACAGCTAATCGAGTATCTGTTCCAAAAGTATTAATTACTGCAGTTACAGATAAATCAAACCAAAAAAAGGTTGTTGATGCAATTCTGAACTCAGCAAAAACTACTGAAAATGGACAAATCGGAGATGGAAAAATCTTTATTTCAGAAATTTCCGATGTGATCAGAGTAAGAACTGGAGATACAGGCAAGAAAGCTTTATAAACAAGTATCTTACAACATAAAAATAGGCATAGATAATCCCTCTTCTATGCCTATTTTTTTTGATTAATCATACTAATATTTTTCTTTTCATGTTTAAATTTATAAAAGTTGTTAGAATTAAAGCTCATGCAAATTAGGAGCGTAGCTCAGTTGGCTAGAGCGCTGGTCTCCAAAACCAGAGGTCGGGGGTTCGACTCCTCCCGCTCCTGCCATATAATGCCGGGGTGCTGAAATGGTAGACAGGCTACGTTGAGGGCGTAGTGTCCTTACGGGCGTGCGAGTTCGACTCTCGCCCTCGGCACCATAGATTCCATTCTTACTCAAATAGCAAAAAAACTATTGTAAATTTTTCAAATGAGTTTAGAATTTTATAAATTCTAATTTTCTTGGAGGATGAGGTGGTAGAAAAAAAAGAAAAATCTTTAGTGGTTATTCAACTATCTGGAGGTAATGATGCTATGAACACTATAGTTCCATATACCAACGGAATATATCACGATTCAAGATCTGCAATCCATCTTACTGAAAGTGATGTAATAGATATAGATGGATCTCTGGGTTTTCACCCAGAAATGGGAGAAATAAAAAAGTTATGGGATAGCAGTAATGTAGCAGTTATCAATGGAATTGGATATCCAGTACCTAATAGATCACATTTTCGATCAATGGATATTTGGCATACAGCTGAATCTGAAAGTATTGCTCCTGATGGGTGGCTTGGAAGAACTATAAGAGAAATCGATCCTTCACATAACAATGTAGTAACTGCGGTGAATTTTGGAAGAGGACTACCAAGAGCATTAGTATGTAAAGATGTTCCTGTAGCATCAGTAGGAGACTTGGAAACCTATGGGTTGATGCCTGATATTAAAGGTAAAGATCAAAGAGAAAATGCCTTAAATTATTTTTCTAGAATGTATGGTCCAAATCAAGGTAGAGATGCTATTTTAGATGCTTTATCTGATAATGGTGTAAGCGCAATGATTGGTGCAGATATCCTGAGTGGAGCTAATTCTAAATATTCTTCTTCAGTCGAATATGCTGATAATCCTATTTCGAATAACTTAAAGGATATAGCTAAAGTTATTTTTGCAGACATAGGAACAAAAATTTATTATGCTCAACACGGAAGTTTTGATACACACGCGGGAGAACTATTCAATCACGCAAAATTATGGAAAGAACTTTCAGATGCTGTTGGAGATTTTTTTAGAGATCTAAAAGAACATGGACGAGAAAATGATGTTACTGTTCTTCTTTTTTCAGAATTTGGTAGACGAATCGAAGATAATGGTTCTGGAACTGATCATGGTTCTGGTGGTGTAGCTTTTGTACTTGGAGGATCTGTTAAGGGTGGCTTTTATGGAGAACAACCATCATTAGAGATATCAGAACAAGTAGAAGGAGACATGAAATATAATAATGATTTCAGGTCTACGTATGCTACCTTATTAGATCAATGGCTTGGAATTGATTCTGTTCCAATTTTAGGTAAAAACTTTGAACAATTTAGTTTTATAAAAAAAGGTTAAATAATTATGTCTGATAAAAATATTATGTTAATGGCTCACTTGATGAGACGAGCAGGCTTTGGGGCTAGTAAAGATGAGTTACTTGAAATTTCTAAAAGAAGTTATGAAGAGCAAGTAGATTTAATGCTAGATTCAGAACCCAATTATGAAGTTTCAAAGCATCTCATGCATAGATATCAACCTGATTATGGTTCTCCAATGGGGAACTCCTCAAATGGAGCTTCATGGCTTTATAAAATGATTTGGAGTGATTCACCATTCAAGGAAAAAATAGCACTTTTTTGGCACGGTATATTTGCTACGGGTTATGCAAAACTAGCTAATGGTATTGTTCTGCATGATCAAATAAAAATGTTTTCAAAACTAGGATTAGGTAATTATAGAAATTTATTGATAGAACTTTCTAAAGATCCTGCGATGATTATTTGGCTTGATAACTGTGAAAGTCATAAGGGAGCAATAAACGAAAACTATGGCAGAGAATTATTAGAACTTTTTTCTATGGGAACTGGAAATTATACTGAAAAAGATATCAAAGAAGCTGCAAGAGCCTTTACTGGTTGGACCATAGCAAATAAGGAATATATGACTGAAAAATCTCAAAGAGATTCTGTTTGGCCATATGGAAGACTTGCCATGCATTTTGAATATAAAGAGGAAGATCATGATAATGATGAGAAGATCTTTTTAGGTGAAAAAGGTAATTTCAATGGTGAAGATATTATTGATATTATTTGCAAACAAAAAGCTACATCTAGATTTATTGCTAGACACATGTACAGCTTTTTCGTTGAAGATGAACCTCCAGTTCCTGAGTGGCCATACAAAGAACCAAATAATCCAGAAGCAATAGATGCATTATCTGAAGTTTATTTTAATTCTGGGTATGACATAAAAGAAATGCTTAGATTTTTATTCAAGTCTGATTTTTTCAAAACAGAAAAAGTTTGGAATAAAAGAGTTAAGAGTCCAATTGAACTTGTTGCTGGAACACTAAGACTTACAAAAGAGTTTTACAGACCTGAAAAATTTCAATCAGCGACTAATTCTCAAACTTCATTTATGGGGCAACATGCAATGAATCCTCCATCTGTTGAGGGATGGCACTGGGGAACTGAATGGCTTGATTCTGGAACTGTTGTTGAAAGAGTTAACTTTTCCTCATCTAACCTAGGAAATACCAATCATTCTGGCATAAGAAAAATCATTGATAATGTAAGAGCAAATACTAATGAAATTTATTCTCCTGAAATACTCATAGATTTACTCCTTGAAGAATTAGGAGAAATAATTGTTTCACAAAATACAAAAGAAACCCTTATTGATTTTGCAGAATCAAGACTAAACGATAAAGAATTATTAACCGATGAAAATTTATCTGAGCTCTTGAAACTAGTTGGAGCAATGCCTGAATATCAAAGAGCATAGTATGACAACCAACTTTGATCTTAAAAGTGAAAAAACAATGGGTCTTGCAGCAATGCAGGGAAGAGGTTTCTATTATCCCTTTGATTTAGCCTTGGATAGTAATGAGCGCATATATGTTCTTGGAAGAGGGCATGATTATGACACTAGAGGCACAAGAATTACAGTAATGGATATGAATGAAGAATACTATGGTACATTTGCTTCTTATGGCCAGGGTGATGGCCAGTTTATGTGGCCTTCTTCAATAGCAATTAGTGACTCAGATAAAATTTATGTTTCTGATGAATATAGTCATAAAATTTCAATAATGACATTGGAAGGAGAATTTATTTCTTCATTTGGTCAACTAGGAAATGAAGATGGAGAATTTGATGGTCCTAATGGACTAATTTTTGATAATAAAAATCAATTATATGTTGTTGATCATAGAAACGGTAGAATTCAAGTTTTTGATGAATCAGGAAATTTCATTAGAAAATTTTCATCCCAAGGAAATAATGAAGGTCAATTAAATTTACCTTGGGGAATTACATATACTTCCAATGATCGATTATATGTTTCAGACTGGGGCAATCATAGGATCCAGGAGTTTTCTACAGATGGTGAATTTATTAGAAGCTTTGGATCAAAAGGAGAAGAAGAGCAAAATATCTTACACCCATCTTCTTGCGCAGTTGATGATTTAGGAAATATTTATGTTTGTGATTGGGGTAATCATAAATTAAAAGTATTTGATAAAGAAGGTAATTTTTTATGTTCAAATAGAGGTGAAGGCTCATTATCTAAATGGGCGCAAGATTTTCTAGACACGAATGTTCAAGAAAAAGAGGC
The DNA here is from genome assembly GCA_008373205.1 of SAR202 cluster bacterium. Taxonomy (GTDB): domain Bacteria; phylum Chloroflexota; class Dehalococcoidia; order Lucifugimonadales; family Lucifugimonadaceae; genus TMED-70. The sequence continues at coordinate 15,686 of RQOS01000059.1, forward strand.
GAGATTAAAAGCTGATTTAGTATTTGAATTGGAAAGTTTTAAGGATGATCCTTTCACAGAATCTTCTCACGTAGAAAAATTATTTTGGTGCCCAACTTCAATTTCTTTTCATAATGACAATTTACTCATTGTTGATAGTAGTAGGCACAGGATTCAAGTATTTAATACAGTCCAAAAACTATAAATTTTCAATATACTTTAGGTTCAAAATTATATTCTAAAATATCTTCAAATAATTCAGGATCCAGAGGATTTAGTATTTTCTCAACATATTCTTCATATAATTTATGAGATAGTGGTAAATTATTAATTAAATGATCTTTATCATTTGCTCTAAAAATTACATCAGTACCAGTGTCCAAATATGTAATACCCCATTCTTTACATATAACTCTTACTAAGAAAAAATTAGTTGCTTGATTAATATAATCTTCTTGAGAGTAATTCTGAGAAGGGTTGTAGATGAATAAATTTTTATCTACTGCTTCTTCATAAGCTTTTCTTAGTACAGAATTTGAAATCCTACCATCCAAATCGTCTGACAATAATCTTAAAGAAAAACCCATTGTATTAAACACTTGAAGAACAATCTCTCTTTTTTGTTCAGCTTTATCAGCGCCCGCTTGATAAACGATGTTTCCCCAAGAATTATGTTGATAGCCTCCACCAGGATACCGTGACATTAACTCATTCTGAGTCTCATCGTAATTACCACTTTTGTCCATATAAAGTATTTTTTGAAAAACATGTTCATCTCTAATAGTTTTAAAGAAAGTATTTTGAAGGTCATCATCTATTAGGTCATTCTTACTGAACATCAACTTATATGTAGCAGCAACTCTTAACATAAATTGATCAGTAACTCTCTCTGTGGCAAAAAGTCGAAGTGATTCAACATCATAAAATTTTCCCCATCCTAAGTATTGGGAGGTCCGCCTTGGGTTGTCTAAACTGTTAAAAGTTTCTTTTACTAAAAGTTCTCTTTGATTAGCAAGTTCTCTTTGATTAGCAAGTTCAGCTTGTTGTTTTGCCCTCCGAAGCTCTTCTTCAGCCCTTTCTTTATCCCACTCTTCAAATTCCATCATGATCTCTTCATATGTCTTAGGTGTATTTCTCTTAAAAGTTATTCCTTCTTGAAAATCATCATCTTTAGCCAATTCAGCCCTTTTTTTCTGCGACTCTTCATATTCCATCTTGATTTCTTCATATGTCTTAGTTCCTTTAAGAGGTATTCCTCCTTTAAAAGCTAT
>RQOS01000060.1 GCA_008373205.1 SAR202 cluster bacterium
AAATAGTACAGTTACTGAAATGATGAATAGGTTCAAGATATTAGAAAAAGTTGGCGTAAAAAATATATCTGATTTTAATAAAAAGATGAATAAATCTCATAAAATGTGGAATTTATTAATAGTTATTGATGAATTAGCAGATCTGATGTTACAAGCAGGAAGTGAAATAGAAAGACTAATAGTAAGGCTAGCTCAACTTGGCAGAGCAACAGGTATTCACTTAGTAGTTGCAACACAAAGGCCATCAGTTGATGTAGTAACAGGATTAATTAAGGCTAACTTTCCAAGTAGAGTTTCATTCGCAGTAATGTCTCAAATTGATTCAAGAACAGTACTCGATAGCGTAGGCGCAGAAAAACTTATTGGTAAAGGAGATATGCTATTTAGTCCAATAGATAACGCCCAAATGAGCAGAATTCAAGGAGTATTTCTAAATGAGGATGACATTGAAAATCTTACTTCTCAATGGAATAGCTATTTTGAGAAATATTCATTAGAAATGTTAAGATTGCAAGTAGAAGAAAAAAATATAAATAAGGAAATTCAAGGGGACTCTCTATATGATCAAGCCTTAGACTTAAGTTCTCAAAGCAACACATTATCAACTTCATTGCTTCAAAGAAGATTACGGATTGGTTATCCAAGAGCAGCTAGATTAATGGATGAATTAGAAGAAAATGGTGTTGTAGGACCAGGAGAAGCTGGCAAGCCAAGAAAAATTTTAATTTAGATGAATACACAAGATAACAGCATAGAATTAGGGGAAAATTTAAGTAATTGCTTAAATTGTCCCGAAAGTATAGATAAGACAGATTTTTATCTAAAATATGATGTTTGTCCGTTTTGTAATTTTCATTATTCAATAGATTCTAAAAAAAGAATTCAAATTATATCTGATTCAGGCACATTTAGAGAATTTAATAAAAATATTTCAATAAAAAGACCTGAAAATCTCAAAATTGATGATACTTACAGAAAAAATGTAAAAAAAACCAGAGAAAGAACAGGTCTAGAGGAAGCTGCAATATCAGGCACTTGTAATATTGGTGGAATTAAAACAGTGGTAATTATTCTTGATTTTGGATTCCTTGGAGGTTCAATGGGTTTAATTGTAGGAGAAAAAATTTCAAAAGCTTTTAGTTTTGCTTATAGAAATAACCTTCCAGTAGTATCGATAATTTCAAGCGGAGGTAAAAGAGTTCAGGAAGGACTATACTCCTTGGTACAAATGATAAAAACTGTAATTTCTACAAAAGATTTGAGAAGAAGAAATTTACCTCATATTACGCTCTTCACTAACCCATCAGGAGGACAAGTTTATAGTTCCTTCGCTTCTAGGGCAGATATTAAATTAGGAGAGCCAGGCGCAATTATGGGATTATTTCAATTGGATGAATTAATGAATGTAAATGAAGAGGTTTCAAACGTTGATATTTCATCAGAAACTTTTTATGAAAAAGGACTTATAGATAAAGTCGTTTCTAGAAATAACTTAAAAATTGAATTATTCACAATACTTGAAAACTTAATGATCGATTATAAGATACCAAAAAAAGTTGATTTATCAGTACCAATACTTAATTCAAATAAAGATAAAAAAAAGGTTAAAAAAACTATTAATAAAGGTACTCCTAGTTCATCGATATATATTAGTAAATTATTTGATGACTATGTTGAATTGGGACATAAGAGCAAAGAAGATTTAATTATTACTGGTCTTGGGAAAATAGCATCTCAACCTGTAGTTATAGTTGCTCAAGACTATAAAAGATCTAATTCCAAAGAAACTGGAAAAATTACAATAAAAGATTTATCAAAAATAAATAAATTTATGAATATTTCTGAAGACTTTAATATACCTATAATATTTTTTGTTGATAATAAGGGCATAGATATTTCCTATGAAAATGAGCTTTTAGGAGTTGGCAATATACTTTCTAAAATCATATTTGATTTGTCTTCCCACAAACAAAATCTGATTAGCATAATAACAGGTGAAGCGAACTCAGAGGCATCAATTCCATTCTTGTTATCAGATAAAGTCTATATGCTTGAGAATGCGATTTTCATACCAAATAATCAAGACCAAAAAAAAGAATATTTGGATGCTACAGATTGTTTAGAAAACAATGCAATTGACTCAATAATACCAGAGCCGCCATTAGGAGCAGCTAAAGGACCTGAAGATATGGCTAGGCTAATTAAAATCAGTTTAATTAATGGCTTATCTGAATTAAATCATACTAGCATGAAAAAAACTTTATCAAATCGTAATAAGAAATTTTTAAATGTTGATATGGGTGAAAATAAATTGCTTTTAACTGTTACAAATGAGATGAAAATTTGGAAGGACGTTTTAGAAGCAAGCTATAGAGCATTTAGAAATTAATTTAAACCTTCAATAATCCAATCCAAAGCTTCAATAGTTCCATTTTCGATAAATGATTTAGTAGAAAATTTACAAATTTGAAAAAGTTCAGGGACTGAATTACCCATTGCTACTGAATAACCAACCGAACTCAACATTTCTATATCATTTAGTCCATCACCAATTGCAAATATTTTAGATTTATCAATATTAAGAAAAGAACAATATTCATCTATAGCAATTCCTTTATGGATATCTTTTGGCATAAAGCTAAGATATTTTTCATCACTACTTCCACTAGACGGTACTAGGCTAATTTTAGATATATCAATCTTGGAGTTAGAAGAAATATAACCAATAATATCATCATATAAACAAGTAATAATATTAACATTATTATTTGTTTTATTTTTTGATTCATTAGTCATTTGTTCACCCATCGAACTTGCAAAATAATAAAATCCATTAGAATCAAGTAAATTAAAAACCTGTTCTGCTATAGTTCTATCAATAGATTTATTAAAAATAATCTCTTTATTTTTAGGGTCAAATATTAGCGCACCATTATCAGATATTTGCGGTGAAGTAAGACCTAATATTTTTGAATATTCATAAACAGAAGAAAATATTCTCCCAGAGACTAAACTTGTGGGGACAATTTTAGAAATATGCTTAATTCTAAGCACAATTTCTTCTGGAATTTCTTCTTTTTGATTGAGGATAGTGCCATCTAAATCAAAAAGAGCTGCTGATATCTTAGGAGACTTTAAATGTTTATCTATTTTTATATTCAAATTTTTTCCTTATAATTATCGTATGTTATTTAGATATCTTTTATGATTAAATTTATTTTAAACTATATTTCGAGTATCAAAACATGGATGAACTAATAATTGCAGGAAAAAAATTCAATTCTAGGTTAATTACAGGAACTGGCAAACATAGAAGTTCTGAGGATTTGCTTAGTTCTATAAAAGCATCAGAAACGGAAATGATTACTGTTGCAATCAGAAGAATAAATTTTGATGACCCTAAAGAGAAAAATTTATTAGATGTTATAGATTGGAACAAGTATAATATTCTTCCAAATACAGCAGGAAGTAAAACCTCAGAAGAAGCAATTTATACAGCAAATTTAGCAAGAGAAGTTACTGGTTCAAATTGGATAAAAATAGAAGTAATTCCTGATCCTAAATATTTGCTTCCTGACCCAATAGGTACATTGGAAGCATGTGAAAAGTTAGTTAAGGACGATTTTATTGTTCTTCCATATATTTCCCCTGACCCAGTACTTGCAAAAAGACTAGAGGATGTAGGCTGTGCTACAGTTATGCCATTAGGATCTCCTATAGGATCTGGGAATGGAGTTCTAGCTCTAGAAGAAATCAAAATTATTATTGAGCAAGCAACAGTACCTGTTGTAGTAGATGCAGGGCTAGGAGTGCCATCAGAGGCATCAGTGGTTATGGAAAATGGAGCTGATGCAGTTTTAGTAAACAGTGCAATTGCAGGGGCTAAAGATCCAGAACAAATGGCAGAAGCTTTCAAATTAGGAGTTAAAGCTGGAAGAAAAGCTTATCTTTCAGGTAGAATTCCTATTACTAATCACGCCAATCCAAGCAGTCCACAAGATAATATTAGTAAATCATAATAAACATGCTTATTTATGTAACAGACATAAATAAATTTTCAAATGAAAAAGTTTTTATTGAAAATATAATCTCAGCATCAGAATGCGGAGTTAAATACATTCAATTAAGATTTAATAAACCAAAAGATTTGGATACAAAAAAAATAAGTTCGATCATTTCTAAAAAAATAGATAATAAAAAAACTAAAATAATAGTCAACGAAAATATAGATATATCAACGAACATAAAATCTTTTGGCTTTCATATTAGTTCTAAAAATAATATCTCCGGAAAAGAAGTAAAAGATAGAACTAAAGTAAGTTGGGTTTCTAAAGCCGTTCATAGTGAAGATGACATAATAAATTCAAATAAAGATGAGATGATTGACTCATATATTCTAGGTACTCTTTTCAGTTCAAATAGCCATCCTGGTGGAAGTTTTATAGGGATTGAAAAATTTAATGAACTAACTAAATTATCAACGAAACCAGTCATAGCAATTGGGGGCATTGATGAAAAAAATGCAAATTTAGTTCATAAATCAGGTGCTTCAGGCATTGCTGTAATAAGTGCTATTGCATATTCTAAAAACATTAGTACAACTTTAGATTTAATAGATAATAAGAATGATAAATATATTCCTTAACGGAAAAGAAACTAAATTGGATAAATCGATTTCCATAAGTGAATTCCTAGAATCTCAAAATTTGGATAGCAAAATGATAGCTGTTGCTATAAACATGAAAATTATTCATAAAAATGAATACGACAAAACAATTTTATTAGAAAGTGATAAGGTTGAAATTGTTAGACCTGTTGGTGGAGGATAAAGCTTACTCTACTACGCAAACTACTCCATAGTTACCCGTATCAGCATCACCACTGTACAAAGACCTGTATGTGAAACAACCTGGTACTGAGAATTCTCTACCGTAAGTCCATTGTTCAGGTTTTTTATCAAATGGGCCCTTATTAAATGCTCCAGAGTCCCAATCATCATCTTGATCTGAGTCTGCAGTTGATGAACTTGCTGCTCCTTTAGGATTGAGCCAATTTACTGTTGTTCCTGCCTTAACTTTAACTGTTTGAGGATCCATTACTCCTCCTTGACCAATACTGATTTCTACTATACCTTCTAATACTGGCCCATCTGGCATTTCAACTTCAATTTTTTCCTCTTCAACTTCACATGTTGAACCAATACATGCAGCCTCTCCACCAGCTTCAGCAGTTGCAGTAAGAGATATAGAAACAGCCTGAGCTGATGCAGCTGCGTCTTTACCCACAGCTTGAGCTGCAGCTGTAAATGAATTTTCACACTCAGTTACCCATTTTTCTTTATCAGCATCTGAAAGGGTACTATACACTATGCCTTGTTCAGCTGTACATTCTGTAACTTCTGCAACAGCGGTAGCAGTAGCGTTTCCTAGCATATTTTCTGCTGTTTGAGTTTGAACAATATTAGTATATGAAAGATAGTCATCTCCTCCACATGCAAAGGATAGTGCTATCAAACCAGCTAAAAATATTTTCATCATATATAACCTCTTAATCTACCTGTCTTAATCTTGGATCTAACCTATCTCTTAACCAGTCTCCTAAAAAGTTCAAAGCTAAAACAACTAGAAATATTGCTCCACCAGGTACAAGTACTTGATGAGGAGCTATTGCTAAATAGTCTCTTCCTTCATTAGTCATAACACCCCAAGCTGGAGTTGGTGGTTGAATACCTGCTCCAACGAAACTTAGTACTGATTCAGCAAGAATTAGTGCACTTGTATTTAGCGTTGCAACAACTACAGCAGTGTTTAACACACCAGGAAGTATGTGCCTATATAAAATTCTAAATGTAGTAGCACCATTAACTTTAGCACTAGCAACAAAATCTAATTCACGAATAATTAGAGTTTGAGCTCTTATCACCCTTACAAATCCCGCCCATGCAATCAGAGCCAAAACACCCATTAGCACAGTCAATCCTCTTCCAAATATAAGTGTTACTACTAAAGCTACCATCAAGAATGGTAGTGCATTCCATATATCAACAAATCTTGTAATAGATTCATCTATTAGCCAAGGACTAAGAACTGAAATTCTTTTCTTTTTACCCTTATAAGTTATATTGAAACCTATATTTGGCTCATAGCGTGTTGCAGTATAACCAGCAATTAGCCCAAGAGCAACTCCAATTGTCATTCCCGCAACTAAAGATATACCCACCACCATCATTGAGATTTGAGCACCATGTAATAATCTGCTAAAAACATCTCTTCCAACATGATCAGCTCCAAGAAAATGGTAACCTGATGGCCAAGCATCCATAAGTTTAGTATCAATTCTAATAACTTGAAGGTCTAAATAAATATTATCGTTCTGTCCATCAAATATATCTTCATTTGTAGTGATTTCAAAAGTTAATAATTCTTCATCTTGACCAATGGTATTGAATAATATGTCAGGAGTACTAGGACTATCTTCATTCCAGGCAATTTCATCATTAAGAAAACCATTGCCATTGATGTCAAACATTCTGTTATCAGTCGGCAGCTCATAAGTAGCTATAAATGTAGATCCAGCTGCAATACTTGAATCAGTTAAATCTATTCCACCCTTAGGTTTAGTTGGAAATGTAATATCTACTATACCAGGAGAACTATGCCTTGCTCTAACATCCCCGATATCTCTTTCATATGGCGCAACAGTTGGTCCGATTATTGCGGCAATAATTAAAACAATAAGTATTACTGCAGGAAAGACAGGATATCTTCTTAAGAATCTCCAAATTGAACTTCCTATATTTAATGGATTCATTAAGGCATTTGATGTTTCAGTTGTCACTTACAATACTCCTTATTAATTTAATCGAACTCTTGGATCAATGATTGTATAGGCAATATCTGCGATAGTAGCAAATACTAGATAAATAAGTATAAAGACAAATACTGTCCCCAATAGAAGAGGAAAGTCATTATCGTTAACAGCTCTGTAAAGAGCATCATATCCAATTCCAGGCCAAGAGAAAACTATTTCTACAACCAAGGCTCCGTTTAACCATCCAGAAAATATCAAAAGTGCACTTGTTACAGGTGCAATTAAAGCGTTTCTCAAAGCATGTTTAAAAATTACTGTTGAAAATCCCACTCCTTTAGCTCTTGCAAGCCTAATATATTCTGAATCCAATATCTCCAACATTGAAGATCTAGTAAGCCTCATCAATGCTGCAGCAGCTCCCCATCCAAGAGCAATACATGGCAAAATATAATCTTTGTAATCAAATTCAGGTTTTCTACCTCCAGCTGGTAGCAAAGGGTCTCCATTAATAGTTATCCATTGATTAAATACATAAATAAGCACTAATCCTGTCACAAATGGCGGGGCTGCTTGACCGACTAGAGCAACTCCTCTAGCAACATAATCCCAAAAAGAACCTCTAAATACAGCAGCTACCACTCCAGTTGGAATACCCAGCAAAATTGCAAATACCCATCCTCCTAACGCAAGTTCTAACGTAGCAGGAATTTTAGCAGCAATAATATCTGTTACTGCCTGTTGACGAGCAAGAGAAATTCCTAGATCCCCCCTTACAGTTCTACCTATCCATTCAGCGTATCTTTGGTGAAAAGGTTTATTCATTCCCAATCTTTCACCTAACTTATCCCATTGTTCTTGGGTAATTCCATTACCACTGTCTGGTACAAATAATAACCTTGGATCATTATGAAAATTTGTTAATGTAAATACTGCTAATGTGGCACCTATAATAGATATAATTGATGAAAAAAATCTGCCAAATAAAAATCGTAGCATTAGTGTCTCTCTTAAATATTTTTTTAGTTCATAAACTTATTGTTTTGATGGTATAAAAAAAGTGGGAAGAAATAAAGCATTCTTCCCACTTTTTTCAACAAATTGACAAATTTATCAATTTACCCAAAGTATTAGTCGTTTAGAACTATTAATTCTGGGTTGTTTGAAACGTTTGCATAGTGTTGCTGAGGAGCATTCCATGACTTGATTCTGTCATTTACAACAATACCCTTAGGTACCTGGTAAACACCAGCATACTGTAGCCAGTACATTGAGTAATCAACAATATCTACGTGCATTTCTTTTCTCTTTTCAGCATCTTGTTCCATAAGAACATTAGCTACGCTCTTTGCTCCAGCTTTTGACTCAAATCCACAACCCCATGAAGGTCGAGTTCTTGAAGTGTCAACTGGAGGAATTGGCCAGTCTTGTGGCCATACGTTTGAGTGAACATCACAGTTCTTCAACACTGGAAGATACTGTTCTCTTCTCTTCATTCTAGGTGAAATAACTCCACCATAGTCTTCAACTAGTCCAGAAATTTCAATTCCTAGTCTAGCCCAGTCACTCATAACAGTGTCAGCTACTTCAAGTCCAACAGGACCTGCTTCAGCTGCATATGCTTGTAGCACTAGACCATCGATAGGTCTGTTACCATTAGCATCTGCTGGGTAACCAGCTTGGTCAAGTAGTGCACCAGCAGCCTCGATGTCACCATCAGCAAGCTCATACATTACTCCACCTGTTGCAGAAATTTTATTACCTTCTGCGTCCCAAACACCAGTGTCTCTTTTTGGATCCCATCCTGGATATTCAGGTCCCATGTACTCAGAATAAATTGGTGTACCAATTCCGTTTAATAGAGAATCGTTAATACCATTTCTATCAAGAGCAGTTGAAAGAGCTAGTCTTACTAGTCTAGCTTGTTCCATATCTGTCATACCTGCTGGGTTGTCAGTATCTGTGTATCTTACAACAGATGAGTCTGTTCCACCCTCGTGGTATGCATCTTCTTGCCATGGGTCACCTACCCAAGCGATATCTTTATCGTAAGCAGGAGAATCCCAAGGATTCAATGCTTCACCAGATCTTGCATGAGTTTCTTCCCATAGGTTTCCTGGGAATATGATAGATTGTCCTACATATCCACCTGGCATAGTCTCTAAGAATCTTAGATCGCTAGAAGTTTCAATAACATCAGCAAGTAGTTTATAGTCAACTACAGCCATGTCTACTTCTCCACTATTTAACATAGCTACCTGAGTTTGTGATTCAGGAACCTGAATTACTTCAATTTCAGCTACTTGTGGATTAGCTCTCCAGTGATCTTCAACTGCGTAAACTGAACATCTGTCTCCAGCTGTACAAACACCGTGTTTGTATGGTCCAGTCATAACAGCATTTTTAGAAGCCCAGTCAGCTCCCATTACGTCAACGTGGTGAACAGCACCTTGTACAGGAGCAGCACCTAAACAACCGAACTCAGAAAGAGGTAAACAGAAAAATACTGGACTTACCAATCCAACTTCGAAAGTTAAATCATCAACAACTTCGGCTTTTGTGAAAATAGCACCAATATCACCAGAATCTGGGTATGAGCTATCTGGGTTTACAGTACCGTTAACTGTATTAAACCATCTTACTCTGTCTTCAGCTGTAACATAACCAAAGTCTACATCTTCAGCACCTTTAGGAGATTGCCACTTCATTCCTTCATTAAGTTCAATAGTGACTTTAGTTCCTGCAGGGTCAATAGACCATGATTTTGCCATCTGAGGAGTCATAGCATTACCTTTATCAAAATAGAAAAGGTGTTCTCCGATTCCAATCAAGTCAGCAGCAGACCACTTGTAAGGACCTGACCATGGAGTTCCAAAAACTGGATTTACTTCATGATGAGCTCTTACTAGTTTTCCACTAGGACCGCTTGGTGCTGAAGTCGAAGAAGAAGAAGCACTAGCAGCTTTAGTAGCAACATCTGCTTTTTTAGCAGGTGCAGCAGCAGCAGCAGCTTTTGGTGCTTCAGGTGCAGCAGCTTTTGCAGCAGCAGCAGGTGCAGCAGGTGCTTTAGGAGCTGCAGGAGCAGCAGGAGCAGCTGAAGAAGATGATTCACTATCATCACTTCCACAAGCTACAACGAATACCATAAGCATTGACACAACAAGCAAACTTGCAAGCATACTGGATTTACGTAGTATATTCATACTCATAAAATTTTCCTCCAAACACTTATCCACCGGATTCCCAGTGAATTTGTTTATTTTTACTTAGCAGAGTTATTACAGCTTTTAGAATTTCATACTTATAAATTAGTTTAGGCTGACTAAGTTACTGTAACTTAAAGCCATTTATACTAATTAAATAAATATTAAAATTTTAAAAACCACAGATAAATCTGCAGGTTCATCGTAGAGTATATATAATAACTACACATGTCAAGTAAATTTAATAATTTATTAAAAGCTTTTTTGAGGTAAAAAATGAATAAAATTTCATCATTAGAATTCAGAAGATTTTCAGCTGAACATCATAATGCTTCTCGAAATTGGTTGATACCAATAATCCTAACAGATGATCCAAATATTTTTGGAATAGGTGATGCTAGCTCTCTAGGTGATGATGAAAGGATTATTGATGAAACCAAATTTTTATTTGATAAGTATCTTGTAGGAAAAGATGCTTTGGAATCAGAAGCCCTTTGGCTTTCAATGTATAATAATTCAATGCAAAGAGGAGGTAGGATTTCAACAACAGCTATATCTGGAATAGACATAGCGCTGTGGGACTTAAAAGGGAAAATATTTAAAAAACCTATCTATACTCTTCTAGGAGGTTCGTTAAGAGATAAATTAATGGTTTACGCTAATGGATGGTACACTAATCCAGGAACTCCAGAGCAAAACTTCAATGAAGCCAAGAAAGTTGTTTCTATGGGTTACAAAGCATTAAAATTTGATCCATTTGGTCAAAAAAATTTTTATAGGCTTTCAAAGGAAGAATTTCATCTTACGGAGCAAAGAATTTCTAAAGTTAGAGAAGCTGTCGGAGAAAATGTTGAAATATTAATTGAAGGACATGCGAAATTCAATGTTATGAATGCAGTAAAAATTTCAGAAATGATAAAAAAATATCACCCTCTTTTCTTTGAAGAGCCTGTATCTGAAGAATCTATAGAAGAATTGGTGAATCTAAGAAAACATACAAATGTATCTATTGCAACAGGAGAAAGGCTATACACTAAATTTCCTTTTGCAGAAATAGTAGAAAAGAATGCAGCTGATGTTCTTCAGCCAGACATAGCAAATGCAGGAGGAATTACAGAATTGAAGAAGATTTCAATAATTGCAGAACCAAAGCATATTGCAATAGCTCCTCACAATACATGCTCACCAGTAGGCGCTATAGCTGAGATGCATCTAAGTAAATCAATACCTAATTTTGAAATAATGGAATATCATGCCGAATTTTATTCACCTCATTATTTTGATGTATTCAAAGGCTTTCCTAGACAGAAAGATGGATTTGTAAGTCTTTCCGATAAACCAGGACTGGGGTTAGAATTGAATGAAAAAGAAATTAAAAAACATCCACCATTTAAATCTACGGATGCTAAAGGTGGGGCTTTTAAAACAATATAAAAAAAGAGGAGATAAATATGATTGAAAATACAATAATAAATAAAAATAAATCAGGGGAAAAAGCAAATGTTTTTGGCTTAACCTTTCCTTCTCTACAATTAGTTGAGTTAGCTGCACATGCTGGATTTGATGCAATTAACTGTGATGGAGAACATGGTCTTTTTTCTCCAGAATCAATTGATGACATATGTAGAGTAGCAAATGGATATGGTATGAGTGTAATAGCAAGAGTTCCTGATAAAAGTGCGTACTGGATTAATCTTTTTCTAGACAGAGGCGTTCAAGGAATTGTGGGGCCACACGTGGAAACTAAAAAGGAAGCTCAAGATTTTGCAGATGCTTGCCTCTTCCCTCCTCATGGTAAGAGATCTTGGGGTGGAGGCAGAGGTACAGAATTCAATGATGATAAAAAAATATCTGAGCATGGAGGCAAACTAGATTTTGCCAAATGGAGTAATAAAAACATGCTGGTTATAGCCCAAATAGAATCTGTTCCTGGTTGGGATAATTTGGACGAAATATTAAGTGTTGAAGGCCTTTCAGGTATAACAGGTGGGCCAAATGATTTGGCTGCTTCAATGGGAATTCCTGGCGAACCAGATAACCCTAAAAGACAAAAACTTACATCAGATATAGAATCTTTGGCAAGAGAAAAAAATAAGATAGTTCAAGATGACATAATTAGAACGCTAGCAATTCAAGAACTTATGATTGAAAGCGGAAGAAAATTTGTTGAAAATGGAGAGTAAAGAGCAAAATTTCCTAAACTTAGGAAATAAAAAGCTTTGTCTTCATGGTAGTTACCTTAGATACAAAAATAGTGACTCTGAGAATATTGAGTTTTTGATAAGTAAAATTACGAGTATTTCAGTAAAAAGATTAGAAAATCAATACAAAAATTTACTTTGGGGATTTACCGGGTTTTTCTTTTCTATAGTCTCTTGGTACTTTTTAGATAATAGTTTGCTAAGCAATATTTTATCAATCTTATCATTTTTCGGTGGAGCTTTTTATTTTATAAGTTATTTTATATTTTCTTCCTATTTCAAGTTAGTAATTGCTACACAAAGATTAGATATAAGCCTAGAATTTCCACCTCAAAAGAAAAATTCCGTTACTAAATATGTGCAGTTTATTCAGGAATGCCGAACTAAAAATAAGGCGAGGATGAATTAGGATTTAAGTAATATTAAGCTGAGGATTTACTTTTATACTTTCAGGACTTACAAATAATTTATTTCTAAAATCTATCAGACCTCTGCAGGCAATCATTATTCCATTATCTGTACAATATTTTCTTTCAGGGAAAATTGCATTTATATCATTATTATTTTCAAAATTATTCCTTAGATATCCGTTTGCAGCTACTCCTCCTGAAACTAATATAGTTTCACATTGAAATTCTTTTGCTACTTGTACTGATTTAGTCATTAGAACGTCTAAAACTGATTCCTGGAAAGCATTAGATATTTCAGATATTTCTAAAGCAATTTGGTCATCAGATAAGTCTCTATCATAAATCTTTTGTTGAGCTAAATTTTTTGTAGCAGTCTTCAATCCACTAAAGCTAAATTCACTATTATCTTTCAACCAAGATCTTGGTAATGTATAATTTTTTCCTACTGATTTTTTTGCCCAATTTTCTATTATTGGACCACCTGGATAGCCTAAACCAAGTATCCTAGAGACCTTATCAAAAGCCTCTCCTACAGCATCGTCTCTTGTTTGCCCTAACATGGTGAAGGAATCATATTCTTTCATCAAAACAAGTTCTGTATGACCTCCTGAAATAATCAATGAGATACAAGGGAAAATATCATTTTTAGAAAAATCAAATTTATCCTCATCTATGAAGCAAGCACTTACATGACCTTCAAGATGATTTACTCCTATCAAAGGTATATTAAGTGAAGAAGAAAATCCTTTAGCAAAATTCAGCCCAACTAATAAAGATCCAGCTAGGCCAGGACCGTTAGTTACTGCGATTGCTTCTATATCACTCAACTTTAATTTTGAATTTATGATTGCTTGCTTTACAACCTTGTGAATATTTATTATGTGAGCCCTAGAAGCTAATTCAGGTATGATTCCTCCATAGGGTGCATGGGTCTCAATTTGAGAAGCTACAACATTTGCTAAAATCTGTCCGTCTTGATCAACAATTCCGCATGCAGTCTCATCACAAGAAGTCTCTATTCCAAGAATTGGCATTTTTTTCCTTAATTAAATCTTTGATTTAGGAGTTTAAATATATATTAATTTTAATTAATTTAGTCTAATTAAAGTATGACACAAAAAAATATTACTAAAAAAAAGTTTTTTTTTCTATTTGCTTCGCTTGGTATATTTTTTTCATTCTTTCAACCAACATGTGGAGCTTACACTAGAGTAAGTGGCTCTGGGGATGGTTGTCCAGACTGGCCAACATGTTTTGGATCTTGGGTTCCGCCTTTCAATGACATTCATGCTGTAATCGAGTGGAGTCACAGGACATCTGGAACTCTTTTTGGATTAGTTTCTATAATGTTAGTAATCTTGTCTTACGTTGTTTATAGAAAATACAACATTACTGTAAAAATTTACATAGCAACTTTATTCTTAATTATCATTGTTGGGGGTATAGGTGGTGTTGTAGTTCTTTCTGAACTTGATCCTGCTATCAGAACAGTTCATTTAGCTGGCGCTCAAACGGTGGCTGCTTTGATGGTAACTGCTTTTGTTATTGAGAATATAAGTAACGAAGTAAAAATTGACAGGAAAATAAAAATAATGGCAATTATCACTGCATTTTTAGCTATTACATCTTTATTATCTGGGGCTTATGCAGTTTGGCAAGGAGCAGGAGCTGTTTGTTATAAATGGCCACTTTGTAGCGATTATATTATTCCAAAATATACTAATCAGTGGATTCATATGATACATAGATTGATTTCTCTTGGATTAGTATTACATATCTTCAGACTTTCTTACTATCTTATAAAAGATTATTCAAATACAACGATTGGAAAATTTGGTATCTTGCTTTTAGCAAGTGGAATTCTTCAAACAATTATTGGGGCATCAATTCCTATTTCAGAATTTAGTATTTGGTCTAGAACTTTACATTTGGGTCTAGCTACAATAGTTTGGATGATTTCTTTTTCTATTATAATCATCATTAGTAATGCAAAACCAAAAGATTATATTAAAAACCAATAAATCTATTATTAAGTCAGCCAAAGATTATTTTCTTCTGACAAAACCTAGGGTACTGACGCTTTTAATTTTTACTAGTGTAAGTGGTGCATTCTTAGCAAAACAAGGTTTCCCAAATCCCTTAGAATTGTTAGGCTTGCTCATAGGAGGCTATTGCTCTTCTGGCTCTGCAGCTACATTAAATATGTACTTTGAAACTGATGTTGATCAAAATATGGGCAGAACAAAAAATAGACCTATAGCTGAAGGGACTATATCTCATAATAAAGCTCTAGTTTTTGCAATTATATTAGCATTAGCTTCTTTTCTAAGCTTATATTTCTTAAATAATCTTTTAGCTGCAGTTTTAGCATTCCTTGGTGGTTTTTTTTATGTTGTGATTTATACTCTGTATTTAAAGAAACGCACAGTTCAAAATATAGTAGTTGGTGGAGCAGCAGGAGCTTTCCCTCCATTAGTCGGCTATGCAGCAATCAGTAATACTATTACCTTAGAAGCTATATATCTTTTTGTAATAATATTTTTCTGGACACCCCCACACTTCTGGGCATTAGCAATAATGATAAAAGATGATTATGCTAAAGCAAAAATTCCCATGTTACCTGTAGTTAAAGGAGTAGAAAATGCATCACTACAAATTTTACTTTACAGTATTTTATTAATACTTATAACAACACTAACTGTTTTGGTATCTTCGGTTTTGGGTGGGATTTATCTAATATCTTCAATTCTACTAGGTTTGATTTTGGTTTATAAATCTTTCAAGCTTTATAAAACATTAGAAAGAAAAGAAGCTGTTTCAACGTACAAATTTTCATTACTGTATCTCTTTATATTGATGGGCGTAGTTATGATAGATAGCTCAGTAAATTTTATTGAGTTTTAAGAAATTAACTTTTAACCTGCTCGACTAAATTCTTGAAGTCTTCAGGTTCTCTGATAGCTAATTCAGCAAGAGACTTTCTATCAATCAAGATATTTTTTTGAGTTAGTAGATTTATAAATTTTGAATATGATAGTCCGTGCAATCTTGTTGCAGCATTTATTCTAGTTATAGATAAACTTCTCATATCTCTTTTTTTCAAATGCCTATGTTTTGTTGAGTAATTTAAAGCATGTGTAAGAGATTCCTTAGCCGCTCTAATTCTTGTTCTACTAGCTCCTCTATGCCCTTTTACTTGGCTTAGGATAGCTTTATGTTTTCTCCTAGTGGTAATTCCACCTTTAACTCTTGACATTTATTTCCTTCTGTTAAGTTATATTAGATTCTTTATTTTATCTGATAATTTTGTAGAATCTAGCTCTACTTTACCACCAAATAATCTTTTAACTCTTTTGGCCTTTTTTCTTCTTAGGTGACTTTTGGGACCCTTTGTTCTAACCAGTTTCCCTGAACCAGTTACATGAAATCTTTTTTTTGCAGCTTTGTTTGTTTTCATTTTAGGCATAATTTATATAAACCTATTCTTTCTCTTTTTCTTTATTTTTCATTGTTCCTTGAGGCAATGCTGGGGATACAACTAAGCTTAATGTTCTCCCCTCGTTGGAAGGTCTTTTATCAAGTTTTGCCATATCTTTAACACCTTCAGCAACAGATCTTAAGACTTTCATAGCAAAGTCTGGATGAGCAGCTTCTCTTCCTCTAAGCATAACAGCAACTCTCACTTTCGATCCATCATCAAGCAAAGATCTGACTTTCTTGATTTTCAACTCTACATCATGTTTTGATGTGCCAGGTCTTAATCTTACTTCTCTTTGAGTTTGAGTAGTTTTGCTTCGATTTTTTTTATCTCTTTTAGATAAGTTATACTTAAATTTTCCGTAATCTAATAACCTGCAAACAGGAGGGTCTTGATTGGGTGAAACTTCAACAAGATCTAGTCCATTATCCATAGCCATTTGTAAAGCTTCAGTTGTTTTCAAAATTTTAGAATTAGATTGATCATCACCAGAAATCAATCTAACTGATGAAGATCTGATTCTCTGATTTACCCTATATTCTTTGGCTATTTTTTTCTCCTAATGTAAGTATTATTTATTTAAAATTTTACTAGTCTATAGTAACACAAGAATTGTACACTTTATAAGAAAAAAAAATTTATTTATATGTAAATAATTTATTTTTTATATTCTTATGATAGGATTTTAGTATACAGCTTCTTCACAAAAAATTCACATTTAGGCTGTAAAATTATCATAAATAAGTAAAAATAATATGAATAAAAAATTACTAAACAATAGCTTAACTTACATCATCGCAGGGCTTCTTTTGGTAGGAGCTTTCTATTTTTTTCTAGGTAATTCTTTTGACTCTTCTGAAGAAAAAGATCTTGGGCACCTCGTTAGAATATCTAAAAGCGCGGAAGGTACAGCATATCCAGTCAATATTGAAGTTAGCGGAGACAAGCTTACTTACAGTAGAAACGGAGAATTTTTTAAGGCTAGTAAAGAGCCAGGAACAAGTGTTTATGAAATAATGTCAGCATCTGGAGTCGATCCTTCTGCTTACTCTGTCCAAGTTAAAAATGGTGGTGGCTTAGGTACTATTTTTTCAATACTTATAGGACTTCTGCCCTTCATACTTATGTTCGGTTTTCTATTTTTTATAATGCGTCAAGCACAAGGCGGTGGTAGCAATGCTATGAACTTTGGTAAAAGTAGAGCAAAAATGTTTGTAGGAACTAAGGCAAATGTAACTTTTTTTGATGTTGCAGGATTGCCTGAGGCTAAAGAAGAGTTAGAAGAGGTTGTTGAATTTCTAAAATTTCCTGACAGATTTACTTCAATAGGAGCTAAAATTCCTTCTGGAGTTTTACTTGTTGGTCCTCCTGGAACTGGTAAAACTTTACTTGCTAGAGCAGTAGCAGGTGAAGCAGGAGTTCCTTTCTTCTCTATTTCAGGTTCTGAGTTTGTTGAAATGTTTGTTGGTGTTGGAGCATCAAGAGTAAGAGATCTTTTTACACAAGCTAAAAGACATTCACCTTGTATTATATTTGTTGATGAAATTGATGCAGTTGGAAGGCACAGAGGAGCTGGCCTCGGTGGAGGACATGATGAAAGAGAACAAACTCTAAATCAAATACTTGTTGAAATGGATGGTTTCGATACTAATAATAACGTTATTGTTATTGCAGCAACTAACAGACCAGATATTCTTGATCCGGCTCTACTTAGACCAGGTAGATTTGATAGAAGAGTTACAATTGATAATCCTGATGTGAATGGCAGAACTGAAATTTTGGGTGTTCATGCTAAAGGAAAACCGATAGATACTAAAGTTGATCTTTCTACAGTAGCAAAGCAAACACCAGGCTTTTCAGGTGCAGATTTAGCTAACTTAATTAACGAATCAGCTTTACTAGCCGCTAGAAATAATGCAAAAAAAATATATTTAGCAGACCTAACCGAAGCTATTGATAGAGTATCAATGGGTCCTGCTAGAAAATCTAAAGTTATTAGCGACAAAGAAAGAAAACTTGTAGCATATCATGAAGCAGGACATGCCATAGTATCTTATTTTATGCCTGAAGGAAAAACGGTAGGAAAAATAACTATTGTTTCTAGGGGACATGCTGGTGGATTTACTAGATATGAACAAGAAGATCAATCCTTAATGACGAATGTTGAGTTGGAAGCAATGATTGCATCCTTGATGGGAGGAAGAGAAGCTGAATTTTTGACTGAAGGAGTCTTAACAACTGGAGCATCTAATGATTTCGAACAAGCTACTAGAATTGCTAGAGAAATAGTTATGAGATATGGAATGATTCCAGAACTAGCACAAAGAACTTATGGGAAAAAACAACAAGCTGTCTTCTTAGGTAGAGAACAAAATGAAGAACAAGATTACTCTAACGAAACTGCAGTTAAAATAGATAAGGAAATTGACAAGCTCTTAACTCAAGGGAAGAAAAATGCTAATAAAATACTTAAAAAGCAAAATGCAGAACTAGAGTTGCTTGCTAATGCATTGTTGAAATATGAAACTTTAGACGCTGATCAGTTTAAAGATCTCATGGAAGGTAAAGAAGTTGATTTCTCTAATGTAGTTATACCAAAAGAAAGAAAAACTGAAAAAAGTTCAGCGAAAAGTAAGCCTAAAAAGGGGTTTCCTGAACCTCAATCTTCATGATAATTTTTGAAAATACCGATTATAAAATTCAAAGTTTTATATCTGGTATGCTCAGTAATAATTCCTATCTTATAACTTCTAAAACTTCTAAAAAGAATATAATTATTGATATTCCATATATTCCAAGAGATTTGTTTTCTAAAATACCTAGGGACCCTCTGAATAAATCTAACAATGTTAAAAATACAATAGGCATAATTACTCACGGTCATTTTGATCATATTGAAGGAATTGATTTTATAAAAGATAGATACGGAGAAATAGAAATTTATATGGGATTTGAAGACTCCAAATACTTAGATTACTCCGGAAAAATAACTAAGTTAAGATCACAAGAAAAGATTATTCATGAAGACATTCAGCTTGAAATAGTTTATACACCTGGGCATTCTCAAGGTTCTATTTGTCTATACTTTGATGTTAAAGAGAAAAAATATTTATTTTCTGGAGATACTTTATTTCCAGGTGGACCTGGGAAAACAACTAGTTATTTAAATTTTAAAAAAATCTATGAATCGATATCGAATAAAATTTATAAATTACCAGATGAAACAATTATTTTACCAGGTCATGGTTCAGGTATTTCAATTGAAGAATCAAAAAAAGAATTTCATAGCTTTGAATTTAAGGGACATATTTTTGGTGATATCACTTGGAAAAAGTAAGCCTTCTATCAAATAAAAAATTATTCGATCTTGTATTTTTTATAAGTTCAATAGTTTACATACTAACTTTAGATAGATACATAATTAATTTATTAAAATATTTTTTTACCGGAAAAAATATCAATTTTATTGATTTTTTATTTTTCACAATTTTTAGTTTATTTTCATATGTCACAATAAAATATTGGGCAAAAATGATAAATATTTCTAATCAAATGGTTAATATTTTATTGTTAATTATTACAGTTCTTTCGATTATTAAAATAATTTTTAGATCTAATTCAATTGAAATACTAATAGATGTAATAATTTTAGATTTTGGAGCAATTTATGTTATTTATGAAATAGTAAAAAGATATAACTTAAAGCCTAATCTATGGCTTGGAATAAACAAATTTAAAATTGAAAATTTACGTTATGCTGGTTTCTATTTTATTGCTTGGCCTATAATAATTATTTGGTCACAGATAATTGAATTTTTTGACTTAGATTTTTTCAAAAGTACAAATTATTCAGAAGAGATTTTCACTTCTTTGAATAATAATTATTTAGTTATATTTATTATGGCTTGTATAGTAGCTCCAATATGTGAAGAAATAATATTCAGAGGATATTTTTTTCGAGTTTTAAAAGAAAGATTTAACTTAGTATTTGCAATTATTATAAATTCAATATTTTTTGGATTAATTCATTTCGAACCATCAGCCATAGTTCCTGCAACTATTCTTGGAGTATCTTTAACTTTAATTAGGCTTAAGGCAAAAAGTTTATTGCTTCCTATAACAATCCACGCTTTACATAATCTTTTGGCATTTATAGTTACTTATCTAACACTATAATAGTAAATAGGAGTTATTTTTGATTTCAAATACTATAAAAGCTAATAATAAAACAGCGATAATACCATTCATTACTTGCGGTTACCCTGATGTTAAAAATTTCATAAAACTATTGATATCAATAGAAAAATCTGGAGCAAGTGTCATTGAAATTGGAATGCCTAATAGTGATCCTTTGGCTGAAGGTCTAACTATTCAGTATTCAAGTTCCATTGCAATTCAAAATGGTATTAATACTCAGAAATGTCTTGAAATTGTGTCAAAAGCTAGAGACGAGGGACTAAGTATACCTGTTGTATTAATGGGTTACTATAATAATGTTTTAGCTTATGATATAAAAAAATTTTGTAGAGATGCAAAAAACTCTGGTGTTAATGGTTTGATTGTTGCAGATTTACCTATATTTGAAGCTTCACCTATTATTGAAGAAACTGAAAAAAACGATATTTCTTATGTACCACTACTTTCAGTAAACTCGTCAAAAGAAATAATCGAAAGTGTCTCTAAAATTGCAACTGGCTTCATATATTGTGTTTCTGTTTTAGGGATAACTGGAGAAAGAAAAATAACATTTGATAGAGTTCAAAAATTAGTAGAAACAGTAAAAAAACTCACTGATATCCCTGTAGCAGTTGGCTTTGGAGTATCAGATAAATCAGATGTAGAAAATATTGGAAAATTTGCCGATGCAGCAATTATTGGATCAGCATTGATTAATAGATTAAAAAATTGCAAGAATGATAATATTATAAAAACAGCAGAAAGCTTTATTGAAAGTTTAGTTTAATAAATGAAGAGGGAAAGATGTTGGTAAGGGGCATTAGAGGGGCTACAACTGTTAGCCAAAATACAAAAACAGATATTGTTAAAGAAACTTCAACTTTACTTAGTGAAATGATTAGTGCTAATGAAATAAATACGGAAGATATCGCATCAATAATTTTTACAACAACTTTTGATGTTACCTTGGAATTCCCTGCAGTTGCTGCTAGAGAAATTTTGTCCCTAAATACTGTCCCTTTATTAAATATGCATGAAATAAATAATCCAGATGGACTAGAAAAATGTATAAGAGTACTAATTCACTGGAACACAAATAAAAGTCAAAAAGATATTAAGCACGTGTATCTAAATAATGCAACAAACCTTAGAACAGATTTATAAAATTAATAGATTTGAGATTTATATAAAATGATTCGAATAAAAATAATTTTATTCATTCTAATAATGCTAGGTATTTCATATATTTTAGATAGATTAACTCGTTCAAAATTTGATGATAAGAAAAGCTTAAGGTTTATTTTTTTCTCGACTGTTCTTTCATCTTCAGCTTTGATAATCGCGTTTGTTTTGTTCTACCTTATTTCATAATTATAAATCTCTTTTTTACCAAAATGTTAGAAATTAAGATAAACTAGAGTAAGGTAAATTAAAATGAATAAGAATTATTACACATATTATTATTTTAGGCTAACAGAGTCTTTTTAATTGTGTAATTTTTACCAAGTACTTAAAAGGCTCTCATAAAGAGCCTTTTTTTTATTAATGCAAAAAGTATATAAAAAGGTAATATCATGAAAAATATACAGAACTTAAATATAAGAGAAATAGCGAAGCTACCATCTCCTGATGAATTTATAAAAAATATTCCATTATCAAACTCTCAGTCAAACTTAATTATGGAATCAAGAAAAGTTATAGAAAACATCTTAACTGGTAAGGACGATAGGATATTATTGTTGGTTGGTCCTTGCTCTATTCATGATAGAAATCTAGGTATAGAGTATGCAAAAAGGCTTAGAGATTTAGCGGAAAAAGTTAAGGATACTATATATATTGTAATGAGGGTCTACTTTGAAAAACCTAGAACAACTGTAGGTTGGAAAGGTCTAATCAATGACCCTGATCTTAATGGATCTTTTAATATTCCAAAAGGAATAGAACTAGCAAGAAATATATTATCAGATGTTACAGAATTAGGTATGCCTACTGCCACTGAATTTCTAGACCCATTTACTCCACAATATATTGGAGATTTAGTTTCTTGGGGCGCAATTGGAGCCAGAACTGCAGAAAGTCAAACTCATAGACAAATGGCAAGTGGATTATCAATGCCTATAGGGTTTAAGAATGGTACCGGAGGATCAGTTCAGTTAGCTATAGATGGCATGATTGCCTGTTTAGGAGAACATGCATTTTTAGGAATAGATAATGATGGCAATAGTTCAGTTGTAATAACAAAAGGTAATCCTGCTAATCATGTAATTCTTAGAGGTGGTGCATCAGGAACAAATTATGATAAAGAATCAGTAAGAGATGCACAAGAACTATTAGAAAAAAACGAACTAGATCCTGTTGTTGTTATAGATTGTGCTCATGGTAATTCAAATAAGGATCATAATAGGCAGCCTATTGTATTTAAAGATGTTATATCTCAAAGAATGCAAGGTAATAAAAATATCGTTGGCCTTATGATCGAAAGTAATATAAATCCTGGTAACCAAACTCTAGGAGAAAATTTAGCTGATCTAGACTATGGAGTATCTATAACAGATAAATGTGTAGGTTGGGAAAAAACTGAAGAAATTATTTTAGAAGCTAGTAAAGAATTAAAGAATTAAGTTAATGCAAAAATAATGAAAAGTTTTGATCAACAATTAATTGAACTTTCAAAATTAATCGGAAAAAATAAAACAGCTTTTTGTATAGGCACATTTGATGGAGTTCATTTAGGCCATAAAATGTTATTCCAACAATTAGTTAACAATTCTAAGAATAATAAATTAAGTTCCTTAGTAATCGTTTTTGAAAAAAGACCTAGAGAAATAGTAAGCAAAGGATACTCAAGGCCATACCTATCAGGCTTTTGTAAAAGAAAAAATAAAATCTTAGAAAATGAGATAAATTTTTTGTTTACTATGGAGTTTAATGATGAACTGAGAGTTCTAAGTGCAGAAGTCTTTCTAAAGAAACTGATAAGTCACGCAAATATAAAAAGCATTGTTGTTAGCGAAAATACAAGAATTGGAAATGATCAGTTGTTTGGTAAAAATTTAGAGGATTTATGTATCAGTTTAGGAATAGAAATATCTAACATAGAAATGAAAAATAATTTAAAAAAAGTGATCTCTTCTTCAATGATCTCAAAATTTATAGAAGAAGGAGATTTTATAAATGGTAATAAATTTTTAGGTTATGATTATACTTTTGAAGGTATGGTTGTTAAAGGAGATCAGATTGGAAGAACTATAGGATTCCCAACTGCAAATATAGAAGTTCAGAATGAAATCCAAATTCCTGGAGATGGTATTTATGCATGTATGGTAGATATTGAAGGAGAAAAATTTAGAGGTGCCCTTTCTATTGGAAATAGGCCTGTAATAAAAAATGATTCTGCAAGAAAAATAGAAGTTTTTATATTTGATTTTGATAAAAATATATATGGTATTCAAATAGAGATTTCAGTTATTCAGAAAATAAGAAATCAGGAATTTTACGATTCTATAGATATTATGAAGACACAAATAAAAAAAGATATTATAAATATTAATGAAGTTTTAGAAAGATAGTATGAATAATCAATTTAATAACGTAATTGAAGAATTTAGATGGAGAGGTAGCCTTAAAGATTACACAACCAACGCAGACTCAATTTTGATCAATGAAAAAATTACTTGTTATAACGGCTTTGATCCCACAGCAAAAAGTCTACATATTGGAAACTTGATACCAATACTAGGATTACAAAGATTACAAAAATATGGTCATACACCTATCGTCATTGTTGGTGGAGGAACAGGAATGATCGGAGATCCTTCAGGAAGAACTGATGAAAGAAAGTTAATGAGTGAAGCATTAATAGAAGAGAATCTTGCAGGAATAAAAGGTCAGTTAGAAAAATTTTTAGATTTTGATAATAAAAAAAATCCAGCTCAGATAATTAATAATGCTGAGTGGTTAAATCAAATCAACCTAATTGATTTCTTAAGAGATACTGGTAAATTTTTCAACATTAACAATATGCTTGGTAAAGATTCAGTAAAAAATAGATTATCTAGAGATGAAGGCATTTCATTTACAGAATTTAGTTATCAATTATTACAAGCTTATGATTTCTTGTATTTATTTGAAAATTATAATTGCAGCTTCCAAATGGGAGGATCTGATCAATGGGGAAATATAGTAGCTGGTATTGACCTAATTAGAAAGAAAAATCCATTAAATAAGAATAAGGCTCATGGAATAACTTACCCTCTATTAACCACATCCTCTGGTGAAAAATTTGGTAAAAGTATAGATGGAGCAGTAACCTTAGATCCAAATGTAACAATTCCTTATAAACTTTTTCAATATTTTTATAATACTAGTGACGATGAAGTATTGGATTATATAAAGTTATTTACTGACATTAACATTGAAGAATTCAACGAACTAGAAAAAATAACATTAGAATCACCATATAAAAGAGAAGCTCAACTATTTCTTTCAAAAGAAATTACACGAATAGTTCACGGTGAAAAAGGAATGAATAGTGCACTTAGGCAAACAGAAGGACTCAATCAAGGGAAATGGGAAATCTTAAGTGATGATGATTTTTCTGATTTATATATTGGTTCAGAAAGTATAAATCAGCTTTCAAGAAAAAAATTATCTAATGGAGTAAACATACAAGAACTGACTGTTGACTATGACTTATGTAAATCTTTAGGTGAGTCAAAAAGACTAATTAACCAAGGCGGAATTTCATTAAATGGAAACAAAATAACAGATCCAGAAATGAAAGTATTTGAAAATGACCTTAAAGCAAATAAAATATTGATTATTTCAAAAGGTAAAAAAAATCATAAAATAATTAAAGTTGATTGAGACTAATTTTCAAATTACCAATAGTATCTAATAGATGGTAACAAAAAAAGAAAAGCTATTAATAGTTGATGGGCATGCGATGGTTTTTAGAGCATGGTTCTCTATACCTGAAAGACTAAATAGCAACAAAATAGACACTAGGGGTGCATTTGGTTTTATTAATACCTTAATAAAATCAATTAGAGAAAATAATATCACCCATATTGCAGTTTGTTTTGACACAAAAGCTGCTACTTTTAGAGATGAAATATTCCCTGAATATAAAGCTCAAAGACCTCCAGTAGATCCTGACCTTCATAAACAGATACCTATAGCAAAAGATTTATTGGAATCAATGGATATTCCTGTATTTGAAAAAGATGGATTTGAAGCAGATGATTTAGTAGGTACAATAAGTGAAATAGCAAATTCAAAAAATATAAATTGTTTGATTCTTACTGGTGATGCAGATCAACTTCAACTTGTTAACGAAAAAACTAATGTATTAATGTACTCTGGATTTGGAGACATAAGAATATATGATGAAGAAAAAGTTCAGGAAAGATATGATGGTTTAGGCCCTGAATTTGTAGCTGAAATTAAAGCTCTTGAAGGAGATCCATCAGATAATATTCCTGGTGTACCAGGAATAGGTAAAAAAGCTGCAAGAGCATTATTATCAGAATTTGGTCATTTTGAATCTCTTTTTATGAATATTGAAAATATTGAAAATATGTCTATTAGAGGTGCAAAAAGAATACAAAATATCTTATCTGAAAATATTGAAATAGCTAAAAAAGGGTTAAGTCTAACTCAAATAGTTAGAGAAGTGGATATAGATTTTTCAATTGATAATTGTGAATTCATTAATCATAATATTGAAGAAATAAAGGCTACTTTTGAACATTATGAACTCAGAAACAGTTTTAATAATTTGAAAAGTATCATTGAATTTCCAAGCGAATTTCAGCTTGAAATCAATGTCGAATCTAATAATAAAGATATACCAAATGATCAGTTAGTACTAGTAAATGATCAAGAATCATTTGAAAGAATGATTACAGATATGAATAGTACAGATCATTTTTCTTTTGATACTGAAACAACTGGCTTAAAAACATTAGAAGATGAAATTATAGGTGTATCATTTTGTAATTCAGAAACTAAATCTTATTATTTAGTCATAAGACACGACAACCTAAGTGTTAGTTTTACTAAAGAAAATTTTAAGAAATTAAAATCATTATTTGAAAATTCAAATATTTCAAAATCAGCTCATAATGCTAATTTCGATATTATGGTTTTAAGAAACTTTGGGATAGATGTTGAGAATCTTAATTTTGATACTGTAATTGCAGCATCATTATGTGGAAGAAAAA
The DNA here is from genome assembly GCA_008373205.1 of SAR202 cluster bacterium. Taxonomy (GTDB): domain Bacteria; phylum Chloroflexota; class Dehalococcoidia; order Lucifugimonadales; family Lucifugimonadaceae; genus TMED-70. The sequence continues at coordinate 26,500 of RQOS01000060.1, forward strand.
GCTTAGGATTAAAAAACTTATCTTCAGAAATATTAAATATTAATATGACTAAAATAGAGGAATTGATCGGTACAGGGAAAAATCAAAAAACATTAAATCAGGCAAATATATCAGAAGTTTATAAATATGCCGCTGCGGATTCATTGATAACTTATAAACTCAGAAATTTCTTTAAAGAAGAATTGAAAAAGTTTAATCAAGAAGATTTATTTTATGAAGTAGAAATCCCTTTGATTAAAGAAATTATTAATATGCAATATAATGGATTCCTAATTGATTCTGAAAAATTATCTGAGATGTCAGAGAAACTTGAGGTTGAGCTTAATGAGCTGGATCAAGCAATTCATAATACTTATCCAGAAAAAGATTTTAATTTAAATTCTGGTAAACAAGTTGCTGAAATTCTAATTGGTGAATTAAAGGCCCCTGCAATTAAAAAAACTAAAACAGGTATTTCTGTAGACGCAGATGTTTTAGAAAATTATTCCAAAAACAAAAACTTAGATGAAAGAGTTAATCAAATTTCATCGGGAATATTAAGATATAGGGAATTATCTAAGATTAAGTCTACATATGTAGATTCTTTACCTAACCTAATTAATAAGAGAACTAAAAGAATTCATACTACTTTTAATCAATTAGGTACTTCTACTGGTAGATTGTCAAGTCAGAACCCAAACGTACAAAATATTCCTGTTAGAACAGATATCGGAAGGCAAGTAAGATCTGCGTTTATAACTGATAGTAAAAATAACTTCCAAATGTTAGCAGTAGATTATTCTCAAATTGAACTAAGGGTTTTAGCTCATCTTTCTAAAGAAGAAAACTTGGTAAAAGCTTTTATAAATGGAGAAGATATACATAATTCTACTGCTAAACTTATGTATTCAACTGAAGAAGTTTCATCTGAACAAAGAAGGATTGCAAAAATCTTAAATTTTGGCGTTCTATATGGATTGGGCCCACACGGAGTATCTCAACAAACTGATTTAACTAGACAGCAAGGTAAAGAATTTATAGATCTATATTTTGGGAAGTATCCAGGAATCAAGGATTTCCAGAAAGAACAAATAAATTCATCAAAATATAAAGGTTATTCGGAGACATTATTGGGAAGAAGAAGATATTTGGATGATATTAATTCCCCAAACGCTAGAGTAAGAGGATTTGCAGAAAGAATTGCAATAAATATGCCTATTCAAGGTACAGCTGCAGAGATTATCAAGATTGCAATGATAAATTTAGGAAAAGAAATAAGAAAAAATCTAATGAAATCTAAAATGCTTATACAAGTGCATGATGAGCTGATTTTTGAGGTTGCCCCAGGAGAGCTTATGGAGCTAAGCATGATGATAAATGAAATAATGCCTAATGCAATTAAATTGGATGTCCCGGTACTAGTAGATATAAAAACTGGTGACAGTTGGGGTAAATTAGAATAATTTTCTTATATAATAAAAATTGTCTGTTTTCGTTTTTTGGAGGGGTGGCTGAGTGGTTGAAAGCGTCTGTCTTGAAAACAGGAGTATCCGTAAGGGTACCGCAGGTTCGAATCCTGTCCCCTCCGCCATTAATCTAAGAATCAAGAATCTATCTTATTCTGCCTCTAAAAGCCATGATTCTTCAAGTGAGTCAATTTGATTGTTTAAATTTTCATATTCCTCAGAGAGTGAATTAAGTTTTTCATAATCTGAAATATTTTCAGTTGAAGATAATTTTTTTTCTAATTCCTTTTTTTCATCAGTAAGTTTTTTTATTTTATTTTCCAAATTTCTGATTTTTTTTCTATCTGTATTATTTTTATTTTTAGAACTTTCTGTATTTTTTTTATCATTACTTAGTGAAGATCTATACTCATCAAGATCTCCTGAAAAATTATTTACTTTGCCATTTTTTACCATTATTAAATGATCAGCTACATTCTCTACAAGTTTTGAATCATGGCTTACAAGAATAACGCATCCTTCAAAGTCATTTAGTGCATTAATAAGAGAGGTTCTTGAGTCAATATCAAGATGATTTGTAGGTTCATCAAGTAATAAAATATTGGGAGAATCATAACTAATCAAACAAAGTATGAGTCTTGTTTTTTCTCCTCCAGATAGTTTATGTATTTTAGTTTCAGATTTTGTTTTATCAAAACCAAATTTACCTAACACACCTCTTATTTTTAAGTCTTCTTCATTTTTTAATTTTTCAGATAATACTTCAAATGGAGTTAAATCTAATTCTAGCTCTTCAGACAAATGTTGAGCAAAATATCCAATCTTGATATTTTTATTTTTTGAGATAGTTCCTTTCATTGGCTTAATTATTCCTGAAATTAATTTAATTAGAGTAGACTTTCCATTCCCGTTAGCACCTAATAAAGCTATTCTGCTATCATTTGAGATGCTAAGATTTATTCCTTGAAGTACAGGGTTATTCTTTTCGTATCCAACATCAACTTCATTCAATACAATCATTGAAGTTCCAAGATTTTTAGGTTTAGGAAAAGAAAACTTAATCGACCTATCTGTAATTACAGCATCAACAAAATCCATTTTTTCTAATGATTTCAATCTGCTTTGAGCCTGTTTTGCTTTACTAGCTTTGGAGCCAAATCGATTTACAAATTTTAGAACATTTTTCTTATATGCTTCCTGTTTTTGAAATAATAATTGTTGACTTATTTTTTTTTGAGCATATTGTTTTTCAAACTGATCATAATTTCCTGTATATAAGTTTAGTTTTAATTGGTCAATATGAATAATATGAGATACTGTTTTATTTAAAGTTTCTCTATCATGACTTATCAATATAAATGAATTTTTATAATTTACCAAAAAATTCTCCAACCAAGAGTTAGTTTCAAAATCTAAGTGATTTGTAGGTTCGTCGAGTAATAATAGATCAGGCTCATTGAATAAAGCTGCTGCCAATCCAACTCTCATTCTCCATCCACCAGAAAAGTCACTTAAGGGTTTTGATTGATCTGTTTTATTAAAACCAAGACCAGAAAGTATAGTTGAAGCCTTCCAATCTGAATCGTATGCATTAATTTCATCTAACTTATTAAGAATAAAAGATATTCTATCGGGATTTTCAGAAGATTCTAATTCTTTAAGTAAATTTTGTTCAGTAATTCTACTTGATAGTACAAAGTCTAATAAACTCAACTCAACTTTTTGTATTTCCTGCTCTAAAATACCAATTGTTCTGTTGGACTTTAAAGTAATTTTTCCTTCTTCTAAGGATAAATTTTTAGTTATTAAGTTAAATAAGGTCGATTTACCTATACCATTTGATCCAACAAGTCCTAAGTGATAATTATCAGGAATTTCTAACGAGGTGTTTTCAAATAATTTTCTCTTTGAGATAGAGTATGAAATATTTTTGAATTCAAGCATAAAAAAAGTACAAAAAATAAATAATTATTTTTCTCTTTTAGCTAAGTAATTATTTATTAATTGTAAGATCACAAGCCAAGCTGCAGTTGAACCAAAAACAATTATCAAAGCCCATAATGCTTCCATTTAAATTCTCCTCATTAATCTTGAACTAATATACTTATTATATGGCAAAGATCTAAAAAAAATTAGAAACTAACCCAAAAAAGTATTATGAAATACATCATAATAGGATTTAATTACTTTGTCAGTAATTAAAATTGTAAGAATTTCATTAATGAATTTACACGAATATCAATCACGAAATCTATTAAAAGATTACTCTATAGCATTTCCAATGGGAGATATAGGGCAGTCTCCAGAAGAAATTTATAATATCGCCAAAAAATATGATGGAAGAGTCGTTGTAAAAGCACAAATTCATTCAGGTGGAAGGGGGAAGGCTGGTGGAGTCAAGCTATGTAATTCCCCTGAAGAAGCTAAAGAGTTTGCAAAAAATATCTTAGGTAAAAATATTATTACCAATCAGACCGATTCAGATGGAGTTATAGTTGAAAAATTACTAGTTACAGAACTTACGGATATTGATAGAGAATTCTACTTGTCTATTACAATTGACCCAGATTTTGAAGGACCTGTACTTATAATATCGCCTGAAGGTGGAATGGATATTGAAAAGGTAGCAGAAGATACACCTGAAAAAATCATAAGATTACCATTTGACCCCGTAATAGGAGCAAAGCCTTATGAATTAAGGAAAATTATAAGAACCTTAGATCTACCTAAAGAAGCAAATAATGAATTTATAAAAATGATAAATAATTTATATGTTGCTTTTTTAGAAACAGACAGCACCCTAATTGAAATAAACCCTCTTGTTATAGACAAAAAAAATAATTTGATACCCCTAGATTGCAAAATAAACATTGATGATGACAGTTTTTTTAGGCAAAAATCAATTTTTGAACTTAGAGATAAAAATCAAGAAAACCCTATAGAAACTAGAGCAAAAGATTTTGATCTTGCTTATGTAAAGTTAGATCAAGGAAATGTTGGATGTTTAGTAAATGGAGCTGGATTAGCTATGGCAACAATGGATGTAACAACAAAATCAGGTTGCTTCCCAGCAAATTTTTTAGATGTTGGTGGTTCAACTGACAAAGAAAAAATTAAAGAGGCTTTCAGAATACTTGTCTCAGACAAAAATGTTGAATTTTTATTAATTAATTTATTTGCTGGTATAGCTAGAGCAGACTTAATAGCTGAAGGTGTAGTTGAAGCTGCAAAAGAAACTTCTTTTGACCTTCCAATTATTGTCTCAATGAGAGGAACTAATTCAGAAAGAGGTTTTTCCATACTAAAAAATTCAGATTTAGATATACATATTGCCGAAAATTTAGGTAATGCAGCCGAAGTACTAAGTGTTTTAAATAAAAGGAAATAAAATGATTTTAGATAAGAATACAAAAGTATTAGTACAAGGATTAGGCAAAGATGGTACTTTTCAAGCTCAAAGATCAATAGAATATGGCACAAATGTTGTGGCATGTGTCCATCCTAATAGGCAAGGGGTTTTATTTGAGGATAGAATCCCATATTTTGAAACAGTAAAGGATGCTGTTGACGAAACTAATGCTAATGTAGGGGTTATATATGTCCCTGCTCCATTTGCTATGGATGCAATTATCGAGCAAATAGATGCTAATCTAGAAATTGTAGTTTGTATAACGGAAGGAATTCCGATACATGACATGGTTAAAGTAAAAAATCATCTCAAGGATAAAAAAACAACACTTATTGGACCAAATTGTCCAGGCATAATCCTTCCTAGGCTCAAAATTAAGGTTGGTATCATACCTAGTAATATTTGTCATGATGGTAATGTAGGAGTTGTTTCTAGGTCTGGAACACTTACATATGAAGCTATTTCGCAAATTGGGGAAGCAGGTCTAGGGCAGTCTCTTTGTGTTGGAATAGGTGGTGACCCAATTCATGGAACTAGTTTTATAGATGTTCTAGAATTTTTTGAAAAAGACAAAAACACAAACTCAATAGTATTAATCGGAGAAATAGGCGGTACAAAAGAACAAGAAGCCGCCGAATTTATTCGATCTAAAGTAAGTAAGCCTGTAGTTTTTACAATTGCCGGAACAACAGCACCAAAAGGAAAAAGAATGGGGCATGCTGGTGCAGTAATCAGTGGGAAAATGGGTTTAGCAAGTGAAAAAATCAAAGCACTTATAACTGCTGGGGCTCACCATGCAGACGATCCTTCAAAAATAGGTGAAACTCTCAAGTCTATAACTTAACTCCTTCCAACCAGTTACTTAATGCTGTTCCAATATTTACTATTCTTGCACATCTGAATGGACCATTAACATATCTAATGATTGTTTCTCTTGCATCAGAAGACATTTTATTTAAGGCATTTTCATCACGCAATTGCGTCATCCTATCTCCTTCTTCTATAGCAATTTCAGATACACTTTTAGCTCCAACAGATATATCTCCTGATTTTTGTACAAGCTCAAGACGTTTTTGCATTAAGGAAAGTAATTTAGGCCAATATGCTAGATGCCTGAAGATTGTTGCAATACCTGGATTTGATCCAGTTGTACCATAATTATTAGTTTTCAAAATCACATCCCAAACTGAATCAGATATTTCTTGGCGTGGTAATAATCTAGGTAGATTGCCTTGTATTAAATTTGTTTCAACAGGTGCATAAGCTATATAATTTTTTACTTGATCAGGTACCAAAGCTGATTGAGTGAGTAAATTTAAACTATTTGATCTATTGTATGCATTTAGAATAGTTTTAACACTCTTGAGATCATCTGATGTAAATCGAATTTCTTCCATTTCTTCTAATGAAACTGGGCTTAAATTTGGAAATGATGCTTCAGATTTCAACCTATTTAATGCAGCCTCTGGTTGACCTGACTTATAGAGTGGCTTTACGGATTTCCAAGCTAAATCTAGATCTTCTAATGAATCTGCAAGAACTCTCCATATTGAAGTCAACATAGGTATTTGCATAGTAGAACGAATATCATCGAAAATTTTTGCTGTTTCACCTGTTGCTTCTGATTCAGCAAGTGCAGTAACTGGATCATGAATAATAGTTTTTTTATTCATCTTTCCAGTAACTTCAAAATTTTTCCATTTGTCTGATTTATTTTTATTTATTTTCTTATATAAATTATCTTTATTAACTTTTTTTATTTTTTCGTAATACTCTTTATCATCCATTTATTATTCCTTTATTTAGACTGAATATCCAACTGAATCATCATCTCTTAGTGGAATATTTTGTTGAAGCCGAGTTTCAAAAGTTCGTTTCTTAAGTTCTTCAAAATCAACTTTTATTCCTATGCCAATACTTTCAGGAACATTAATATAACCTCCATCTCTAATCCAAGAGGAATTAAAAATTTTGTTCATATCAGATTCATCAATTGTAGAGTATTCTTGAGTAATAAAATTTGGAATTGAGGTATCTATATTGCATGCTGCAGCTGTGATCACTGGTCCTAAATAATTATGCGTAACAATTGCAGAATGATAAGATTCTGCTATGGATGCTATTTTTTTCACATGAGTTATTCCACCAGCCAATCCTACATCAGGTCTAGCATATTGACTACCTCCTAGTTCAAACATTTCTCTAAATTCCCAAATTGTATGCATTCTTTCTCCATTTGCTAATGGAATTGAAGTTTTTGATGCAATTTCAGCTTGAGATTTTATTGAATCAATTTGGATAGGGTCTTCGTAAAATAATGGGTGAAATTCAAAAAGCTCTTCTGCAAGAGCAATTGCATTCATAGGAGTAAGCTTTCTATGAATTTCTAAAATAATATCAACATCTAAGCCAGCTCCTTCACGCAGTGCAGCTACATTTTCTTTAGTATCAGAAATCAATCTAGATAAAGTCATAGATTCATATCCATCTGGAAGAGGATCAATTTTTATAGCAGTATAACCTTCAGAAACAGCATCAATAGCATTTAATCTAAGTCCTTCAGATGTTGTCCCTTTATCTGCAGCATCAGGTCTATCACTTCCCATTAAAAGGTGTAATCTAATTTTATTTCTTAATTTACCTCCAAGTAACTGCCATACAGGAGCTTCATAAAATTTACCCTTAATGTCCCATAAAGCTATATCAATAGCACTTATCGCAGCTGTTAAGATAGACCCTCTAAATGGTCCCATTCTGTAAAGATATTGCCAGTGATGATCAATTTGAAGAGGATCTTTACCAATTAGGTATTCCCTAAAGCTTGATATTACTGCATCAGTTGCTTCCATGTATCCCCAACATGCTGATTGACCTATGCCTTCTATTCCGTTATCAGTAATAATTCTTACTATGTGACTATCACCTGCAAGTACAGACTCAATTTTTTCTATTTTCATTTAAATGAATTCCTTCAGATTTTTTTTTAAAAGTATCATATTTACTTTATTTATTCACATCATAAGATAAACTTTCATAGAATCCATAGAAAAATTGAAAAAGAAAACATGTATAAGGAATTTTTTTGCAATACAAATGATGTAGCGATAAACTTAGCTTCAAGAGAAAAAGCTACGAACAAAATTAATGTTTTTTTTGTTCACGGATTTTTAGAAAGATGGCAGTCTTGGCAAAAAATAATGGATAATCTGCCAAAAAATTATAACGTTTTTTCAGCAGATCTTAGAGGATTTGGTAGATCAGGAAATACAATAATTAGTCATAAAAGATCTACATGGGCTAAAGACATTTCAGATATCATATCTAAGCTTAAATTAGAAAATGTGTATCTAGTTGGACACTCTCTTGGTGGCCCAATAGTATCATCCGTTTCATCAAAAAATAATAAGCAGATTTCTGGTGTAATACTAGAAGATCCATTCCTGGGTACACAACCTGTAGATAAAACAGGAAGAGCAAGCAGGGGCAAAATTGTTGCAGAAATAATAGATAGCTCTAAAAGCTTAGATGAAGCTATTAAAAAACTAAAAAAATTACGACCAGATTGGAGAGAAGATATTCCAGTTGAAATAGCCACTGCAAGAATGTTCACAGATAAGTTTTTACTTCAAGTACCTAGAAAATTTAAGGATGATTTCTCAATAGAAGAAATTTATAAAAATGTAAAAACTAGAACTGTTTTAAACCATTCAAATCCAGAGTTTGGAGGAATAAATTCTGAAGAAAGCCTAAATTATCTCAAAAACCTAAATCCTTCAATTCAAATAAATAAATGGGATAACTCAGGTCATAATATTCATAGAGATTTTCCATCTGAATTTTCTGAATCAATTATTGAATTTATAGAAAATAAATGAAAAATTATTTTATTACTGAAGATAAAAATATCTATTATAGAAAATTTGGAGAAGGTCCTCCAGCAATTCTTCTTCACGGTATATCAAACTCATCAAAGACATGGGAAGGATTTTCAAAAAAACTATCAAAAATACGTACTGTTTATCTAATTGACCTTAGAGGACATGGAAAATCTGACCATTTTGAAAGCTATAGGTGGATAGATTTTAGTAATGATATTGTAAATTTTATTGAACAAAATATAAATAATAAAGTAGAAATAATCGGTCATTCCTTAGGGGCTTGCATTGGAGCTCAAGTAGGACAAATGCTTAAGAGCAATATAAAAAGTTTGATATTAGAAGACCCTCCTTTCTTTCATCATCAAAGATATGGTGTAGAAGGAATAAGTCAGAGATTTAAGTACAATCTTTCTTTATCAAAACAGTTTAATTCAAAAGAAAAAATTTTGGAAAAACTAATGGGAAACTCAAAATTATCAAAAGTTAAAAATTTAGAACTTATCTCAGAAAATCTAGCGAACTTAGATCATAAAGTGCTAGAAGAAACTATTAGTGGAATTGCTTTGGAATCTTTTGATGCTATAAAAATTATTTCAGAAATTTCTACTATTAGAACTTTATTAATGGTTGGAGATGAAAAGAAGACTGGAGGAGTATTAATAGAATCTGAGATAAAAAAAATAGAAAATATCATGCAAAATTTAGAAATAATTAAATTTGAAAACATAGGCCATAATATTCACGATGAAATACCAGAAGAATTTGAAAATAGAGTTATTAGTTTCTTAAATAATGGGTAAATCAATAAAATTTTGAATTATAAAAACAAAAATAAATGTGAAAATACCAGCAACCACATCATCTCCTAGAACGCCATAGGATCCTGGAAGATCCTCAATTTTATTTATTGGGTAAGGTTTGAAAATATCAAAAAATCTAAATATAAAAAAACCAAGAACTAATGCGAATAAATTAAATTCTAAAAAGACCAAAGGTATATACATACCAACCCATTCATCGATAACTACATGATGAGGATCTGGGTCTTTTTCTGAGATAGACCTATTTATAGTAAATATGCTTAAAGGAACATGAAGAAATAACAATAATACATTTAGAATAAAGAATAAATTTTCAGCTATATTTAAGAAATCAACTAAAAATAATCTAAATAGAATAAAATACACTAAACACAACAAAGCAGCCCAACTTCCTCCTCCTCTCAATGGGAAATATCCTACATAAAATACTGAGGATATTATTTTAGAAAAGGAATTAGTTTTTGAAGGTTGCATATCGTTTATAAATGATTTTTTATCCAATAAAGAGAATCATGTGTATTATGTAGAGGTGAGTACTCACAGCCAACCCAACCACTATAGTTTATAGTATCTAACAAATTAAAAATATGAGTATAGTTTATTTCTCCGGTACCAGGTTCATTTCTTCCTGGATTGTCAGCAATTTGTATATGACCTATCTTATCCTTTAATTCAATAATCGTTCTAGATAAATCACCCTCCATAATTTGCATATGATATACGTCATAAAGAAGATAAGCATTATCGTGGTTAATTTTTTCTATTAAATCTATTCCTTGCTTGGATGTATTAATAAAAAAACCTGGTTGATCTACTGTATTTATAGGTTCAATTAGAGCTTTAATATTTTTTTCTAATAATTTTTCAGATGCTATTCTTTGATTTTCAACCAAAGTATTATATATTTCTTCATCATCAAAATTTTCTGGCTTTGTCCCTATTCCAGTATTTATACCTATGCAACCAAGCTGTGAAGCATAATTTATTCCTAATTCTAACCTTTCCAAAAATAGATCTTTTCTATCAGGTCTGAGTGCTATATTTGCTAAATTTGAATCTGGATCTTGCACGGGTAAATTTATTATTACATGTTTCAATTGATATAAATCTAATTTTTCTCTGATTTGGTCAATCTCTAAGGAATAAGGAGCCTGTAATTCTACACCCTTAAAGCCTGATTTTGAAGCTTGTTCATATCTATCTATAAGATCATATTCGTTATACATAAACTGTAAATTTGCTTCAAATTTAGGCACTTTTGCCTCCAATATTATGAATCCATGATAAACCCTTAACTGTATCTCCTAGAGGAGCATATTCACATCCTATCCATCCATTATAGTTTTTTGCCAAATGTTTAAAAACATTCTCATAATTTATCTCTCCAGAACCTGGTTCATTTCTCCCAGGATTGTCTGCAATTTGAATATGTCCTATTTTATCTTTATTATTATCAAAAGTTCTAATGATGTCACCTTCCATAATTTGCATATGATAAATATCATATTGAACCTTAACTGAATCTAAATTAATTTCATCAATAATCTTTCTAGAATGCTCAGTATTAGAAACAAAATAGTTGGGAGCATCTATAGTATTTAGAGCTTCAACCAAAATCATGATATTAGTATTTTTTAGTACATCAGAGGCATAATTTAAGTTTTCAATTAATGTGTCATGTAACTGAGATTTTTTAAATTTACCATTATCGATTCCAACTAAAACTGTAAGCCTTTCACAGTTTAAATGATTAGCATATTCTAAAGCCTTATGTACACCTTCTTGAAATTCTGATTTTCTATCAGGGAAAATTGCAATTCCTCGATCTCCTGAAGCAAAATCTCCAGCAGGAAAATCAAATAAAATTTGCTTTAGACTATTTTTTTCCAACTCTGATTTAATATCATCTTTATCAAAGTCATAAGGGAAAAGATATTCAACGCCTTCAAATCCATTTTCTTTTGCAAGAGTGAATTTTTTTAGAAATTCTACTTCATTAAATAACATAGATAAGTTTGCTGCATATTTATTCATAAAATACTCCTTAGGATATTAATTTTGGTTTTGTTTTATAATAATTTGTTTCTGATTCAAAAACTTTTGCTAATTCTAAAATTTTTAATTCATTAAGTTTTTTACTTACTATTTGTATTCCTATAGGTAATCCATCTTTACTAAATCCTGATGGAATACTTATACTAGGACAACCTGTTACAGTAATTGCATAACATAGAGCCATCCAATCAATATATGTATTTAGTTCTGTTCCATCTATATTTTTTATATATTCTTGATCTATATCAAAAGGAAGAACGCTGGTTGTTGGTAAAACAAGAAAGTCATATTGATTAAAAAATTGTGAAATGTTTTGATCAATAATTGATCTTTGGGATTCTGCTTCAGATATCTCTAATGATGAAAGGTTCAAACCTTTCTCAACATTCCAAATTATTGTTTCTTTCATTTGGTGTTTATTATTTCTTATATGATCCTTGTGCTCATCTGCAAAAATATAAGCTCTTAAGACTTGAAATGCATTATCAACATTCGGTAAGGAAGGATATGCTTCTTCTAATTTGAAACCCAGATTTGAAAAAATGTTTATAGAATTTTCAAAAGATTCTCTGATTTCTTTTGATACTGGATATTGACCTAAATCAGGGCTAAAAGCTATTTTTTGATCAATGTTTTTAATATTTTTTATCTCAGAAAATATTTTTGGGTCTTCATTTATACTATTACCAATTCTATTATCGTAACCTGCCATTATTGACAAAAAAAGAGATAGGTCATCTACATTTCTTGCCATTGGTCCGTTAACACTCAGGGTATTATACGGTTTAGAATTTGGAAGATTAGGAACTCTACCTATAGAGGTTCTGAATCCTACAACATTATTCCATGCTGCAGGATTTCTTAAAGAGCCTCCCATATCAGATCCTTGAGCTATAGTAATCATTCTAGCTGCAAGGGCAGCTCCGGCTCCCCCACTAGATCCTCCTGCAGTTTTACCTAAATTATATGGATTTACAGTTGTTTCAAAAACTTCATTAAATGTATGAGAACCTGCTCCAAATTCAGGCGTATTAGTTTTTCCTAATATAATAGCACCTGAAGATTTTATTTTTTTTACAACTAAATCATCTTCATCAGGTATAAAGTTAGAATATATTGGGGATCCTTTAGTTGTCCTTATACCCTTAGTTAAATTGAGATCTTTTATGAATGTTGGAATTCCTGATAATGGTGATGAAAAATCAGAATCATTGTCTATTTTTTTTGCTTGTTCAATAGCCAAGTCAGGAGTAAAAGTACAAACTGCATTTATCAAGGGATTATAAGTTTCAACCTGCTCAATATGGATATTTACTAATTCCTCAGATGTTATTTTTTTTGTTTCCAATAATTTTTTTATCTCAGAAATTTTCATTTCTAAAATACTTTGTTTTTCAGATTTAGAAAAATTATTCAAACTACCACCAAACTTTTCCATCAATTTCTTCTGATAATTCAGAAAATTCTTTTTCATAAATTCCGCTAGAAAGATATTTCCATCCTCCATCAGCAAAAATAGTAACTATAACTGAATCTTTCAATCTTTTAGACATCTTTATACAGGTGGCTAATGTTGCTCCAGATGAAACACCGACAAATAAACCATGAGTTTCCATCACTTTTTTTGTCCAGTAAAAAGACTCTTCTGCTTCTACCATAATCCTTCCATCAAGTTTATCTAGATCAAGTATTGGTGGTATATAGCCATGTTCTATTGAACGTAATCCTTGAACAACATCATCGGGATGAGGAGCAGTTGCTATGATTTTTATGGATTCATTAAATTCCTTTACTCTTTTACCAACTCCCATTAATGTCCCCCCAGTTCCTAAACCAGCTACAAAATGAGTGATATTGGGCATTTGAGTAATTATTTCTTTTCCAGTCGTGTAGTAATGTGCTTTTATACTAGCTTGATTACCATACTGAAAAGGCATAAAATAATCGGGGTTTTCCGATGCAATTTTTTGAGCCAGTTTTATAGAACCATTTGTCCCATCTTTACCTTTGGAAAAAATGATTTCTGATCCAAAAGACTTTAGCAAAGATGTTCTTTCAGAACTAACAGAATCAGGCATAACAGCAATCATATTATATCCTCTTATTTTAGATATCATTGCTAGTCCTATACCAGTGTTGCCTGATGTAGGCTCTATTATAGTCTGACCTGGTTTTAGTTTATTATTTTTTTCTGCATCAAAAATCAAACATCTAGCAACCCTATCTTTTATGGAACCAGTAGGATTTTCACCTTCTAATTTTGCATAAATTTTCACAGAATCGTTTTCACTCAATGAAGAAAGGTCAATCAAGCTAGTATTGCCAATGTTGTTTAATGTACCTGTATTAAATTTTTCAATGCTTAATTTTGTACTCATTAAACTTAACTTACTGGAACACCACAGAAAATTTCATAATCAATTAATTCTTTAACTTCTGGGTTTTCTCCGCATAATTTACAATTTGGATTTTTTCTTATTTTAATTTCTCTAAATTCCATACTTAAGGCCTCTATTAGCAACATTCTTCCTGAAAGGGATTCCCCTACTCCCAAAATAATCTTTATAGTTTCTAGAGCTTGAATAGAACCCACTAATCCAGGTAAAGCACCTATAACCCCAGCCTCAGCACAACTTGGAACTTCTCCAGGAGGTGGAGGATCAGGGAAAATACATCTGTAACAACCATTGCCTGGAATGTAAGTCGTTGCCTGACCGTCAAATATTAGAATTGCTCCATCAACAAGAGGCTTACTTAGTAAATATGCTGCATCATTAGCTAGATATCTTGTAGCAAAATTATCTGCCCCATTTATAACAATGTCGTATTGTTCCATAATTTCAAATGCATTTGAAGAATTAATTGGTTCTTCATGAATAGTTACATTAACGTCGGGGTTATGAGCTATCAACGTTTCCTTGGCAGATTCTACCTTTCTTTTTCCAACATCCGCATCTGTATGCAATATTTGTCTTTGTAAATTCGAGGTATCTACAACGTCAAAATCAACAATTCCAATATTACCCACCCCAGCAAGAGCAAGATATAGAGCAACAGGCGATCCTAATCCTCCTGCACCAATAATCAGGACCTTTGAATCAATCAAAGCTCTTTGACCCTTACTCCCAACATTAGGCATTATAAGATGCCTACTGTATCTTTCGACTTGAGAGGGATTTAATTGTGTGATCGCCATAATTTTCTCCAATTATTTTTGTTTAAATAAAAAAACCCCTATAAGTTGGGGTTTCGAACTATATTAAAATAAATTTTATTTAGAGTTCGATTGATCTCCTGCAACAACATGTATTTACTTTTAAGTACATTATATTCATGTTTACATTATATAGATAAAAAGAAAAGAATTATATTGATTTTTCATGCAAAAAAAATCATATATATGTATAAATGAATAATATAAGAAAATTGATAAAAATATAGGAGACTAAAATGCCATCAGGACAAAGGCTAGAAAATAAAGTAGCTATAGTAACAGGAGCAGGTACAAGGGGTGAAATAGCTGGAACTGGACAAGCAGCTTCCATATTGATGGCTAGAGAAGGAGCAAAAGTACTGCTTAGTGATATCGATATTGATAGAGCAGAAGAAACATTAAATACCATTGAAAAAGAGGGAGGTACAGCAAAAATTTTTATAGGAGATGTTACATCAGAAAAAGATTGCGAAGCCATGGTAAATGAATCCGTAAAGCAATTTGGTAAATTAGATATTTTATTTAATAATGTTGGTGGCCCTGGAGGGGGTATGGTGACAGAAATAGAGGAAGAAGATTGGCATAGATCCATAGATCTAAATATGAAAAGTGCTGTAATGGGCTCTAAATATGCAATTCCAACAATGGAAAAGTCTGGAGGAGGATCAATAATTAATGTTTCTTCCATAGATGGAACACAGGCAGGTTCTACAAGGAATGTACCTTATTCAATTTCAAAAGCCGCAATTTCACATTTGTCGAGAATAATGGCTGTGCATCATGGGAGACAAAACATTAGAGTTAATTGCGTAGCACCAGGCCATGTATACGGAGCATTTCCAAATAGATTTAAGAAAATGGAAGATGACTGGAGAGAATTAAGAAAAAAGGCAGGACCTTTGGGAACCGAAGGAACTGCATGGGACGTTGGATGGGCTGTTGTATATCTTGCTAGTGATGAGGCAAAATGGGTGACTGGAGTAGTTTTGCCAGTAGATGCAGGGGTGCAAGCAGCGTCTCCTCTTTCAATGTTAGGGGATATTATAGGATCTGAAGAACCAAAAAGTAATTTGTATTAGCTAAGTTTAACTTGTTGATTAAGAATTCCTTGCCTACTAGCAAGTTCAGATATTGAAATCTTGCTTAGATGATCAATTAGGACATTCTCAACATCTTTCCAAAGCTCTCTTTGACTACAGGAGCTAGTGTGAATACAGATATCTAAATCATCAAGACAATCGACAGGAGAAAGAGTGTAATCTAAAATCTTAATTATTTGAGATACATACAGTTCTTTTGGATCAATTATAATTTCATGACCACCAGAAGGACCTCTGGTTGAGTTGATTATTTTTGATTTCTGTAGATCGTTAGCAATTCTTTGTAGAAATTTGACAGGAATTCCTTGATCTTGAGAAACTTCATTAGTTTTAATCAATCCTCTATCTTTGTTTAGAGTAAGATAGACTAATAATCTTAGTGCATAATCAATTTTCATAGGAATCAACATACTTATATACTAGCATAAATATACTAAATAATACTTTTTTGAATTAAATTGCATTATAAAAACATCTAAAATAATTAAGATGTCTTATACTTATAGATGCATTAAAAAAAGTTATTGGAATTTAATATGGCAGAAGTAAAACTAGAAACTCAAAGCAGAAGTACATTTGGAAAGAAAAATAATTCTTTAAGAAAATCAGGAATTGTTCCAGTTAATATGTATGGACTTGGTGAATCAATTAGCCTTCAGGTAGAAGAAGATCTTTTATACAAAACACTTAAAGAAGTGGGTTTTACAACTCCATTAAAAATTTCTATCGAAGGTAAAGAGGAAACTTATACTCTTGTTCGAAATATATCTAGACATCCCGTGACTGATAAATTATTACACGTTGATTTCTTAAGGGTTGATATGGAAAAAGCTATTGAAGTTCAAGTTCCTGTAACTTTAATTAATCAAGACGATGCACCAGGTACAAGAGGAGGAGCTGGAGTTGTGACTCAAGGAACTTATGAGGTAACAATTTTAGCTAAACCCCTTGAAATACCTTCCGCATTAGAAGCAGATTGTTCTATATTAATAGACTTAGAAACATACTTCCTTGCAAAAGACTTAAACATACCAGAAGGTGCTGAACTTACTTCTGACCCTGAATCACAAATAGCTTGGATACAACCACCTAGAGTTCAGGTAACTGAAGAAGAAATGGCAGCTTTGTCAGGTGATGCTGAAGAAGGCGAAGATGGTGAAGGTGATGAATCTTCAGATGGCGATGCAACAGAATCTTCTGAAGAACAAGGTAGTGAGGAACAATAATATATATTGTTTGATATAAACACCTAATACCGAGTAATAATGTTATTTAAAGATTTAAAAGAAGCAGCAAAAGATCCAATTTTAGGATTATCTGAGGAATTTAATAATGACTCAAATCCTAATAAAGTCAATTTAGCTGTAGGTGTTTATCAGGATGATAACGGAAAGACATCAACATTCGAATCAGTCCTTGAAGCTGAAAAAATATTATTGGATATGGATCTTTCTAAATCATATAAACCTATTGATGGTGATAAAGAATTTCTTAAGAAATCTATAGAAATGATATTTGGAGAAAAAATTTTAGAAGAAAAGAAAACTTTTCCTATTGGTCTAAATACTCCAGGTGGAACAGGAGCCCTTAAGCTAGTTTCTGAGTTTCTAAATGAATTTTCATCCAAATCGACCGTTTGGTTCAGTAATCCAACATGGGCTAATCATAAGCCAATATTTGAATCATCTGGCTTCGAAACTAAAGGTTATCAATATTTCGATGTAGATAATAATAACATTGATTTTGAAAATATGATCTCTAGCATCAAATCAATACCTTCTGGTGATATTATTGTTCTTCATGGTTGCTGTCATAACCCTACTGGGTGCGACCTTAATGTAGACCAATGGAAAGAAATTGCTAACGTTCTTAAACAAAACAATATAATAACAATTTGTGATTTCGCTTATCAAGGTCTTGCAGATGGAGTTGAAGAAGATGCATTAGGTGTAAGAATATTAAGTGAAATTTTAGATGATATCTTCATATGCTCAAGTTACTCTAAAAATTTTGGTCTATATAGTGAGAGAGTTGGATGTTTATTTTATAGTACAAAAGATAAAAACAAATGTGAAAAAATCTTGAGTCAATTAAAGAAAACTGCAAGAACAATATATTCTAATCCACCTGCACATGGATCTGAAATTGTAAAAATCATACTAGATGATGATCATTTGAAGAAGTTATGGATTAAGGATCTAACAATATTAAGAGAAAGAATTAAAGATATGAGATCTTCACTTAATTCTAATCTAATTAAGTTGGGCTGTAAAAAAGATTTTTCTTTTATAGTTGATCAAAAAGGTATGTTTAGTTTTAGTGGGATAAATAGTGATGATGTTAAGAAATTAAAGGATGAACATTCTATCTATATTGTTGGATCTGGAAGAATAAATATAGCAGGTATTACAACTAAAAACATTGATTACATTAGCGGAAGCATTAACAAAATAATTAGTTGATTGTATTTTATATATTACCTTCCAAACTTTGAAAAACTAATCCTGCAGGAGGCTTTGGCAAAAAGTTTGTTACCTTCGGAGGCAACCTGTCACCAGAATTAACTGCCGATAAAAAACTATCCATTGGAATTGGTCTCATCATTAGTACAATTAAGTTGTCTTCGGATAATAACTTATTTTTTATCTCACTTAGATCTGTCTCAAACATTATATTTTCTTCAAAATCTGGTTGTAAGTTTTGCCTAATAAAATTTTCATGGATAAATGTATAATCATTTATTTGAGTTTTATTATTTTCTGAATAGATATAAGTATTAATTTGATTATCTTTTTTAATTAAGATCCCAAAATGAATGTTTATAAAGTTATTTTCTTCACAGATATCTTTATAAAATTTATTAATAAAATTTTCATCAAAAGATTGAGAAGAGTTCTTGTATTCATTAATGTTTTCATTTAAGTTTATTTTTTTTAATAATTCATCTATCTTAGATGATTCTAATTTTATATATCGATGATAAGAGCGAGTAATCAAACCTGGTTCATTCATAGAAATCAATTGAATCATTCTGTAATTTATTGATTCTTTAGAATTTATTTCTCTTTTAGAACGTATATTAGATAAATATCTGAGACCTGCCTCGTACCTATGATGACCATCTGCAATATAAATTTTAGAATCTGAGAATTTGTCACAAATTAATCTTATCGTTCCTTTATCAGTAACTCTCCAAACTTTAATTTTTTGCAAGCCATCAGGTGAAATATCTATATATGGTTTTTTACCAGAAATTGATTTGACTAAATTAGCAACAGTCTCTCTGGAATCGTCTTCATAAAGGCATAATAATGGGCTATAGTTTGATCTTGCTACTTCCATAAGCTTAAATCTATCTTCAACCCATTCATCCCTAGTTTTCTCATGAGGAATAACTATTCTTTTTGAATAATCTTCGACTTTAATTGCACATATGAATCCTTTTCGAGTGATAGTTTTATCACCATAAGAAAATTCTTCTTCCGTTACGTAAATAGAAGGTGAGTTATCCTGAATCAAAACCCCTTCTTTTATTTTGAGTCTCAGCTGCTGAGAAATATGGGTCTTCATCTAAACCTCTTAGACCTAACTCAAGCCTGACAGTATTATAGTTTGAAATTTCATATAACTTTTTTTGAAGCCTAGGCGAAATGCTATCAAAAGGAGGACAGACATTTGATGATAAATCTCCAGATATTTTTTGATTATATCTAATGCCCTTAAAAGGAAGTAGTTCTGCCATAAATTCTTAATATTTTTTTTCTTATGTTGTTATTTTATAGAAAATTTGAATAAAACATTGTAACCATATTTATTTTATTTATCATTATAAAAAAACGAGGGAGTTTAATATGGCTGGTAAAAAAAAGTCTGTTTCATTTGAAATTCAAGAAGATCTAGTTGGTATGCTAGAGCATATTACGAAAAAGTATGATTTACCAAATATAGATAAGGCTATGAGATGTGTTCTAGATTTTGTGGCATTAGATGGAGATTGGGAAGATATTTTTACTAAAAGAAGATGCTTAAGGTGCGGTGGGAAACTTGGTTGGGAAGAAAAATAATACTCATAAAATTTTATACATTTCTATATGAGGAATATTAGCTTCAAGGAATATATTTCCTTTTTCTTTATATCCTGAATTAATATAGAAATCTTTGGCATGTAACTGTGCATGGAGAGTAATTAACTTAGCTCCAATACGTTCAGCATGTAACTCCAAAAATCTTAACACCTTTTTCCCGTATCCACTTTTTCTATATTTTTTTAATACAGCCATCCTTCCAATTGTCATATTATCTGTAGATATATTTATTAATCTACCCGTTGCTAATGGAACTGAATCTAGATAAGCTATTGCATGAAAGGATAAATTATCTAAATCATCAAGTTCTTCCTCTTCAGGAACTCCTTGTTCATTAATGAAAACTTCTTCTCTGATTTTTAAGCAATCAGAAATTTGTTTTGTATTAGATGCTTCAATGACCTCTAATCTACTCATTCATAACACTTCCAAAATTAGTTGTAATATCTATAATTTAGTAATAATTTATAATTTTTTTTTTATGGTTTCAAATCAAACTAAAAGACAAATAGAGAACTTAAGAATAGAAATAGAACAAGCTAATGAAGCTTATTACGTTGAAGAAAATTCATCAATGTCTGATTTTGAGTATGATAAAAAATTTAGAGAATTAATTGATTTAGAAAAAAAATACCCTGAACTAATTTCGGAGAATTCTCCAACTCAAAGAATAGGAGGCCTTCCTGCAGAAAACTTTAACCAAGTTCAACACCTAACTCCAATGTTAAGTTTGTCGAATGTTTTTAATTATGAGGAGTTGAAAGAATGGATAGAAAGAAACTCAAAAACTATTGGTGTAAATATCTTCCCTATTATGTGTGAATTGAAAATTGATGGCCTAGCAGTTTCAGTTAAATATATAAACGGGTTTTTATCTGAAGCATCAACGAGAGGAAATGGAGTTATAGGTGAAGAAATAACTAATAATGTTAAAACTATAAGATCTCTTCCTCTGAGAATTAATAGTTTAGATCCATTAGAATTTAGAGGTGAAATATATTTCCCTAATTCAAAATTTAATCAATTTAATAATCAAAGAGAATCCGAAGGATTAAGAATATATTCAAACCCTAGAAATGCTGCATCAGGTTCTGTTAGACAACTTGATCCCTCTGAAACTTCAAAAAGACCTATAAATATTTTTTTCTATAGTCTTTTAAATGGTCAAGGGTCAGAATTATTAGATTCCCAATCTAAAGCTTTAGATAAAATAAAAGATTTAGGTTTAAGGACTGAAAAAAATTACAAAAAAATAAATTCTTTCGAAGAATTATTAGAATTTATTGAGTACTGGAGTTCAAATAGATCAAATTTAGACTATGGAACAGATGGCATAGTAATAAAAATAGATAACGTAAATTACCAAAAAAAACTAGGAAGTACAGGTAGAATACCTAGATGGGCCACAGCTTTCAAGTTTCCACCTGAAGTAGTTGAGACAACTATAAAAAAGATCAATTTTAATGTTGGTAGAACTGGAGTATTGACACCATGGGCAGAATTAGAACCTGTAATAATTGATGGAGTAACGATAAGTAGGGCAACTCTTCATAACAAAGATGAAATTGAAAGAAAAGATCTAAGAGAGAAAGACTTAATTGAACTTCAAAGAGCAGGAGAAGTAATTCCTCAAATACTTAGAATATCTAAAAATAATAAGAGAGAAAAAGATTCTAAGAAGTTTCAGTTCCCTCAAAATTGTCTTCCTCCGTGTAACAGTATTCTATTTGTAGACCCAAATGAAGTTTCTATAATGTGTACAAATTCTTCATGTGAGAATAAATTTGAAAGGTTATTACAATATTTTGCTTCTAAAAATTGTATGGATATTGAAGGTTTAGGAAATAAAATTTGTTCTATACTTTTCAAAAATAATATAATCAAATCATTAGATGATATTTATAACCTAAAAAATCATATAAATGAATTAAACCAAATTGAAGGATTTGGAGATAAAAGCATCAACAAACTTTTATTGAGTATAGAAAATTCTAAAAACAAAAATTTTAGTCGATTATTAACTTCTTTTGGTATAGATGGTGTTGGGTCTGAAATAGCAGAATTAATATCAGAAAAAATAAATAATTTAGAAGAACTTAATAACAAAATTAAAAATTTAGAAAATCTAAGAGAAATATTAATCGATATTGATGGAATTGGGCCAATAGTTGCTGAAAATTTTATAAGATGGTCAATGGATGAAAACAACAGAATATTAATATCGAAATTCATAGAAATTGGAATAGGCAAAGAAAATGAAAAAAATAATCAAAAAAGTAATTTATTTGAGAAGAAATCTTTTGTAATAACTGGAAGTTTTATTGATATAAAAAGAAATGAGTTAGAAATACTCTTAAAAGAAAATGGAGGTAAGGTTACAAATAAAATTTCAAACAAAACTGATTATCTTATTTTAGGAGAAAATCCTGGCTCTAAATTATTAGAAGCTCAGGATAAAAATGTGACTATTATTAATTTTTCTCAACTAAAATCTTTAATTGAAGAAGGGATCCTTCCTAATGGATAATTGGATAATTTTAGGAGTAGGCAATCCAGGGGATAAATATGCAAATACAAAGCATAATGTACCTTGGTGGATACTAGACAATTTGCAAAAAAAATTATCACTTTACAAAAAATATCAAAAAAAAGAAAAAAACTACTTAGAAGTGAGATTTGATCTTGATGAATATAGTATTTATACGATATACCCTACTACTTTTGTAAATAATTCAGGCTTAGCTATAAAAGATCTTCTTGATAAGGATAAATTTTCTCTAGATAAAACAATTGTTATATCAGATGATATAAACCTAGAAGAAGGAAGAATAAGAATAAGAAGAAAAGGAAGTAGTGGGGGTCACAACGGATTAAAATCTATAATTAACCATCTTGGAACTGAAAATTTTGTTCGATTGAGAGTTGGTATCGGTAAGCCACATCAAAATGAAGATCAAATAAAGTATGTATTATCAAAAGTAAAAAATGAAAAATTAGTAAATAAATCTTGCCAAGATGCTTCAGATGCATGCATAAATATAATTGAAAATGGTATAACTAAATCTATGGAAAAATTTAATGGAGAAATCGATGTCTAAACTTTTTGAACCAATTAAGATAAGAGGCGAAGAAATAAAAAATAGATCATGGGTATCGCCAATGTGTCAATATTCATGTGAAGACGGTTACGCTAACAATTGGCATATGGTTCATTTAGGATCAAGAGCAGTAGGTGGTGCAGGTTTAGTAATGTCTGAAGCAGCTGCAGTTGAACCAGAAGGACGAATTAGTCCTTGGGATTTGGGCATTTGGAAAGATGAACATATAGAACCATTAAAAGAAATAACCAAGTTTATTTCCGAACAAGGCTCAACGCCAGCTATACAACTAGCTCACGCAGGTAGAAAGGCTTCAACTAAAAGACCATGGCAAGGTAGAGGTAAAATTGAAAGCAAAGATGGAGGATGGATTCCTAAAGGACCAAGTTCAATACCTTTTGATGATGAATCTCAAGAACCTATTGAATTAAAAATCGAAGAAATTATTGATATTAAATCTAAATTTGTAGATTCTGCAGAAAGATCTATTGAAGCAGGATTCAAATGTATTGAATTACATTTAGCTCATGGTTATTTGGTTCATGAATTTTTTTCTCCTATATCAAATATTAGAGAAGATAGTTACGGTGGAACAATTGAAAATAGAACTTCATTTGGAGTAGAAATAGCAAAAGAAATAAGAAAAAAAATTGGAGACAAAATACCTATTTTTGCTAGAATATCTGTAACAGAATATCATCCTAACGGATGGGATATTGAATCTTCAATTTTATTATCAAAAAAACTAGGAGAAGTTGGAGTAGATTTAATTGATTGCTCGTCCGGAGGAAACTATTCAGACCAAAAAATTAAGTTAGAAAAAGGTTATCAAGTTCCCCTCTCAAAATCCATCAAAGATGGTGCAGAAATTCTTACAGGCACAGTTGGATTAATCTCTGATAATGGTCATGCTGAAGAAATATTGAGTAATAATGAGGCAGATGCAATATTTTTAGGAAGAGAATTATTGAGAAATCCATATTGGAGCTTATATTCTCAAGAAGATATTAATGCTTGGCCCTTACAATATCAAAGGTCATTCGAAGGAACAGGAAAAATCAAGTATATCAGGCAATAATTAGATACTTTCAAAACCTGTATAGGGTATCAAAACTTCAGGAATTTTAATACTTCCATCTTCTTGCTGACCATTTTCTATTATAGCTACCCAAATTCTTGGGAGAGCTAGACCTGATCCATTTAAGGTATGAGGGAAAATTGTTGATGAAGCTTGAGTTTCTTTATATCTAGTATTATTTCTTCTAGACTGAAAATCATAACAATTAGATATAGATGAAACTTCTAGCCATTCCTTAGAACCAGCAGCCCAAACTTCAATATCAAATGTTATAGCAGATTGAAAACCTATATCTCCGGTTGATAGTTGAATCAATTTAGAGCTTAACTCTAATCTATCGCAAAGAGTTCTTGCATTATCTATCATTGATTCTAAATGTTCTTCAGAATCATCTGGATGAACGTACTTAAACATCTCAACTTTATAAAACTGATGTACCCTTTTTATACCTCTAATATCTCTACCTGCAGAAGTATGTTCTTTTCTAAAACTTGGGGTTCTTGCGACATAACTTTTTGGTAAACTAGCTGGAGTTATAATTTTACCTTGATGTAGACCATTTAATGAAACTTCAGCGGTAGGTATTAGCCAAAGATCAGTTTCATCATCTCTATATAAATTGTCTTTAAATTTTGGTAAATTTCCAGATCCTATCATTGTTTCTTGCTTTACTAAATAAGGAGGATCAATTTCTTCATACCCAAATTCATCCGTATGTACGTCCATCATCCAGTTCATCAAAGCTCTATGTAGTCGTGCACCTTTCCCTTTAAATACAAAAAATCTAGCACCTGATATATTTGCACCTGCTTCTAAGTCTAAAATATCTTTCTCTGGGCCTATGTCCCAATGAGGTTTTATATAATTTTCATCTCTTTGTACTCCAATTACATCTTTTTCTATATTTGAATTCTCATCCTCTCCTATGGGGACATTTTTATCTGGTAAATTTGGAATATTAAGCATAATTTCTTTTATTTTTTCATTTATAACAGCAAGCTCTTCATCTACTTTTTTTAATTCTCCAGATAGCTTTTTTATGAATAAACTTTCTTCAGATGTTGGTTTTCTTTTCTCTTGTCCAATTTTTTTTGAAATTTCATTTCTTGTTGATCTTTTATCGTCACCATCAGAAATATAATTACGTCTTTTAGTGTCTAGTTCTACTAATATATCCAGATTGGAAATATCATAGCCTCTATTTGATAAGCCTTCAGAAAAAATTTCTTTATTTTCTATAATCTTTTTTATATCTAACATTATTTTTTACTTCTTAATTGTGGAAATAACAAAACTTCTCTAATTTGATCTTGAGCTGTAATAAGCATTATTAATCTATCAATACCAATACCCAAACCTCCAGTTGGAGGCATACCATGTTCAATTGAAATAAGGAAATCTTCATCTAGCCTATCAGCCTCTTTATCTCCAAGATTTTTTCTTTGTTTTTCTTGTTCTAAAAATCTATTCCTTTGATCAATAGGATCATTTAATTCTGTAAATGCATTTGCCAATTCATGGCCCAATACAAATGCTTCAAATCTTTCTACTACATCTTTAGATCCAGGTTTTAACTTTGCTAAAGGAGACATTTCTATTGGATAATCTAATAGAAATGTAGGTTTAATGAGTTTAGGTTCAACTCCTTGTGAGATCAATCTGTCAAGCAATATTCCCCAAGCCTCATTCTGGTCAGCAACAAACCCTTTATTCTTCATTTCATTGGCTAAATCATTATTATTTTTAAACTTCAAAAAATCTATCCCTGTATTATCAATAATAGCTTTTCTTAAATCTAGTCTTTGCCAAGGTGGTGCTAAATCAATAGTAAGATCATCAGATATATTAATTTTTGTAGTTCCATTTACTTCAATTGAAACATAAGAGACTAAATCTTCAACCATTCTCATAACAGTATTATAGTCTTCATAAGCTTCATATGATTCCATAGTTGTGAATTCAGGATTATGATCATGATCAATTCCTTCATTCCTAAATAATCTACCTATTTCATAAACTTTTTCAATTCCACCTACTATCAATTTTTTTAAGTGAAGTTCTGTGGCTATTCTTAAAAAAAGGTCTTTCTCAAGAGACTCATGATA
Source organism: SAR202 cluster bacterium (assembly GCA_008373205.1). Taxonomy (GTDB): domain Bacteria; phylum Chloroflexota; class Dehalococcoidia; order Lucifugimonadales; family Lucifugimonadaceae; genus TMED-70. The sequence continues at coordinate 52,788 of RQOS01000060.1, forward strand.
GGTTGAAAAAGGTATTGCCCTGCCACCAGCTGGAATATCAACCAATATAGGGGTTTCTACTTCCAAAAAACCTCTATTATTCATAAAGTTTCTTACTGATGAAATAGCCTTAGATCTTTTCACAGCAATTTCTAGAGACTCCTCATTAGAAATAAGATCTAAATATCTTTGCCTATATCTTATTTCATTATCTTTTAAACCCGACCATTTATCAGGTAAAGGCCTTATTGCTTTGGTCAGAATAACAATATCGTGTAAATCTAAGGTAAGCTCTCCTCTACGAGTTCTAAATAAATGTCCCTCTACTCCAACAATATCTCCAATATCAATTAAATCTAAAAAGTCTTTATTTATTTCGGATTCTTCTTCCTTATAATGTAATTGAATTTTTCCTGATTGATCTTTGATATCAAAGAATATAATTTTTCCCATTGCTCTTTTAGCAATAATTCTTCCAGAGATGCATAATTGCTTAGAATTAGCACTTTCATTGGAATCATCATATGCTGTAATAGCATCATGGATTATAGTTCGATCTTTCTCCCATCTATTTGGATAGGGATCAATTTTTAATTTTCGTAATTTTTCAAGTTTTTCAAGTCTATCTTTAATTATTCTGTCTTCAGATAAGTTTTCCATGTAAATGTTTTCTAAATGTTTATAATTTATAATTTTATAACTATTTCAATATGAATCGCAGTAATATTCTTTTGTGATATTTCTTTAATATAGGATGTTATTAGTTTTTGTTATAAGATTCTTTAAAAATATAATCTGAAAATGCAAGAAAACAATCCTATAAATATTTCATTTGATAAAAAAGAAAGCAAAACTGACAGACCTTGGGGGAGTTATGAAATACTTTGTAAGGGACCAGGCTATCAAACCAAAAGATTAATTGTTAAGCCTAGTTGCAGACTTTCTTTACAAACACATAAACACAGAGATGAAGAATGGATTGTGGCCAGAGGTACTGCTAGAGTGACTGTAGGTGAGGATATTTTAGAAATAGGAAGAGGTGAATCTGCCAGTGTTCCTAGAACTATAAAGCATAGGATAGAAAATATCTCAGAAATAGATCCTCTTGAAATAATTGAGGTTCAAATAGGTGATTATATTGATGAGGAAGATATTGAGAGAATAGAAGACGATTACGGTAGATAAATTATTGATTCTTTTCTACTGTAATATTTTCTGATGGATCATCTAATAGATCAAGTCCACTTCTCACCTGACTAAGAATAGTTGAAATTCTTTCTTCAAGAGCATAAAGAACTTCTTTTGCATAATTGTCAGCACCATCTCTTCTATCAATAGCAATTTTTTCTGATTCATCTAATACTCTGCTAGATTCTTGTTGAGCATTCATAATAATTCTTTCAGACTGCTCTTGAGCATCATTAATTATTTCTTCAGATCTTTTATTTGCTTGCTCTACAATAGCGGTTTCAAGAACCATTTCCTCAGCTTTTGCTTCTGCGTCTGATAGGATTTCTGCAGCATCTCTTTTTGCAATTTCTCTCATTGTAGAAGATTCTTCGTCTGCATAATTTCTAATTCTTACAGCTTCTTTATCAGCTTGATCAATAATTGCTTCTTTTTGTCTAGTTACCATTCCAGCTTCATCAAGTTCACTAGGTAAATTTTCTATGACATCCTTTAATATGTCTAATGAACGTGATTTGTCAATCATTACCTTAGATGTTCCAGGTAAAGACTTAGTTTCTTTTAGAATAGTTTCTAAATTTTTTATTTCTTCAATAATATTCATAAATCCTCCCAATAAATAAATTCTATGTTATTGATATGGTTAAATTCCGTACTATTTTAAGCAGATTTACTGATTCTTTTCATTAATGGCTCAAAAACATGAGCTGGAACTAAAGACTTAATATCTCCTCCTAAAGATGCTATCTCTTTTACTCTGCTAGAACTAACATATTGATATTTTAAAGAAGAGATCAAGCAAACCGTATCTATGTCTGAGTTCATTTCTCTGTTTGTCAAAGCCATTTCTCTTTCATACTCAAAATCTGCACCAATTCTCAGTCCTCTAATAATTGCTGAAGAATTTAATTCTTTAGCCAGATCAACTGTGAGCGTATTAAAAGGTATAACATCTACATTATTAAGATCAGATACTGCTTGTTGAAACATACTTACTCTTTCATCAATATCAAAAATAACATTTTTTAGAGAGCCTGAGTAAACACAAACAGTTACTTTTTCAAAGAGCAAAGAGGCTCTTTGCACGATATCAAAATGCCCCTTGGTTACTGGATCAAATGTCCCTGGATATATACTTTTAACCATTTTTTATCCCTCTTTATTACTAGAGAATATTGAAATACTTGTGTCTCCATATTCTTTTTGACCTTGCATATTAAAAATTTTAATAGATTTAGCTATGTTCTGTCTAGAAGAATGCTCAAATATCAATTTTGTATCTTGCCCAGAAAGTTTATTATCTATAATTTGAGAAACAATTTTATCTATAGAATTATCAGAATACGGAGGATCAGCAAAAATAAAATCAAATTTTTCTGATATTTTGCCTAATTGGTTTTCACAGTTAGCCTTAATCATCCTTGCCTCACCTTCAAAATCATATTTTTCTACCTGATTTTTAATTTTTTGTAAAAATTTATTATTTATATCAACAAAATAACAATTAGAAACACCGAGTTCCAAAGCTCTTAGGCCTAATGCCCCAGTTCCTGCATATAAATCTAAGAAGTTTTTACCTTGTAAATTTTCATGCCCTAAAATTGAAAAAACTGCACCTATAACCTTTGAAGAGGTAGGTCTTAAGTTTTTCTTTTTATACTGAAATTTTTTCAAGCTTATTTTTCTCTACATTTCTATCAAACAACTTAAAAAATAATTCTATAACATTTTCTATGGAATCCGAGGATCTAAATATTTTTTGCCTTATTTCCCTTGAATTATAGAATCCTTTCGCATAGTAGGATAAATTTTTCTTTATCTGCATGTCTAAATTTTTCTTAGGAAAATAATTTTTAATTTGTTGTAAATGATTTATAATTGTTTTTTTCTTATATAAATCTTTTTCTTCATAACTCAATTTTTCTAAGCTATTATTGAAAACCCAGGGATTACCAATTGCTCCACGCCCAATCATAACAGATTTACATTTAGTGAACTCTATCATTCTCTTAGCATCATCATATGACTTCACATCTCCGTTACCTGTAACAGGAATTTCTACACTCTCAACAACCTGCTTGATAATTGACCACTTAGAATTTCCTTCATATCTTTGGGATCTACTTCTAGGATGTACTGTTATTCCATCAACTCCTTCAGACTCAAGCATTTTTGAAAACTCTACTGCATTAATATTATTTTCATCCCATCCACTTCTAATTTTTACAGTTAACGGAATTTTAGTTGCATTTCTAATAGAATTTATTAATTTAGCTGTTCCTACAATATCTTTCATTAGAGCTGCTCCTTTGCCTTTCTTCGTAATTTTAGGAACAGGGCATCCCATATTGATATCGATTATACTCGCTCCTAAATCCTGAAGGATTTTTGAAGATTCAGTTAATGATTCGGAGTCACATCCAAGAAGTTGCATAGCAATTGGATTTTCATATTCAGAAAATGCTGTAATCAATTTAGTTCTATCAGATTTATTGTAAACTAATGATATTGAATCAATTTCTTCGGTAGTGACAAACCCTGATCCATTATCTAAACAAATTGTTCTGAAAGGAGCATTAGAAACGCCTGCCATTGGGGCTAATCTGATAATATTTTTTTCTAATAAATCATTGAATTTCATAACTAATTTTTAGAAGCATTACTTAGAATTTCAGAAAGTTTATTTTTTTGAGCTGAATAACCTACTGATCTATAAATTTCATCCCCATTATTATCAAAAATAATATAAGTAGGTGTACTAAAAATTTCAAATTGCTTAACCGTTGGAGTAACGTCTTCTAGATATCTATTTGCAACATCAATAACAATAAAATTTACATCTTGTTTATATTCTTCTTTTAAATCCCTTAAGACAACTTCACTCATTTTACAATAGACGCATGTTTCACTCCATCCTTCAAGAAAAGTAGGTTTACCTGATCCAATAAGCAGCTCTATTTCAGATAAGTCAGTCATTATACCTCTTGATCTGTACTGAGCTTCTCTAAGATTTTCAAATGAATTAAATGAACCTAAGTTTGAAGACAAGTCCTTGTATATATCTTCGTTATTTTGATTTTTCCACAAAGAATAATCATTTTCAAAAGTTCTGACTAGCTTAGTTTTTTCATCAATAATCAGAACCTCGTCTGAATTAGAAGTTTGCACCTCAAAAGTTTCTTGGTTATTACAACCAAAAAATAAAAATATAAAAATCGATAAAAATAAAACTTTCATACTAATTATTATATTTGTTTTTGTCTAATTGCAAAAATATTTGGAATCAATGAAATAAGTAGGAAAAATATCGAAGAAAAATAGATGAATTTCCAAGCATTTAGAAATACATTAATTGAACTTTCTTCTAAAGAGCTCAATCCACTTATATCGCCATTATAATTAGCCCCAATAATTAAGAATGCTGAAAGTATTATTGTGGCGTAAGTCTGACCTAATGTATTTCCCATATTCCTAATGAAACTGATAATTGAAGAAACAAATCCATATTGATTTTTATCTAATGAGCTATAGGTAATTGCCATATTAGGAGATCCCCATAAACCTTTACCGACACCTCCTATAATCAAAATAGAAGTAATGAATATTTTTGAAGAATTAACTGAAAATTGTGAAATCATAGCATAAGCAAATATAAGAAGAAGAAGGCCAAGTATTATAAATTTTTCTCTTCCAAATTGATCTGAAAGCCTTCCTCCAATTGGAGCTGAAATAGCAAATGCGAGAGCTCCAAAAATTAACATAAAGCCAACATTTGATTCATTGATATTTAATAATCCAGTTAAAAATATTGGCATCATAATCATATCAGTGCTCATAGACATAAATGCAAAAAATCTAGTATTTACAGCAACAGAAAAATCCTTTTTCTTGAACAATCCAAAATTTAGAAGTGGATTATTTGCTCTTAACTCTGTGAAAATAAATCCTAAACCAAAAAAAATAGAAATTATTAGAAATAGTATTGAGTAATTTGAGAAAATATTCTCAAATGATAAATTCTTAAGGCCAACAATCAAAGTTATAATGAAGCTTATTCCAAATAAAGTACCTTTATAATCAAACATTTGATTATCACTGTCGACAGATTCTATTTCGTCTTTCTTTAGTAGTAAATATCCTAAAATAAAAGCTAAGATCATAGGAACTAATAGAAAAACATATACTGATTCCCAACCAAAATTATAAACTAATAAACCTCCTACTACAGGGCCTACTGTTTGACCCAAACCAACACTTGTACTCATCATTCCTAGTGATTTACCTCTCTCACTGTCTGGAAATAAACTACTAACAATGGCACCACCTACTGCTTGACCCATTCCTGAACCGATTGCCATAATTATTCTTGAAAAAATCAATATTTCGAAAGTATTAGCAAATACTCCTAATAAAGTACCAATAATAAAAATAAGTATCCCAAATATATGAACATTTTTTCTTCCAAAACGATCTGCAATATTTCCTGCTGGCAAAAGAATCGCTGTTACAGTTAATAAGTGCACAATAACTAACCATGAAACTTGATGAATAGGAGTATTAAATGAGTGTGAAATATCTTTTAATGAGATCAAAATAGCACCCATACTCATAACACTTACGAATAAAGATAGAGTTACTGCTAAGAATGCAATCCATTTATAATTTTTCATACAAAAGGTATGATAACATATCACTCAAATTAACTATCTAAAGTGGAGAAAACATGAAAATTACAAACGTAAAAGTAGAATTATTTGATTGGACTACAGAACCGTGGAAAACTAATGATCACACCCAATTTGGAAGTACTGTGCAACTAGGAGTAGTTACGGTGGAAACTGATCAAGGTATAAATGGTAATGCTTTTCTAGGTAGCTCAAGAGTGGGTGCTAATCATCATGCTCCAGGATTAATAGAATTTATAAAACCTATAGTTATGGGAAGAAATCCATTGGATATAGGTGCTATTTGGCAAGATATGTGGAAGATGAACAGATCTGTATCCACATATGTCATTGCTGCTATAGATGTTTGTTTATGGGATATCAATGGAAAAATGGCTAATCAACCGATACATAGACTTTTAGGAACTTATAAAGAAACTGCTCCTGTATATTCATCAACTGCATATCATGAAACAAAAGAAGAGTATGCAGAAGAAGCTTTAAAATTTAAAGAGCTCGGTTGGACTGCTCACAAAATACATCCACATGGGAACCCACAATATGATATTGAAATTTGTAAAGCAGTCAGAGAGGCTGTTGGTGATGATATGAAACTTATGTTAGATTCAATGTGGGCATATCAATATGAAGACTCAGTTAGAGTTGGTCGAGCAATTGAAGAATTAAATTTTTATTGGTATGAAGATCCTCTAGTAGAAGAAGATATATATAGTTATAAAAAACTTCATCAAAAATTAGATATTCCTATAATGTCAACTGAATATGCTCCTGGTAGATTCTATGGAATGGCAGAGTGGATAACTGAGTATGCAACGGATTTCTTAAGAGGGGATGTTCCTGTAACAGGTGGTATAACTCCTATGATAAAACTTTGTCACTTAGCTGAAGGATTTAATATGAAATGTGAAATACATCATGGTGGAAATTCCCTAAATAATGTTGCTAACCTTCACTTAACAATGGCTGTTCCAAATTGTGAATTCTTTGAATTTTTCCCTTGTACAGGAGCTAATATGTTTGGGTTGGTAGAAGACATAAGTTTTGAAGGTGGTTATGTACAAGCTCCTACTAAACCAGGATTAGGATACGAGATTGATTGGGATTTACTTAAGAAAGGGCACACTGCTACGCTTGAGTAATTTTTCTAAAAAATAATATAATTAAATTAATTCCAAAATAAAGGAGTGTATTATGGTAAATCAAGGTTTCTTTGGGAATATCTCTAATACTATTCACCTAATGAAGTCATGTGTGAATGTATTAAAAAAAGATAAAGAACTGGTTTTCTTTCCAATAATGGCAGCTATCTTTGTCATTGTTTTATTAGGAATAATATACTCAACTGGTGGAATAACTTTTTCAGATAACCCTGAAGAACAGGGGTCAATTATTCCATTAGCGATTTTGATTTTTGGGGCTAATTTTATTATTGTTTTTTTCAATTCAGCTTTAATTTCTGCTGCTTTAGAAAGATTACGTGGAGGGGATCCTAATATATCTTCAGGTCTTAGCCACGCTTTCAAACATGTTCACCATATTTTTCTGTGGTCCATTATTGTAACAATAATGGCATTAATCTTTGCTGCTATAAGATCTATGGGAAGAAACAGGGGCATGATGGGTCAAATAATGACAGAATTATTTGCAAGCTTTCTTCAAGCAGGTTGGGCGATGATGACATTCTTTGTTGTTCCGATTATAGTTTCAGAAAATCTTGGTCCTATTTCTGCTATAAAAAGATCTTCTGGATTATTTAAGCAAACTTGGGGCAATCAAGTTGCAGCTAATTTTGGGTTTGGAATATTTCAGATTTTAGCTTTATTAGCAAGTGGAGCCATAGGATGGATTTTTGGCTTAGCAAGCCCTACCTTTGGTATGATTGTAGGCGTTTTATGTGCCAGCATCTCAGTCTCTATTATCTACACACTAGAAGGAATATATAAGGCTGCACTTTACGAATTTGCTATGGGAGAAAAACCTTTAGAATTTGAACAACAAGATCTAAGGACAGCCTATAGAGCTAGTGCGTCTATGGCTTAATTTTTGAACCTTTGGTGAGAAAAATCAGAAACTTCAATTTCTGTTTTATTGTTAGTGGTCATATCTGAAATTAATTTTCCCATTGCAGGGGCTAAAAGGATCCCTTGTCTTCCGGTACCTGAAGCTAAAAAGAGATTTTCGTATACATCAGATTTTGAAATTATAGGGGATTTATCTGCTGAAAGAGGCCTTAGGCAAGCAGTTTGTAGAACAAGCTCAGAATCTTCTAAGAATGGAAATATTTCAACAACTGATTCTAAAATATTATTTAAGCCATAATTAGATGGATTTTCATCAAATCCTTCTTCTTCCTCAGTTGTTCCTGCCCAAATTAAACCATCCTGCTTTGTAGTTACATAGTTTGGCCCCCAATGAAAACCTTTATCTATTACTTCATCGCTTCTTAACCTTAGTATTTGCCCTTTCAATGGAGTTATAGGTATTTTTACACCAAACCATTGAGAAAAATACATACTCCAAGGACCAGCCGCTATAATTATATTTTCAGCACTAATATTATTACCATTAGATAATCTTAGTAGATCTATTTTTGAACTCTTAGAAATACATTCTAAAACCTCAGAATTAATAATCCTTGCTCCCAGTTTTTCTGCAGCAGTAGCTAGTGCTAAAGTTATTTTATATGGCTCTACTCCAGATGAATAATTAGATACAAGACCAGATAATACATTAGGTCCTAATCGATGATCAATTTTATCTAAGTCATCCCTATCGCACCAAGAAAAATTATTTGAATTATCTTTATAAATATTTCTTAATTTAGACTCTTCATTTTCATCTAGTGCCAATTCTATATTTGGATAAATTTTATAACCATAATCAATTCCTGAAAAATCAGGTAATTCACTAGATAAGTTTTTATGTAATTCATAGGAATATTTACTGATTTTTTCATAAGGAGAATTTTTATCTAGACCTACCATTGGAGTTATACCTCCATAAGCAAAACCAGAGGCATGACTAGCTACTGAGTCTTTTTCAATAATTACAACCTTAAGACCTTTTAAAGATGAATAATAAGCTGCTGCTGAACCTACTATGCCACCACCAATAATAGCTAAATCAAAATTTTCATTCATATATAAATTATACTGAATTATTAATCTATCTAATCTACAGATTGATGATTTTTATAAAGATCTAAATGAGAGTTTATAAATTCCTGATGAATTTTGTGATTTTTTTCATTAGGATAATATTTTTCTTCTATTTCAGTACCTATATCTTCAAAATTATTAATTTGCCCCAAAGCTTTTAACATCATTATTGCAACACCTTTTCCAGTATCTTGATTATCTTTTGAAATATTTATTTCTTGACCTAAAACATCAGATGTTGTTTGAATCCACCAGGGTAAGTTTTTTATTGCCCCACCACTTGCTATTACTTCAGATCCTTTATCAATAAAGGATTCTAGCATTTGGTATACCAAAAATAATCTATAGCTTATAGATTCTAAAAAGGATTGTAGGATTTCTATTGATGAATTCGAGTATTTCAATCCAGAAATTATACCCTTTGAGTTATTTGACCAACCTAATGCTCTTTCTCCTAATAAAAAGGGTAATATTGAAATTCCGTGAGCTCCTGGGGATAAACTTAAAAGCTCTTTATTTAAGTTTTCTAGCTTTGGAAGTTTTAGATTATTATAAGCCCAATTAATAAGGTTGCCACCTTCAGAAAATGAACCTCCAAGAAGTGAGTATTTATCAAGTAATCTATAGCACCATAGTCCTTTTGGAACTTCTTCTACTTTTGAATCTGTTAAGATTCTTATTGCTGCAGTACTTCCTACTGTTATGGCTACCTTTTTTTTATTATTACAACCACTACCTACTGTTGCTGCCATACCATCGCCAACAGATAAAAAAAATGGAGTATCCGATAGCTTATTCCACCTCTTTTTATAAATTTTACTTAATCCTGTTTCATAATTATCATATGGACTTAGAACGGGTAATTTATTTTCTGAAATATCTAAGTAGTCAATTAAATCTGAGTGCCATTTTAATTTATTCCTATCCAATAATCCGCTCCATGAAGAGATACTATAGCTTGCCTTAAAGCTTTTATTTTCAAACCATTTTGAATATATATAAGTTGAAAAATCAATAAATTTATCAATTTCATTAAAATTATTATGGTTTTCTTTTATCCACATTATTTTTGAAGGAATATAAGAAGTATGTTGAGCAGCTCCAGTTTCTTGGAGAAGTTTTTTTTCATCAAAATCTTGTTTAATTTTATAAACCTGATTATTTGATCTAGTATCAGCATATGTATAGATAGGAGTTATGGCATTCCCATATTTATTTATTCCCACTAATGTACTAGCCATAGAGTCAAAACCTACTCCTATTATATTTTCAATACATCCTTTTGATTGTTCTAAAACTAAATCTATCGACTCCTCAACTATTGATCTTAAGAGTTCTGCATCTTGTTCTGAAGTTCCATCATTTTTACTTATAATGCTATGGGGAATCGATACAGAAAACTCTGGCAATATATTTCCTTCTAAGTCAAAAAAGGAGGTTTTAACAGATGAAGTTCCTATGTCAACTACAATTAATGATTCATTTATTTTTCTTTGATTCAAAAACTTTTCCTATAAAGTTAGAGTTAGGTTTATATACTTAAATTATCATATTTGTTAAATCTAATGTAACTAAGTTTTTTTAATATGTTTATCTCATCAATTAAATCCAGTAATAATCCGATTGTAAATAATGTTAAGTTTAGAAGTTTAATGATTGGTTTATTTTTCTTTAATTGTTCTGACTGGATAGAAAGATTATGTATAAGCTGGTTAATTTTACAGTCAACAGAATCAATCTTAGCTACAACTATATCTTTTGCAATTGGCCAAATAATTCAAACTTTTTTTTCTCCTTTTACTGCTGCTGCTGCTGATAAGTTTGGCAGGAATAAAATAATTATTATAGTAGGAATACTAAGATTTATAATTTTATCTATTTTTGCAATCCTTGTTATTCAAAATAAGAATTTCTTGGTAATTGCTTATTGTGCTTCAGCAATGACAGGAATAAATAGGTCATTTATAGTTCCTGCACTTCAAGGTAGTGTTATAAATTCTGTCAAAGAAAATCAAAAAATACTCGCTATGCTAATATACTCACTAATAATGAGAGCAACTGGAGTTATTGGCTCATTAATTGGAGGAATTTTTTCTATATTAGTTGGAATTGAAGAGGCGATTATTTTATCAGGAGCATTAGGACTCATAGGGTCATTTAGCATTTTATTAAAAGCGAATAATTTAATTGAAATAAAAAATCAGGAAAATTATTTAAGTAGTATAAAGAAAGGACTTTCTCTCGTTTTTGGAAATTTCTACTCAAGAAATTTACTTATTTTTGCTGGAATTGTTGAAATATTTGGGTTTTCATTTTTCAGCCTTTTATCATCAATCAGTAAATATATACTTAAGTCTGAAATTGGAACGTTAAGTATTTTACAAACTACAATGTCTATAGGATCCTTCTTAGGAATAATATTGTTATTTAAATGGAAAGATATAAATAAAGCTCATATTTTAGCTTCAATTATTACAATATCTTTTGGAGTAAGCATAATACTTATTCCCTTTTTCCCAAATCTTGTTTTTGTAATTATATTGTTATTAGTTATAGGAGCAAGTTCAGCAAGTTTTGATGCAATTCAATGGATTTTCTTGCAAAAGAATATTCCTAATGAATTAAGAAGTACTGCAGTATCAGCTTGGTTTATAACTATTGGATTTGGATGGTTGGGTCACATTATGCTTGGTTATTTTTCAGACAATTATGGTTTAGAAATAACAATTTTACTAACTGGTATAATTCTATTAATTTCAGGTTTGATATTTTTTGTTTTAGTAAGATTAATAGGCAAAGAATAAACTAACGATATTTACCTACTAAAAAAATTATTAACAAAAACTATAGGATGGTTTTAGCTAGAAATAATATTATTTCTTTTTGCTAAAAATTCGAGCATATCTAATACATCTGTTTGAATATCCTCAATATTTTTAATTCTTGCTTCTAACTCTATGATTTTTTTTTCTATATCCATTCTCAAATTATAGTCTTAAAAATTATGACTCGGGGAATCTAGTTCTAGTTCTATTAACAAAATAAACAAGTGATAACATCACTGGAACCTCTACAAGTACCCCAACCACAGTTGCCAAAGCTGCTCCAGATTCTATGCCAAACATTCCAATAGCTACTGCAACTGCAAGCTCAAAAAAATTCGAAGTTCCTATCAAACATGCTGGCGCAGCAATTTGATGAGGTAATTTCCAAATATAAGAAACAAAATAACCCAGAAAAAAAATACCATAAGTTTGAATAAGTAGAGGGATAGCTATTAGAAAAATCAGTAAAGGTGATTCAATGATTTTTTCTCCTTGAAATCCAAAAAGTAAAACTACCGTCAAAAGCAATCCAATAATTATAAAAGGCTTAAAATTTTGACTGAATATTGCTATCTTATTTTCATTATTTGAAAAAATAAATTGTCTTGTGGCATATCCAAAAAATAAAGGTACAACAACATACAAAATAACAGAAATAATTAGAGTATCCCAAGGGACATCGATTTCTGTGACTCCTAAATATAAAGCTGCTAATGGAGCAAAAGCAAAAATCATAATAAGGTCATTTATAGATACTTGTAATAATGTAAAGTTTGGATCGCCTTTAGTTAGGTTACTCCATACAAAAACCATTGCTGTACATGGAGCAACTCCTAATAGAATCATTCCTGCAATATATTCCTTTGCATCTTCAGGAGAAACTAGTTTTTGAAAAAAAACTTCAAAAAATAATATACCTAACATAGCCATTGTAAATGGCTTAATTATCCAATTTATAGTGAGAGTTAGAGCTAGACCTTTTGGTCTTGATTTGAATTCTTTGATTTTTGAGAAATTAATGTTCAGCATCATGGGAAAAATCATAACCCATATGAATATAGCTACAAGAAGATTTACTTTTTCATATTCAAGCTTAGCTATCAACTTAAATAATTCTGGCCAAACGTATCCTAGAAGAGTCCCAATTGTTATACTGATCGCTATCCAAAGAGACAAATATTTTTCAAAAATTCCCAATTAACATACATTCAATTTATAATTTATAATGATAATTTCACATTGAATGCATGTCATTAAGAGAAGGTTAAAATTATAGAGTTTCTATAAACGGGTATTCCCTAGCTATATTACCCTTAGAATAATTTTTTTCAGCTAAAATCGAATGTTGAAAATCCTCTTTATAACCAAATGAGTCAAAAAAATTCTTATTATTTCTCTTACTTACTAAAAACACTTTTTGCTAACGCCTTTCTTATTATTTTTATCTTTACTAATATTTTAAATCTGTTGAAACAAAAATTGAATAAAGATTTGTTAAATTTTTGTTACGAAATCAGTAACATTATCTTAATTAAAATTATATCACATATCCATTCCAATGTAAGCAACTTATATAAATACGAATTTATACTAAATTTTATAAAATAATAAAATTATATTTCAAATTTACGAATATCGTATTAATCATCCAGCATGCTACTTAATGATACGTCTAGAGAGTCGGCTATAGATTTCAAAGATCCTAATGAAACGTTTTGCTTTCCCTGCTCAACTGCACTTATGAAGGTTCTTGCAAGACCTGCTTTTTCTGATAGAGCATGTTGGCTTATATTTCTATTTTTCCTGACTGTCTGAATTTTATTTCCGAGCGATATGAGCACCGATTCCAAAGGTATCATCGCTGGATTGCTATCTACTAGAGAGTTAGCCAAATATGTTGCCTTGAGAGGGTCTTCTGCAAAGCCATCAATTAGCTTTTTGTCATCTTTTAAAGAAATTGCCCCAGGTCCTCCAACTAAAATTTTTATATTTTTTTCTAATGACCTGATATTATGGATGGATTCAATCAACTTCTCCGTACTTTTGGGGTATGTTGATGAAAGCAATACAAAGTCAGGTAAAGATGATTTTATATACTTTAGCAAATCGTCATTTGGTATCGAGCTTCCAAGCAGCTCAACATTCCAGCCATCCCAACGAAAAAAGTCTGCTGACATATAAGTGCCCATAACATGCTTATCGTCCTCAATAGCAGTTATTGAAATTTTAAGACCATTAGGCTGAGGAATTCTAAAATTATTTCGAACTCTATCCATCAATAATAAGCAGAATTGTGTTGCTCTGTGCTCTTCAGATATCAATATCTTCCCCTCATGCCAAAGATTTCCGATGTGATTAAGCGTATTTCTAATTAGATCAAGATATATTACTGCTGGCGACCATTGCTGATTAATTATCATTCGTGAAATAATATTTGCTTGCTTATAGTGCCCATGAACCAATGAGTACTGAAGCTGATTTGCTACAGATTGTATTTCTTTCTTTGGAGGCACATACCAGTTTGAATTCATTATTTTCTCTCTTATAACTATGTTCTATACTGTTTACTATAACAGACATATTAAATAATTGGAACATTATATATATCAATAATGGCATTATATAAATATAAACATTTTTAAGAGGAGTGAGAAATGACAATAATTTCAAAGACATGCCTCCATTGTTCTGGAGACTTGTATGTGCACACTGACATAGATAATTTTAAGAGCTTAAAATGTATGCAGTGTTCAAGAGAATTTACAAAAGATAGCCTGAAACTAAAATCGAAGGACATGTCACATGCTGCATGAAAATGAGTGTAGATTATGTGACTTGTCTCCAAGTGAACATATATATGACAAATCTATCTTTGGAATTTATCCAGGCTGCAAAATAGAAAATAATTTTTTTTCTAGCGCTATCAGTAAAATCAAAAGAATTTTCAAATGAATTTAAATAGAAAAATAATAATCTTCGGAGCTAGTAGTGACATAGCCAAACCAATTATCAGTAAATTGTCAAAAGATAATGAATTGATTTGCATTAGCAGAAGCGAATTATTATATGAAAACACGAAAAATATAACATTAGAAAACTATAATGATAGTTTAATAGACCTGATCTCTAACATGGAATTAGATAATGAAAAAGTTAGTGTTATAAACTTCATTGGCTCTATGATTTTGAAACCTCTGCATCTTCTGAAAGAAAATGAAATGTTAGAAATTATGGATGTAAATTTTATGACTAATTATAGAATACTTTCCCAAATTCTAAAGAAAAATTTGTCTGACTTAAATTACATCGCTTTTTCCTCAGTTGCAGCAAACTATGGCTTAGCAAATCATGAAGCTATAGCATCAGCAAAGGCTGCTAATGAAGGTCTTATTAGATCATGTGCATCAAGCTATGGGCACAAATCATACAAATTCAATTGTATAGCTCCAAGCTTAATCGAAACCAAACTTACAAGCAGAATAGTTGGAACTGAAGCAGGTAGAAAAGCTGTTGAGAATATGAACCCGCTCAAAAAAATTGGATCTCCAGAAGATTTATCAGAATGTATCACTTGGTTATTATCAGACAATTCAAATTTTGTAACAGGTCAAACAATAAATATAGGAGGAGGCTTGAATAATATTAATTCAAGAATAGTGCAATGAATAAGAAAATATATGAAGTTCCAAATCTAGATTATTCAATTAGAATTTCGGATGATAACAGTATCAATGAAGAGAACTATGAGTTTAATAAACTACTAGAAAGTCTTACAAGTTCATAAAATTGATTACAAAATTCTAAGGAATAAATCGTCAGATTAATTTTATACTTGTAGAATTATACAATCTACATTATGTACTTTTATTCTGATTTTTTAAATTTATATAAAGAAAAATTCTATTCTAAGTTTGCGGCTTCTTGTGCTTTAATTTATTCTATAAGATTTCTAGATTTTACTATAATTGCATGGTTGTTAACTAACATATCTGATAATCCTGCAAGTATTGGTGCACTTGTTTTTGTAAAGTTTATACCTATGATGTTTTCGGGTTTAATAACCGGCTGGCTAGTTGATAAATTTTCAAGATTAGCAATTATAAAATTTGTAATTATTTCTCATAGTATTTATTTAATGTCATGGGCCTCTTATATGCTATTTTTTTCAGTAAACATAGAAGTTATTTTCCTTATGACTTTTATTTCGGGGATATTGATGTCTATAGATATTTCATCTAGAATTTCATACTTATCCTCATTACTCAAGCGTAGGGTTATTAGGTCAGGGATAGCTGCAAATGTGATTTTCTTAAATTTAGCTTGGTTTATAGGGCCAAATATAGGAATGTTTTTTCTTGAATTAAGTAGTTCTGCTATTCTTTATACATCCTTAAGTCTTATTAACATTTTAGGACTATTATTCCTAAGAAAAATCCCAAGTCTGAATATATTAAAATATAAAAAAGAAACATACTCAGGCTTTATAGCAGGAATTAATTTTGCTAAGAAGAAACCAATAATCTTAGGAACTCTATTAATTGTTGGTTTTGGTAATTTAACTGCTTTCACATTTGAATCTATGGGCCCATATTTTGCAAAATTTATATACGAAGCAAGTCCAAAAGAATTTTCATTCATGATTTCATGCCAAGGATTAGGTGCTTTAATTGGATCTATTTTTCTATTCCCTATGCTTGTCAAAATAACTAGACCAGGGTTTGTTTTTTTCATTGCAACTATTTTTCTTTGCACTGGTTCAATTATTTTTTCATACAGCACTTCATTTTTTATTGGCTGCATAATATTAATTATTTTAGGAGCTGGAACAACATTTTTCATGAATATGCACTCTAGAATTCTAATTACACAAACTCCAAATCCATTACGAGGAAGGGTTGGAGGACTACAACAATTTGGGATAAGTTTATTTCCTATTGGTAGCTTAATTACAGGGCTTTTAGGTGATAGGCTTGGAGTTCCTGTAACTATAAGAATTATAGCGATTTTAGGGATTCTATGTTTACTAGTTATATTTTTTCTATTTAGAGATTTAAAAAATATTATTGAATGATAAAATTTTATGATGAATAAACTTAAAGAAAAAAAAATATTAATAATCATTGCTTCATTTTTAGTATTTTTTTCATGTGATTCAAATAACCAGACTCAAACTTCAGATGATTTAAGACGTTTAGATATTGATTCTATCTCTGAAACAAGGTCATCATTAGGAAATAGTCTTGATGAAGAATCTAATGTTTTTTGGATTATGGGAAAAGGAATAGTGGAGCAAAAACAAGAACTTATAGAAATAAATATATCTATAGAACAAAGAGATAAGGATGTTATTAACGCATCAAAGATAGTTAATGAAAATATAAATAAAGTGGTTGAAATTGCTAAATCTTTAGGAATTAAGGAAGACGATATTGTAACAAAAGAATTCAGTATATCTCCTGTAGAAAGATGGATTCAGAAAAAAGATGAGTATGGTGAATGGGGAGAAAGTGAAATAATTGCTTATGAGGTAAATAATTCAATATTATTGTCATCAGAAAAAATAGATGTAATAACAGAATTTATTAATCAATCTACTGTACAAACAGGAAATACACTTAGAATAAATCATATAAATTTTAGTGCAAAAGATCAAAAAGAAAATAAAATTGAATCAAGAGAAAAAGCCATAGAAGATGCTCTATACAAAGCTTCCTTCTATGAGAAAAGACTAGAAATAAAATTAGGAGATATTATTCATTTTCAAGAACTTTCAGGGCCATCAGTTAATCAAAATGATAAAAATCTACCTATGATGAGGATGGCTGCTGAAGCTATGCCGTCCGCATCAATCTATGCTGGAGATTCAGAAATTATTACAGAAATTTATTTAGGGTTTAAGATAAATTAATATGAAAAAAATATTGATATTTATATTTTGCTTTATGATTATTGGAGGTTGTGAAACTAAAGAAAATATCTGTGATTCAAGTAACCCTTTATGTAAATACTTTGAAATTTATTACCCGGAAGATTCCATTATAGGAGAAGATGTAGCAGAACTAGCTGAAGAAGATTTGGAAACTTATCGTAAAATTTCAGAAGATTTCTTATCCAACACAACAAAAGATAGTATATTTCATGTATATTCAAATGGAATTTTTATTCCAAGATTTTCATATAGTTTACTTAATGAAGTTGCAGAGGAAGAATTATATCTTGCAGTAGCATTATATCCCGTAGATAAAAAAAATAAGCTTAAGGATACACTAGAAATATTTTATAAAGATCCAGATATTAAATATGCAAGTGAATCAATTTATGGGGAGTGTAACTTTGATAACGGGTCATATCTAAGTGGTGAATATAGCAAACTTTACAATTGTCTAAAAGATAATATTTTTAGTTATGATTATTGGATTGAAGACGAAGATTATATGTGGAGACTAAAATGTGTTTGGAGGAATAATAAATTCTCATCTGTAAGAGACTTAAAAATAACAAATTATAGTTCATCTGATCTTTGTAGAAAGTCTTTCGAATCCTTCAAGCTTAAGACAAACTAAAACTTATCAAAATAAGCTACAACTTCTCCTAAGGCATCAACAAAAAGGTCTATTTCTTCTTTTGTATTGTATAGATAAAAACTAGCTCTAGCTGCAGCAACAATTTCGTAAGATCTGACCAATGGCATAGCACAATGATGACCAGTCCTAATTGCAATTCCAAATTTATCCAAAATTTCACCTATGTCATGAGGATGAATTTTATCATGCGTAAATGAAATTACTCCGCCTCGAGCATCCTCATCTGTTGGACCGATTATATTATAACCATCTAACTCTTTAAATTTTTCAAGTGCATATTTTGTTATATCTTCTTCATGTTCAAATACATTATCCATACCCACTGAATTAAGATAATCTACAGCTGTCCCAGTAGCTATAGCATCAGCAATATTTGGAGTTCCTGCCTCAAATTTATATGGTAAGTCATTCCATTTTGCTGATTCATATGAAACTTCTGAAATCATATCTCCACCAAAATAAAATGGAGGCATTTCATTTAATAATTCTTCTTTACCATACAATAAGCCTATACCAGTAGGGCCTAACATTTTATGTGCAGAAAAAGATAAGAAATCACAGTCTAAATCATTAACATTTACCTTAAAGTGCGGGACACTTTGGGCTCCATCTAATACTAAATAAGTGCCAAACTTTTTTGACATTTCTCTTATTTCTTTTATTGGATTTATTACTCCTAAGACATTAGACATATGAGTTATAGCAATGATCTTTGTCTTAGCATCAATTTTTGTTTTAGCATCAATTAAATCAATTCTTCCTTCTAAATTATGTTCTAAATATCTCAATGAGGCACCAGTTTGATTACATAATTGTTGCCAAGGAACTAAATTAGAATGATGTTCCATTCTTGAAATAACAATATTATCGCCAGCTGAAACTTTATTTTTCAGACCATAAGCAACGATATTTATAGATTCACTTGTATTTCTCGTCCAGATCACTTCTTCAGGGATTGAGCCAATAAATTCTGCCAGCTTAACTCTTGCATTTTCATATGCTTCAGTCGCTTCAACAGAAAGAGTATGCACTCCTCTATGAACATTAGAATTATATGAAGAATAATACTGTGTTAGGCTATCAATAACAGATTTAGGCTTTTGAGATGTTGCAGCATTGTCTAAATATACAAGCTTATTTTTATTAACGACTCTATCTAAAACTGGGAAGTCTTTTCTTACTTTATTTGGATCAAATTTAGTTTTCATAATTTTTTTTGTGACTTAATTATATTTTACATTATTATTATCAAAATTTATGATAATATATAGAATCATGAGAAATGAAATTTTAACAAAAGAAAACTGTATGTGTTGCTGTTGTCCTAACCGTTACGGGTTTCTTTGATGTGCTAAATTCTATTTCATGACATAAGCTATAAGGAACCCCGAGAGGGGTTTTTTTTTTGGGAAATTTTATGACTACTAAAGCTAAAAATTCATATTATTCAACTCAATTTTTTATTGGGCTCATATTACTTTTTTCAATTTTTATTATTAGTTATCTTATATCAAACAATAATTTTTCAGATGCCGCTATTTGGTTAGCAGCTTCAGCATTAGGATTTACCTTGCAAAAATCTCGCTTTTGTTTTGCATCTTCATTTAGAGATTTATTTTTATTCGGCTCTGGGCAAAATATGAAAGGTGTTCTTATAGCAATTGGAGTAGCTTCTATAGGTTTCGTTGGTATATTAAGTTGGATTCTCCCTAGCCCATTACCTGGAGAATATCCTTCTTCAGCACATGTTTTACCTGTAGGAATATCAACAATCATTGCAGGGACTTTATTTGGGATAGGAATGGTGACAGCCGGAGGCTGTGTCTCAGGAACAATATATAGAATCGCTGAAGGATATGTTGCTTCGGTCGTAACGATGATTGGAATATTCATTGGAACAATTTTGTTGATTATTAGTTGGGATTTTTGGTGGGATTCACTTATTAGTAATGAAAGTAAAATATTTTTACCTTCAACTTTTTCATTAGGTTATGGATTTAGCTTAGCAATAACATTATTGATTCTTGTAGGAATATACATACTAATTGTTTTAGTAGAATCTAAATCTGGAATTAGTGAATTTAGTATAAATAAAAAAATCGAACCTAACATTAAGAGTTTTTCAGAAAAAATTAATGAAAATTTTATAAATATCTTTTCTAACAGCTGGTCTGCAAAAACTGGAGGTCTTGGTATTGGATTTATAGCTATTATTTATTTTTTATTTCACTCACCACCTGGAGTAACGGGTGAAATAATGAAACAATCAATGAGCTTATCTGAATCTCTTAACTTTTCTGAGGGAATGCTAAAAGGGATTTCATCATTGAGTGGATGCCTAGGAGCTAGCGTAGGACAAGGACTTATATCTCATACTTTTGTTAGCACAATTGGAGTTTTTTATGGAGCATTAGTTTCAGCTCTTATGGCCAAGGAATTCAAGATAAGAACACCAAATGATCCTAAAAGATATATTCAGTCTTTAGGTGGTGGAATAATGATGGGCTTCTCTGCAAGCTTAGGCATTGGATGTACTATTGGAGCATTTTTTTCCGCAGTGTCATCTCTGTCACTTTCTGGATGGGTTTTTGGACTAAGCTTATTTGTTGGATCTTTTGTCGGTACAAAAATTATTAAGGCGATTGGTTAAAAATGAATATTACAAATGAAATCAATTTAATAGACAAACCTGTAAAAGATCAACTTTTAGCAGTGGAGGAAATATTAGAAAGTATTAGCTCAGAAAATTCAATAGAAATAATAACAAATGAGGAATTATTAATAAAATACATTCCTCCAAAAGCAATAGAGAAAAAAATAAAAATAAAACTTAAATTAAAAAATGAAAATTGGCATATTCATTTAGAAAAGGAGTAAAAATGTCTAATAATGAAACAAAAAAATTAGATCTTAGGGGAGAAATTTGCCCTTACCCAATGCTAAAAACGAACGAAGAATTAGATGCAAATAAAAATATAGACATTCTTGAAGTTATTACTGACCATTCACCTGCATTATCAACAATACCTCCTCAAGCACTTAAGAGAGGCTATGATGTAGAAATTGATGAAATAGATAATAGTGAATGGAAAATAACACTTACAAAAGAAAAATAAATAAAAATAAATAAGGGGGACTTATGAAAAAAATAATAATAATAATATCTGTAATGATTTCTGTATTTGTAGCTTGTAGCTCTCAATCTACAGATAATTCTTTTGAAGCTAGAGGTTACTCAAGTACAGATAAATTAGTATCTGCAGAATGGCTAGAAGAAAATATAAATGATGTAAAAATTATAGACGTTAGAAAACAAGAAGATTATGACCAAGGGCATATTCCTGGCGCATTAAGACTCACACCAAATGAAGTTTTTCAATGGGAAGATGAAAATGGAGTTAAGGGAATGCTCCCATCAGGAGATCATATAGCTAAGGCTTTAAGTGACATTGGAATAAATGAAGAAGATACCATAATTTTTTATGATGGAAATAGTAATCTTTGGGCATCCAGAGGTCTGTGGGCATTAGAGGTTTATGGGCATGAAGATTCTAGATTATTAGATGGATCTTGGAACTATTGGTTAGAAAATAATTATCCTACGAGTACTGATTCAGGATCAATTGAAAAATCTGATTATAAATTTTCCGGAAATGCAAATACTCAGCTTATAGCAGATTTTGAAGAAATTCTTGATTCTGTAGATGATCCTTCTAAAATTGTATGTGATACAAGAAGCCCAGATGAATATACGGGTAAAGATGTAAGGGCTGATAGAGGTGGGCATATTCCTGGTTCAGAGAATGTAAATTGGGTAAATGCTGTTGATGAAACAGGTAAGTTTCTAAGTGCAAAAGATTTAGAAGCAATATATGATAGCAAAGGTATAAAAACTGATAAAGCTGTATACACATTATGCCAAACAGCTGTTAGAGCAACTCATACATGGTTTGTCTTACAAGAACTTTTAGGCTATGATAATGTAAAAGTTTATGACGGATCTTGGATTGAATGGGGAAACTCAGATTTACCAATAGAAACGAAATGAGTATAGAAGAAGAAAAAGAAAATTTAGAATACGGGCTGCCTAGTCACGAGGATATGCAAAGACAAGGCAAGCCTGTAAAATTTGGAACAGCCCCTTTCATATATCAAATTGATGGTAATGAATGGGGTAATATTCCAGATGATTGGACTTTAAAAGAAGCTACTTCTGTTGCTGTAAATAGTATTGATGAAATCATAGTTTTTAATAGAGGAACGAAGCCTATAATGATTTTTGATATTGACGGTAATCTTTTAAGATCTTGGGGAGAAAATATATTCACTAATGCACACGGAATTAGTGTTGATAGTTTTGATAATATTTATTGCGTTGATTCTGGAGATAATACTGTAAGAAAATTTACTTCTTCTGGAGAGCTTATTTATCAGATAGGAAAAGAAGGTGAGAGAGCTGAGAAAATGAGTGGACTGCCTTTTGCTGTGCCAACACAAGTAGCTGTAGATGAAGAAAATAATGATATATATGTAGCCGACGGTTATTCAAATGCTAAGGTGCATAAATATAATCAAGATGGAGAATATTTATTTTCTTGGGGGGAATCAGGAACAGGAGAAGGTCAATTTAATATAGTCCATAATATATCAACCGATAGAAATGGGCTAGTTTATGTTGCAGACAGAGAAAATCACAGGATCCAAATTTTTGACTCCGAGGGTAAATATATAGATCAATGGATCAATTTATCTAGAGCAGCATGTCTATACATTGATAAAAGAGGCAATGAGGATATTTTTTATGTCGGAGAATATTTTTCTGGAATTGCTTCAAATGATACTGGTAAAGATTTAGGTCCTAGGATTTCAATTTTTGACAAAACGGGTAAGTTATTATCTAGACTTGGTGTAGAAAGTTATGGACCAGGTGTAGGAAGATTTTATTCTCCTCATGGAATTTCAGTAGATTCTCAAGGCAATATATATGTTGCTGAAGTCTCTTATAGTGATTATGGGCAATTCTTAAATCCAAAGAGAGAGCTTAGGTCTTTGCAAAAATTAAGTAAAATTAATTAGATAGATTTATAGCATTATTTATTGCTTCATAGGTAACCTTCATTGAAGCTGTAAAAAGCTGGTCAACAGAAAGTTTAGTGGAAGATTCACCTGTAGATACTGCAAAAAAAAGATCCCCGTCGTTAGAAGTATGCGATGGTCTTACTGAAAGAGCAAGCCCATCGTGAGCTGCAATAGAAAGTCTCTTACAATCAACCTTACTTATTTCAGCATTAGTTATTACTACTCCAATTGTTGTATTTTGAAATCCTCTCTTTTCAGGCTTTCCATTTAAATATAAATCTACTGAATCATAAATTTTACCATCGCGTTTTGGCCCTGCTATAATTTCACCATTTTCTGGATTTACGATTGAGCCTAAAGCATTTACTGCTACAAGGCACTCGACAACTGTTCCGTCACCAAAAACATGAGAGGAGAACCCAATCCCCCCGTTCATACTATATTTTGCACCTAAGAGTTTTCCAACAGAACATCCAGTTCCAACACCTACATTCCCTAATTCAAAATTTTTAGAAGCATTTTTAGCTGCTAAATAACCTTCATCTAAGCCAGGTCTTATTTTAGAATTTCCTACATTCAAATCAAAGATAACTGCTGAAGGAACTAAAGGAATAGTATTTCCTCCAAACTTTATACCTATATCTTTTTCCTCTAAGTATTTCATTACACCCGCAGATGCATTGAGTCCAAAAGCACTACCACCTGTGAGTAGTATGCCATTAATATTTGGAGCAGTAGCTATTGGATCTAAAAGAGCAATTTCTTTTGTTCCAGGTG
Organism: SAR202 cluster bacterium; assembly: GCA_008373205.1. Taxonomy (GTDB): domain Bacteria; phylum Chloroflexota; class Dehalococcoidia; order Lucifugimonadales; family Lucifugimonadaceae; genus TMED-70. Next base: position 77,063 of record RQOS01000060.1, read on the forward strand.
CCCCTCCCCTAATATCAACTGATGCAACTAAAGATTTATCTGAAATCAGTGTTGTGCATCCTGTTTTGTTTTCACTGTCTGTCCAGTGACCTATTTTTATACCTTCAATATTTGAATTCATTTTAATTAAAATTTAGTAAACTATAAAAAATCATGATTTCATTTTATAAACAAAAATCTGATATAGCTAATTTAATTAGGAGCAAAGATGAAAAAGACAGAATACAAGGGAATCTATAGCATTCCTGTTACACCATTTAATGAAGATAAATCAATAGACTATGATTCATTAAGAAAATGCATAGAATATTTTTTAGATAAAAAAACAGATGGTATTCTTCTTCCTGTAAATGTATCTGAAGCTTCTAAGCTTTCAGATACAGAAAAAAATAAAATTCTCAAAGAAGCTATAGATGTTACAGAAAATAAAGTTCCTATTATTGCAGGTGTAACAAGTTCTTCTACTCAGCATGTTATTGAAAGATGCAAATTTGCAGAAAATATAGGAATTTCTTCTATGATGGCTATGCCTCCAATGGGCTATTCATCTGAGAAGGATTTTTATAATTTTTATGAAGCAATTTCTAAAAATACTGATTCAGATATCTGGGTTCAAAATAATAAAATGCCAGCAGGCCCAACTGTTCCTTCAAGCATACTTATAAAGATTATTAATGATATAGATAAGGTTGATTTTCTCAAGGAAGAAAGTGTCAACTCTTCCCAAATGCACACAATTATTAATGAAAAATGTGAAGGCCATCTAAAATCTATCATGGGTGGTGCAGGTGGAAGATTTATTATTGATGAATACAGAAGAGGCTCTAATGGAATAATGCCTTCAGGTCATATGCTTGAAGCTCATAGAAAATTATGGGACTCTTTAGTAATTTCTAATAAAGATGAGGTAAATCCAGATGCAATAGAAATTTGGAATAAAATGCTAGAAGCTTTGAATTTTGAATTTATGTATAGCGTTTCAGCGTATAAATATTTTTTTTGGAAAAGAGGAATTATTAGAACTAATATATCTCGTGAACCAATAAGAAGTTTAGATAAATTTGATCAAATAGAAGCAGATAGGATTTTAGAAAAATTAGATTATAATTTTTTCTAATTAAAAGTATTATCAAACATTTTTTCAGTAATCCTAAATATATTCAAGGATTCTTCAATTTTTGCTCCATTAAACTTTTTATCATCATATACATATTCTAAATAATTTTTCATCTGTATTTCAGTGCTTGTTAAGTCTTCAGAAATTTCCATTTCATAAATTTTAGATTTATAAAATATTTTTCCAGAATTTATGCCATCTAAATAAATAGAACAATTTTTTGCATGTATAGAATATTTTTCTGATCTACCAGAAGTTAAATATGATGAATTAATGGTTCCAGAAGCACCATTTTCATACTCAATCAGTGCACTAAATGAAGTTCTATATTTAGAACCAATTCTCCTAGAAAATCCATTAACATTCTTAATGCTTGAAGAACTTAAGTAATTTATTAAGTCGATTGAATGAATAGGAGATTCTAAAACCATTTTATCTAGAAGGTTTTCATCAAATGCTCTATGTCCAATCCATTCATTTATATCTTTGTTGAATTCAGCCTGCAGATTAAATATTTCTCCATAATCTTTGATTATTTCAATTGATTTTGCAACGTAAGGATTGAATCTTCTATCAAATCCAATAAAACAATCTAAATTTAAATCTTTAGATATATCAATTAATTTTTCCGCTTCATTAGTAGATAAACCAGGAGGTTTTTCCATCAGAACATTAATACCTTTTTCAAGCAAAGTTTTTGCAACTTTGTAATTACTTTTTGCATCAACAGCAATAACTGCATAATACTTAGAGGATTTATTAATTAATTTATTCAAAGATTCTAAGTCGGTATAAAAATCTGAATTTCTATGAGTATTATTTAAATTTTCTAGAGATTTAGGATTAAAATCACAAAATATATCCGGAACCTTATTAAACTTTTTCATTGCACTTAAATGCCCTAAGCCTCTTTTACCACAACCCACTAAAATTAAATTTTTACCTTTATCAACCATATAGCTATTATAAGTTAGAGTAATAATCCTGGCATCAAATCTTTAAAAAAATTACAATGTTTGTCCTAAATATAGTTATTATTAATATATGTCAAAAGCTTCTGAATTTAAAAATGGATGTTTGCAAGAGCTACCTTTACAATTAGGAGTCTTTCCATTTGGGGTAGCTTATGGAATTTTAGGAATTGAAGTTGGTCTTACAAGTATTCAAACTTTTTTATTATCAATCATTATTTTTGCTGGAGTGAGTCAAATTGTATTTACACAATTATTTTCTATTTTTACTCCTAGCTTTATGATTGTTGGAACTATTGGAATAGTCAACTTAAGGCATGTTTTGTACGGAATATCTCTATCTGAGTACTTAAGAAAATTATCCTTAAAGTGGAGAATAATATTATCTTATCTAATAACTGACGAAGCTTTTGCCATTTCTTATAAAAGATTTTCTGAAGAGAAAAAAACTAAATATATGCATTTTCACCTACTAGGAAGTGGAATAACATTATGGACATCTTGGCAAATTTCAACAATAGTAGGAATCTTTATAGGCCCTTCAATTCCTGAGTCATTAAATCTAGAATATGTTATTCCTTTATCTTTTATTGCAATAGTAGTTGTTTCAATAAATACAAAAATTAAGCTATTGGTATTTATATTAAGTGCTCTATTTTCTATTATCCTGAAGGACTTACCTTGGAATTTATGGATTATAACTTCTGCATTAATGAGCATAATTATTGGTCTATTAATTGATAAATTTAGAAAGGGATATTAATGATTTGGCCAGTTATATTTTTATCAGGGATATTGACTTATGCCACAAGGTTTTTGCCTTTATCTAAAATTATGCCTAAGAATTTACCAAAATTTGTTCAGGAAGGATTACAGTATGTTTCAATAGCAGTATTAACTCCTATAATTATCAACTCAATACTAATTAGCGATAATGATTTTATAATTTCAGAGAATAACCCTAAAATTTATGCAGCTTTAGCAGCAATTACAGTTGCTTTAATTTCAAAATCAATACTTATTACTTTAATTGTTGGATTATCAGTTCTTTGGATTTTTGAATTTATAATAAAATAATCTGAAAATTAGTAGGGTTCTTATCTCTAATTATTCTTTTACTGATAAAATTTATCTAAGGGCGATTAGCTCAGTTGGCTAGAGCACCTCGTTTACACCGAGGGGGTCGGGGGTTCGAGTCCCTCATCGCCCACCAGAAAAAATAATAAAATGAAAAGATTTTTCATACTATCTATAATACTAACTTCTTTTTTTGTAGTATCTGTTGATAAAATTTATGCTCACCAGCCCTACGAAATAAAAAACTCTACAGATCAGACAATTATAGAATTATCTGATGCTACTGTATCACACGCCTATTATGGAGAATTTTTTTCAGATCAAGAAGAAGTAATTTTTGATCTGAAAAGCTTTTCAGCACCTATTTTACAATTTAGTATTCTGATACCAGATAAATCTCCAGAAAATATATTTTCCCAAGCAGAACTACCAGAAGTAAAACTTGTAACTGACTCCCAAGAAGAAATTGATTTTTTACCTTATGAAAGAATTGGGTTTTACGAACCATATAGCAGAATGAATCTTATAAGGGTAATCACATATAAAAATACAAACTATAATGACAAAAGTGCACGAATTATAGTTAAGTCTAATAAAAATTGTAGATTTGTTTTTTCTGTAGGATATAAAGAAATTTTCAATAGAAAATATTCATCAGGAGATACTGTTGAGTTAGGTTCAAGTGGTATGCAGACCTGGTATTCAAAGACTCCAATCATTGAAGATAACCCTAACTTAGAAGAAAGTCTTGACATAAAAGAAGAAGAATCTAGTTTGAGAATAATCATTCCAATCATAAGTGTAATTACTGTTAGTTTAGTTGTTTTATTCTTATTTAGGAATAAAATTTTAAATAAATCGTAAAATAAGGGTAAAATTATGACTTCAAAATTAATTGATTATAGAGATTACGATAAAGAATTTTGGTATGAAGAACTAGAAGAATGGGTACCAAAAAGAATCTATGATTGTCACGCCCATATGCTGAATAATAGTCTAATAGATGATTCTAGTGAACATAAAGGGGTATTTCCTGACGCTGATTTTGAAGGTATAAGAGGTTGGCAAAAAACCGTTTTTCCAAATAGAGATGTAAATAACTTAATTCTAGGAAGGCCTGCTTTAGGTACAAGAATAAATGAATATAATGATTGGCTATTTAATGAACTTAGAGATAATCAATTTACTAAATCGCATAGACTAACTACTCCTTCAGATTCTTTAGAAGATATTGAATACGATATAAAAAATAAAGGATTTCAAGGATTAAAAGTTTATAGAATGTATTCAGTTACAGGTGATATGGCAAATTGCACTATAGATGAATATCTACCTCATGAACAATTAGAATTAGCAAATGAGCTGGGACTTTGGGTAACATTACATTTGTCTAGAGAAGATGGGTGTGGTGATGAAAAAAATCTAAATGACTTAACAGAGTTCACCACAAAAAGATATCCTAATATTAAATGGATTCTTGCACATATAGCAAGATCATTTACCTATAGACCTATACAACAAGGCATAGACACATTAAGGAATCTGCCAAACATTTGGTACGATTTATCTGCGGTTACAGATATAAGGCCATATATTACTCTGTTTAATAATGAAGATCATAAAAGAATTTTCTACGGAAGTGATGCCGTAGAGTCTGTATCTTTCCATGGAGCTTATACAGCTTATGGTCATGCGCATCAGCAGGTAGAGACTGACAATCTTCCGTCTCTAACTTTTTCTCATACAACAAATAGACCAATACTTTGTATTTATGAGCAATTAATTGCAATGAAACAAGCTTCAATAATTTGTGAATTAGATAATGATCAACTTGAAGATATTTTTTGGAGAAATGCTGTTAGAGACTTTAATGTAAATTGGTAAATCTATTCAACAGTTACTGTTTTGGCCAGATTTTGCGGTCTATCTGGATCTAATCCGAGATTCAAAGCTGACATAAATGCCAATTTCTGCAAAGGAATAACAGATAAAATTGGAAATATATATTTATTGTTGTTCTCTATAACAAAGTTATAATTTGACAACTCTTGTATTTCGCTATTTTCAACAAAACTAATAGTAATAATATTTGCATTTCTAGAAGCAATTTCTCTAAGAGAACTTATAGATTTCTTAATGTTTTCATCAGGACCAATAATGGAAATAACTGTCGAATTTTTATCTAATAAAGCATTTGGACCATGCTTCAGCTCTCCTTCTATAAATGAGTTAGAGTTTATTTTAGAAATTTCTTGAATTTTTAATGAACCTTCGTTTACTATTGGAAAAGATAAATTTTTTCCAATAAAAAAAACCTTTTCACTATCTGAAATAAATTTAGAGACTTTTAGATAATCATAATCACAGCAATCAAGAACTTTTTGGATATTACTATCTACATTCATAAAATCTTCTTTAAGTTTAGTGATAAGTTGATTATTTTTATCTAACAAGCTTGCAATATAAATACAAATAGAGTTACACATTAATAAAGTAGAGGAAAAAGTTTTTGTCGCAGCAACTGAAATTTCTTTACCTGTTTCTAAAAGTAAATATGAATCAGAATTAATAGCAGCTTTACTATTTGATTCCTCAACAATTGAAACTACATATGCGCCTTGCTGCTTAGCATTTCTTATGGCTTCAATTGTATCTGCTGTTTCTCCTGATTGGGTAATAGCAAAAACAGTAGTTTGGTCAGGAGAAATTATTTTTTTATTTTTTAGCTCCGATGAAAATTCAACCTTTGAATCAATTTCAAGCAAATCTTCAAAAAGTAAAGATCCATATTGAGCAGCGTGATAAGAAGAACCCATACCCGTAAAAATTATTTTTCGTGAAGATAATAATCTATGGCGATTTATTTCAGGGAAGGCCTCTTGTGGTTTATCTAGAATTCTTTTCGTGATTAATTTCTTTAAGGCAATATCTTGCTCTGATATCTCTTTTTCAATTATAAAATTTGTTTGCAAATCTTTAATTTCATGATTATTATCTTTCGTATCTTTAATTAGATTTATATTTTTAGGAGAGGTTGGTAAATTATTTTGATCTATTATTTTCAGAGTATTATTTGAAATAATTACAAGATCATCTTTACTGGTAAAGCTGACTGAATCACAAAAATTTTCCAGGGCATAAGAGTCACTACTTAGAAAGCGATAATTATCTTTTTCACCAACAACTAATCCTCCTGAAGAATTTGTAGTAAATCCAAAAATAGTTTTTGGGATTTCTTTACTCATCAATGCAACGGTATTATTTCCTTCAAGCATATTTGAAACAGAAAAAATTGCAGATTTTAAATTACCATTACTACACAACATTAGATCAACTAAATGAGCTATTAATTCAGAATCCGTCTGACTATATATTTCAACCCCTTTTCTTATTAAGAATTTGCTAAGAAAGTCATAATTTTCTACTATTCCATTATGAACAATAGAAATATTTTTACTGTAAGAAAAATGTGGGTGTGTATTAATATTATTAATTGGACCATGAGTAGCCCATCGTGTGTGCCCAATTCCAGCATTAGAACTTATTTTTGATTTTTCTAAAGATTTAGTAAGAACATCCACTGGATAATTAGAATTAGATGATTTTAATATCTCAAAATTTCTATCATCTGTCTCAAGACATAAACCAGCGGAGTCATACCCCCTATATTCCAGTCGTTTCAATCCCTTAATTATGAGATTTGAAACATCTTTTTCACCCACGCAACCAAAAATACCACACATATTTCCCTCTATTTATTGACTCTACTTATTATATTTTAATTCTAAAGATTATTTGTTGAAATAATCCCATCTTTCTTCAGATCTGCTAAGAATATTCTCTAGATCAAAATCTAGTAAAAATCTTTGTTTTATCAATTCTTTAGAATAATTAGATATTTTTTCTAAATAATCCTCTTTAGAAGAATATCTTTCGGAAATTGACAATCTAGAATCATCATCACTTTTTTCCTTTGGTAGAGGCACGGTAGCTCCTCTAGGTCCACCAGTTAATCCAATTATTTGATAGGGCGCTCCTACATCTGGATGCCTAAGATTCCAAGGAGTTGAAGTTGCTAATGGCACCTGTACATCTGGATGTCTTATTCCTGCAATTTCATTCCCATCTTCATCTACATCTGAAACAATTGAAGAGTATTTTTCACCATGAGTTGGTGGAATTGTTTCAACAATGTCCTCATTAGAACCAAAATCCATTTTTCTAGGAAAAGAAAAATGTTCAGGAAAATTAATAGGAATTTTAGAGTATTTTTCTCTAAGGGAATTAGGGTCTACAGCAGTACCATCACTTACTTTTGGATGTGAACTGTCAGGAGGTTCTATACCTTCAGACGCCCATTTATCCAAATTACTTAGAAGGGCTCTCATTAAGGGAGTATAATCAATGGAATTTAAGTAATTTTGACCTCTCATGCCATCAGCTTCTTGAGTATCCGTAGGAGGCCAGACACCTGGTCCATGCATACAAGAAGAAAGGTGATAAACTCTTGAGTTTTCATTAGATTCTAAATCCTTTTTTCCATCTGCAGAAGTGTGAATTAATGAAGCATCTCCCCTCCAATATTCTGCACCTGTATTAACAAAAAAAACTTTAGATTTTGATTTTCTTTCTTTAAATTTTTCCATAAGGCCATCATGAGATGATCCTTCAATATCATCAGTAATAATTGATGCAGAAGGATAGAGTTGAGATATTACAGAGGGCAAATCTTTAGAAGCTTGCCCAAATCTTTGGTTAAATTCCCCTCTCATTCCACCTGCAACATGTGGCATGATTCCATCAAATACTTCTCTGCCTAAATTATCATAATTAAAATCTAGATAAATAAATTGCCTCAAGAATCTACCACTTTGAGACACTCCAAACGCAAAAGCCTGCTCAATATCTCCTTTTGTCGGATTATCAAGATCATCCGAATACTTAAGATAAGCTATAAGGTCCCTAGTTGCAGCTAAACCTAAACCTGTAGGTTTAGCTCCATAAGCATTATATGAAACTTGATACATAATTCCTGCTTTAAATTTATCTGACATATAAATGAAATTTGGGTTATCTATAGTCTCATTTCCATCATTCCAAGCAAATCTCCATTTATCTCGAGGAATGATTATCGGATCATCATCTGGATATTTCTTAAAACTTAAAATAGCTTCTTTTTCATTGGTATCTACTGCTGGATAAGGAGTGTGCATTCTGTCACTTAACATAATTTGCTCAACGTCTTTCATAGGTTGAAATTGGGAATAAATTTTTCCCTTAATTGGTTCTCCATCTTTAGCAATTTCACTAGAGAATAGTCTTAACTTTCCATTAATGGGAGGAGCATCATGAGACCAACCACACCAAACTAATGTATAGCCTTCTAGCATCAAGAATTCATTCCCAATATCATCCTCAGGAGCAACTCCTGCAACCATAACTCCCCTTGATGCTGAGTTAAATTGAGATAGCATAACTTTGTTGCCTCTATTATTAACGTCATAAATAATTTTTTTATTAGACTTACTTGAATCTAAAGGAAGCATAATATGGATATCTGAAGAAAATTCCACTAATCCTTGATTATTAGTTGAAATATTTTCTATATCTGTAATTTTTTTATTATATTCATCGTTAGGATCAAGTATAAATTTTGCTAGTCCCTTAATTTCTCTATATTGACCTATATCTCCGAATGATTTTCCATTTTCTAAAAGATTATCTTCTCGAATTTCTATTGATTTTATTGACATGATCACTCCTCTGGCGCGCCTGGCGAGATTCGAACTCACGGCTTCAGCCTTCGCAGGGCTGCACTCTATCCATCTGAGCTACAGGCGCAAATAATTGCTTTAATAAGATTGTACAGAAAAATAACTTACCAAGAAATTTTTTCTGAATTTACGCAATAGGTAGGTAATGATGAATTAAGTCCCTCAATAATGTTATCAACTGTCATCATAGACATTTTTCGTCTTGTTTCTACTGTTGCTGAAGCTATATGAGGTAAAATCGTGAGATTATCTAATTTCAAAATTGGATGATCCATATTAATAGGCTCAGGATCTGTGACATCTAGAGCAGCATAAGCAATCCTATTATTTGATAATGCATCATATAAATCATCTAAATTTACAATTGGCCCTCTTGCCGTATTAATTAAAGTGGAGGTTTTTTTCATATATGAAAGCTCTTTTTTTGATATCAAATTATTTGTCTCAGGAGTAAAAGGGCAATGAATAGAAACTACATCAGATTTTTCTAATAATTCTTTCATAGTGTCAATTCTTTCAGCTCCATAAGTTTCTTCTGGGGTTGACCTATTATAATAAAGAACCTTCATATTGTTTTCAGAAGCTATTTTACCTAGATATGATCCGATTCTTCCATATCCAATAATTCCAAGTACAGAAGCAGATAAATCATATCCTAATAAATCTAATGGTTCAAAATATTTCCATTTACCATCTCTAACAAATCTATCGCATTCTGCTATTCTTCTAGCTGCTGCCTGCATTAGAGTAAATGCAAAAGAAGCTGTAGTTTCAGTCAATACTCCCGGGGTATTTGCTACTGCAATATTTCTTTCACTTGCTGCATCAACATCAACATTATCGTAACCCACTCCAAACTGTCCAATTATTTTAAGAGAATCTCCAGCTGCATCCATTATTTCTCCATTAATGTCATCATTAATATGAACAAATAGAGCCTTTGCTCCTTTTACCTTACTTTTTAATTCTTCTTGAGTTGGAAGGTGGTCAGATTCTATAATAGTCAGATCTGATACAGCCCTTAGCCTATCCATTTCCGAATCAAATTGTTTTCTAGTTACAACTACTTTAGGTTTATTCATAATTAAAATTCCTCTTTAGTTTTGGTGGCTACGGGTGGAATTGAACCACCGGCCTAACGCTTATGAAGCGCTCGCTCTAACCCCTGAGCTACGTAGCCAATTTTTTACCGAAAATTTAATTTCCTATTAATTTAAACGGTAAACTCTGAAATTAAATTTTATCATAATGAAAAATTCAAAAAACTTATAAAAAAGAAGTATCTATTCTCTAATATATGTTCCTGACTTACCACCAGTTTTTTTCTGTAATTGAATTTTATTTATAGTTATGGATTTATCCATAGATTTACACATGTCATAAATTGTCAAACTAGCTACTGAAACAGCTACTAATGCTTCCATTTCTACTCCAGTTTTCCAATCTGTAGAAACATATGAAATTATATTGATTTGATTATTTGAATCATCAAATTCAAAAGACAAATCAACTTTATTTAATGGAATTTGATGACAAAGAGGAATCAAGTCATGAGTTTTCTTACTAGCAGTAATTCCTGCTAAATGAGCTATATTAATTACGTTACCTTTACTCATTTGGTTAGCCTTAACTTTTTTATACGTTTGATCATTAAGAGTAATTTCACATGAAGCAATAGCCTCTCTTTTTGATATTTCTTTTGATGAAATATCGACCATGTTAGCGGAACCTTCACTATCTATATGCGAGAAATCTTTTTCTGTCATCTAATTTTCCTTTTTTTCAAAATTTTCATCAATAAGTAAACTATCAGAAGAAGCAGCATCCTTTGCTAGTAAATCACATAGTTCATTTTCTGCATGACCTTTATGTCCCTTAACCCAAACAAATTCAATTTTTTGGTGAAATTCACATAGATCAAGAAAACGATCCCATAAATCTGCATTGAGTGCTTTATTTTTTTTATCTCTCATCCAGTTATTTTTTTTCCATTTCTTGGCCCAACCTTTTTCAATCCCATCAATTACATATCGAGAATCTGTAGTAATAACAACTTCTTCTGGTTTTTTTAGTTTTGATAAAGCTTCAATAGGTCCTAAAAGCTCCATTCGGTTATTAGTAGTCTCACGATAACCTTGAGAAATTTTTATTTCCTCATTCTTCCATCTCATTATTACTCCATAACCACCAGGGCCAGGATTGCCTAGCGAAGAACCATCAGAAAAAATTGATACTAGACTCATCTATTATCCTCCAAGTTGAAACATCTCAATTTTTTTATAATTTGATTTAGTTAGCTCGTGCCTAATTTCAGAATATTTGTCTTTTCTTTTTAACCAAACACCTTTAATTACTTCATCCAATTTTTCATCTGTGCAACCTTGTCTAATAATACTTCTTAGATCAAAGCCAGAGTTTGCAAATAAACATGTAACTAATTTGCCATCCATTGTTATTCTAGCTCTCGTACAAGTTGAACAGAAAGGTTGTGAAACTGATGATATAAAACCAAATTCTGTAGAGTAGTCAACTAAATTAAATCTTTTAGCTACCTCTCCTTCATAGTTTGGAGGGATTTCTTCTACTTTATATTTAATTTCAATTAACTTAAGTATTTCATCAATGGATAAAACATCTTTTAGTTCCCAACCGTTTAAATTACCCACATCCATATATTCAATAAACCTAACAATATTACCTGAATCTCTAAAGTAATCTAATAAATCAATAATTGAGTGTTCATTTACATTTTTTTGAATAACACAATTTATTTTTATACTCTGAAAACCTTTCTTATTTGCTTGATCTATTGCAGACAGAACTTTCGATACTTCAACATTCTGACCACTCATTTTTTTAAACGTTTCATTATCAATAGAATCAAGCGATACAGTTAATCTATTCAGTCCTGCATCAATTAATGAATCCAGCTTAGGCTCAAGTAGATAAGCATTAGTTGTCATCGCGATATCATCTATTCCTTTGATTTTTGATAATTTAGCAATTAATTCTTCTATATTTCTTCTAACTAAGGGTTCTCCACCTGTGAGTCTTATTTTGTTAACTCCAAGTTTTGCAAATGTGTCAGCAATGCGATATATTTCATCAAAATCTAAAAGTTCATCCTTTGGTAAAAACTTAAATGACTCACCATAAACTTCTTTAGGCATACAGTATGTACATCTAAAATTACATCTATCTGTTACTGATATTCTTAGATCTTTTACTGGTCTATTTAATTTATCTAAAGGATTATTCATATGTGTATTTAAACGATTTTATCCTTAATTAGTTTATTTAAGAATATTTCTATTGATTTTCTTCTATGAGAAATTTTATTTTTTTCATCAATTTCTTTTGTAGCAAGAGTGGCATTGTCTCCAATAGGAGAAAAAATTGGATCATAACCAAAACCGTTTTTACCTTGTTTTGAGCTAGAAATAAAACCCTCAAGTTCGCCTCTAGAAAAAAGTGACCTAGAACCAAATCCAACACCGCAAATAACAGAAATAAATCTAGCAGACCTTTCTTCTTTATGAATTTTAGTCATTTTTTTTAATACCAACTCAACCCTATCATTATCGTTTAGATTTTCTCCACCATATCTTGCAGAGTAAATTCCAGGTTCACCATTTAGCGAGTCTATTACTAACCCAGAATCTTCAGAAATTGTTGGCATTTTAGATAATTTACTATAAAAAGTAGCCTTAATTTCGGCATTTTCTTCAAAAGTATTTCCTGTTTCTTCCACATCAACGCTGATATTTAGATCGTTTAAGGTAAATATTTCAAATATTTTTTTCTTATTTAATATTTCTTGGAATTCTTTAATTTTCCCGAAATTTGTAGTTGCGATTAATATTTTCATATAAAAATTTTTTCTAAATTACAATAAATGATAATAAATGCTATAATTTTTCATGTCTAAATAAGACAAAAAAAATTACAATAATAGTTAATAAAATATTTTCAGGAATAAAATAATCAATAAATATTTATGTTAAGTAAAAGAATAAAGCTTATATTTAACTTGTCCATAGTAATGGTTTTATCTATATTACTCATGGCATGTAATCCAGAAGGACCACAATCAACTTTTGATGCTCAAGGCCCTGTGTCTGAAATTCAAAAAAATCTTTTCCTATTCACATTCTGGATAGCTGTAATTGTCTTCATAGTAGTAGAAGGAGCCATTCTTTTTGTAACCTTTAGATATAGAAGAAAAAACGATGAGCTACCTGTTCAAACTCATGGAAATCTAAAATTAGAAATTACTTGGACAATAATACCAGCAATAATTATAGTGATAATCGCAATTCCTACTGTTATAGGAATCTGGCAAACACAAGTAATGCCAGATGAGGAAGACTCTTTAGTAATTAATGCTGTAGGTCATCAATGGTGGTTTGAGTTTAATTATCCCTCAGAAGAAGTAGTAACAGCTAATGAACTTCATTTGCCTGAAGATACTAATGTTATTGTAAATATAGAATCTCAAGATGTTCTTCATTCTTTTTGGATACCCAAAATAGCAGGTAAGGTTGACATGGTTCCTAATCATGAAAATCAATTATGGATCAAAGCTGATAATCCTGGGCTTTACTATGGTCAATGTGCAGAATTTTGCGGTGTAGCACATGCAATGATGAGATTTAGAGTAATAGTTCATACAAATGAAGATTATCAAAATTGGTTAGAGTACATGAGAACCCCACCTCAAGATCTTGTTTCTGGATCAGATGAAGATGAGGGAAGAAAGCTATTTGTAGGTAATTGCAGTATGTGTCATACATATGATTCATATAAAAAAGCTGCGTACCACAAAGAGATAAACTCTCAATACAACAGATGGGAAGAATGGAAAAAAGATAAAGAAAATTCAGCAATTGTTTCTGCACCTAATCTAACTCATTTTGGTAACAGAATAACTTTAGGTGCTGGATTAAAAGAAAATAATTACGACAACCTAGTAAAATGGATTGAAGATCCAGATACTATAAAAATTGGAACTAGGATGAAAAATCATGCTGCTATCTACACTACTGAAAATAAACTTTCAGATTTAGAAATACAGCAAATTGCAAAATATTTACTAAGCCTTAAGCCATCAGATGATTCTATGGCAACCTATATAAAAGAATAAAAGAGGAAAAGATGAGTAGCATAACTGGTCCAAAACAATTTCAAATACCAAGGATATTTCCAAGGCCCATGGCCCACAGTGGATTATGGTATTGGCTTGCGACAGTAGACCATAAAAAAATTGGTACTATGTATGGAATAGTTTCTTTCTTCTGGTTCATTATGGGGGGAATAGAAGCTCTTCTAATCAGAGTTCAATTATCACATGCTGAAGCTTCTATAATTAGCCCCGAAGTTTATAATCAATTGTTTACTATGCATGGGACAACTATGGTTTTCTTGGTGGTAATGCCACTGTCAGCTGCATTTTTTAACTGGCTTGTTCCTCTTCAAATTGGAGCTAGAGATGTAGCTTTCCCTAGATTAAATGCTCTAAGCTTATGGGTTTTTATTTTTGGATCTATATTAATGAATATTAGCTGGTTCACAGGAGAGGCTCCTAATGGTGGATGGTTTGGTTACCCACCTAACTCAACAGTACAGTTTAATCCTGGTAATGGAATGACATATTGGGTATTAGGATTAAACGTTTTAGGAGTTGCTTCTATTGCTGCTGGACTAAATTTCATAGTTACTATCATTAACATGAGGGCACCTGGGATGTCATTGATGAAGATGCCTGTATTCACCTGGATGACATTTATAACTTCAATATTGATTGTACTTGCTCTACCAGTTTTAGGTGTAGCAGGAATACAAATGACTGCTGACAGAGTTTATGGAACAAACTTTTTCAACTCAGAAGCAGGTGGAGATCCAATTTTTTGGCAACATATCTTTTGGCTTTTTGGGCATCCAGAAGTATATATTTTAATTTTGCCAGCTATGGGTATTGTGTCTGAAGTACTTCCAACATTTGCAAGAAAACCTCTATTTGGTTATACATTTATAGTATTTTCTGGAGCAATTATTGGTTTCATGGGTTGGTTTGTTTGGAGTCATCATATGTTTACAGTGGGACTAGGCCCAGCTGCTAATACAGCATTCACTGTATCAACTATGCTTATTGCAATTCCCACGGGTGTTAAGATATTTAACTGGATAGCAACTTTATGGGGAGGGTCAATTAGATTTACCACAGCTATGCTTTTCTCTATAGGATTTATTGCTATGTTTACTATTGGAGGGCTTTCGGGAGTAACTCATGCAGTATCACCTTCAGATGCTCAACAGCAAGACACCTATTATGTAGTTGCTCATTTTCACTATGTCTTATTTGGTGGAGCAATCTTTGCAATATTCTCTGGTATTTATTTCTGGTGGCCTAAATTTACTGGTTGGTTCTTGAATGAAAGAATTGGAGTGGTAAATTTTATATTGATGATAGTTGGATTTAATTTACAATTTGCACCTATGCATTGGGTTGGATTAGATGGAATGCCTAGAAGGATTTACACATATGCTGAAAATATGGGATGGGAACTTTCTAATGCAGCGGCTACTGCAGGTGGCTTTTTGATTGCTTTGTCAGTATTGGTATTCCTAGCAAATGTTTATTTATCAAGTAGAAAAAAAGTTATGGCTGGTGGAGATCCTTGGGACGGAAGAACATTAGAATGGTCAATTTCTTCCCCTCCTCCTCATTATAATTTTGTTGAAATTCCAGAAGTAGAACATATAGATCATTGGTGGTATAAAAAATATCCAGGATTATTAGAAGGAAGCCCTAAGAATAATTCTGAGCCTTCAGTTGAAGTTGAGGACACGACCAATGTTGATGAATCAAAGATACACTTACCTGATTTATCTTATTATCCATTATTTATTGGAATTGGATTATCCATAGCTGCGCTTGGAGTTTTATATTCTTATGCACTTGTAACCATTGGGCTAATATTAGTTTTCTGGGGAAGCATTGGATGGAGTACTGAACCTGTAAACGAACCTCACGAGGGAGATCATTAGATGGCAAATCAAGGAATAACCGTTCATCACGGAGAAGAAATAAATAATTCCACTGGAGTTAGTAACAAAAAATTACTAATGTGGGCATTTTTAGGGTCTGATGTAATGTTCTTTGGTACATTCATTGGAACTTTTATGGCCTATAGAAATAAAAGTTTAGTTGGTCCTTATCCTGCTGATACACTAGATATTCCTATAACTTCAGTCAGTACATTTGTATTGCTTATGAGTTCTTTAGGAATAGTTCTTGCTCTTCATTATTTGAAGGAATCAAAAATGGCTCTTGCAAAATTATGGCTAATTTTGGTAATTGTAATGGGTTTAATATTTATTGGATTTCAGGTTTATGAATTTTCACATTTTGCTCATATTGGAATGACTCCTCAAGTAAATTTATTTGGGTCAACATTTTTTACACTTACAAGCCTACATGGAGCTCACGTTTCTTTGGGAATATTGTGGCTCATATTTTTACTTTATAATGAATATAACGGTAATCTAACAAGTGAAAATGCCATTGATTTAGAATTAGCTGGATTGTATTGGCACTTTGTTGATATAGTTTGGATTATAATTTTTGGTTTATTGTACCTTATAACAGCTGGAGACGGAGTTCCACCCGGTGGAGTTCCATGGACAGGCGGACACTAGATAGGAGATTCAATTGTCTATACTAAAAGATTTATTTCATTATGATGGGAATGGTTGGTGGAAAATACCTAAAACATCGGAAGCCGATGAAAACCCTCCTCATGAACATCCTTTTGGTGGCTTTGTAATAAAATTCAAGAATTTTATTACGTTTATAACCTCTGGAAAAGGACACGCTGGACCTGTTTACTATTGGGTAATAGCAGGGATATTAGGAGTAATAACCTTAATTGAAGTTTGGTGGTTTGACGTAGAAGCTTTAGCTTATTTGCTAGTTCCTGCAATGCTAGGTTTTTCTATATTAAAATTTATATTAGTTGTTGCCTTTTTTATGCATCTTAGATTTGATCATAAAATGTATTCCACTGTATTTGTTACATGTATGATTATTGGAATTATAATTTTCACTCTATTCTTATTTCTTTCAGCTTTTCATGGCTTTGGGAATTAGAAAAATATTATTTTGAATAACAATATAGGTTTTATAGAATTTATAAGTTCATGGAATTATAGTTCTTTATTTTTTTATTTTCTAATTATTACTTTTCTCGTTTACCTAATAGGATCATTAAAGCTATTAGCTATATCAAAAAATAATAAACAATTATTAAAATTTTATAGAGGCTTATTAGGATACATGCTCTTAATATTTTCCCTGTCAGGTCCTCTTTCAGCCTTTGAAGATACATTTTGGATTCATATGATTCAACACTTAATATTGATTATGTTAGTACCTCCTCTAATATTAAGCGGGCTATTCTTTTCAGCTAACTTATGGTTTTTCCCTAGAATAATAAGAGTTGGCATTGCTGATTTTATAAGACCTCAAAAGCCTTTTAGAAAAATTCTTAACTTAATCACATCTCCAAGATTTGGATTGATTTTTTATATTATTTCTTTATGGACTTGGCATCTTCCAATTTTCTTTAACTATGCATTAAATTATTCATTAGTACATAACTTTGAACATCTATCATTTTTACTCAGTGGAGTACTATTTTGGTGGCCTGTTATCGGTTTAAGTATTGGTGCAAAAAAAATAAGTATCCCTATGAGAATAGTCTATTTGCTGTTAGCAGTAACTCCAACAGCAGTGGTTGCTGCATTCATAACTCTTGCAGATTCAGTTATTTATGGTGAAGACATCCCTAGGTTACTTAATATTTCTGCAATAGAAGACCAGAAGATAGGAGGACTTATAATGTGGATTCCTGGAAATACTATATTTATTGCTACATTAACAGTGCTCTTTTTTAAGTGGTCTTATAATCAGAGTAAAGAGTCAAGAAAATATAAAGGTTAATCTACCTGTGTAATAAAATACTCATTAGTAACATTAAGCATACTACTAATAGTCTCGTTAGTATAAGATTTTAGGTATATTACTGTTGCCCAAGCTTTCTTAAGATTTTCTTCCATCTCAGAAATAGTCATAGGGTTATTTTTATTAAGAATTAATATTCTAAAAACAGCTTCAATAAGAGATGTGCCAGGTAAAACATATTTTTTTAGTAAATAATCTTCATTACTTTCTTCAGAATCATTTTCAATAATAGAAATTTCATTATATAGCTCATCAACTGACTTACCTAATAATTCTTTCTTTTTTGAAGGATCATCAAAAAATTTCTCTATAACTAAAAAATTAAATGAAAGATTAGAATCTGCAAATTCTTCAACATTAATTTGATATTTTTCTAGACCAACTGCACTTTCATTATTTATTGTCATTATTTATTCCTCATTATTCAATATATCTGAAATGTTCTCATTCCAATTAAACATTTCAACATCTATTTTTTCGCCTTTCTTAAGTATATCAATATCTGATGGACATATTGCTAAACCGTTAGCCTCATGCATTGATGTTAAGACACCTGAACTTTGATTTTTTATAGGGATTGCTATTACTTTTGAAGAGGAGTCAACAATAACTTTTACTCTAGAATATAATCTTCTACCATCGTGATTAATAATATCTGATTCTAAATTAGCTTTAATAATTGGTCTATTTTTTAAGGGCTTACCCTTCATTTTATCTATTGCATATCGTCCAAACTTTTCAAAAGCTATCATTGCACTAACTGGATTCCCAGGAACTCCTAAAAGAGGTATTTTTTTCCCATCAATAGTAATGATCCCGAAAGCCAAAGGTTTTGCTGGTCTCATATTAACCGACCATAAATTAATATCTCCGTTTTTATCTAAAACATCTTTCACAATATCATAGTCACCTTTAGATACACCTGCAGAGGTAACTATTAAATCAACATCTCTTAGTTTTTTAAGTTTTTTTTCAAGATCTTCTACCTTATCTAATGCATGTTTTTGAATTAATGGAGTTGCACCAAATTCTTTAACTAGAGAAGACAATGTGTAAGTGTTTGAATTATAAATTTTACCATCTTGATTTTTTTCACCAGGCTCTAACAATTCATTCCCAGTAGAAAGGATACCAATTATAGGTTTTCTTATTACAGACACCTTCTCAAGCCCTATTGAGGCCATTACTCCTATAGTAGCTGAGGTAATCAATGAGCCTTTCTTGATAATAATTGATCCCTTTTTGATATCTTCACTTTTTTTCCTGATATTCTCTAAATTTTTAACACTGATTTTAATACCTATTTTACTTTTATCGTTATTTTCTAATTCATTAGTATCTTCAAACGGTACAACAGCGTCAGAACCTGATGGTATTGGTGCTCCAGTCATGATTCTTGAAGCTTGTCCTGTTGACAGAGATAATTTAGGAATTGATCCAGCCGGAATTTCTTCAATTACATCTAGATATATTATATTTTCGTCATCTGCATTTATTAAGTCATCTTTAATCACTGCATATCCATCCATAGCAGAATTATCTAAAGGAGGAACATTAATTTCTGAAATAATATCTTCAGAAACAATACTTCCCACAGAATCTAAAATATTAATTTGAGTAGGATTTAGAATTTCGAATTTAGAAAGAATTTTTTCACGAGCATCTTCAACTGAAAGCATGTCTGCATGATAATGAGATTTTCTTATTTTTTGATTCATTATTTTTACTCTCTTATGTAAGCATCTAACTGTTTTTTTAATTTTGAAAGTATATTTTTTTCAATCTTTTCTAAATTTTTTGAAGACAATGTATTATCGAAAGACTGGTAACTTATTCTTATTGATATACTTTTTTTATTCGAAGGAATTCCTTCACCTTCATATGAATCCACAATAACAGATTCAACAGCATATTTTTCTGACAAAATAATTTTATTTAGATCATCAAACTTAACGTTTTTTTCAACAATTAGTGAAAGATCTCTGTGTGCCTGAGGAAAGGTAGAAAATTCTTCATAAACTATAGGAGATTTAGCCTTTATTAGTGAATCTAAATCGAGTTCAAAAATAACCACATTATTAGAGTTAAAATCTAGTTCAGCTAATAATTTAGATGAAACCTCTCCAATAAAACCAATATCTTTATTAATATTTTTATTAAATATCTTTGATGATTTATGGAGATCAAACAAAGGATCAGTGTAATCTGTAAATTCAACCTTTATGTTTAGTTTTTTTAATATGAATTCAACAATTCCCTTTATGTCAAAGTAATCTACTAATCCTTCTTCTTGATTCCAATTTAATTCATTACGAGTACCTGCTAAAATACCCGAAATCATAGTTTTTTCAATGATCTTTGATTGGTCCATATAAAAAACACTTCCTGTTTCAAATAACCTAATAGGTTTTTTCCAGTAGTGAGTATTCCTAGAAGCATTAATAAGTAAAGATGGAATAATACTTTTCCTTAAATAAGCATGTTCATTTGAAATAGGATTATCTAATTCGATTGATTTACCTAAATTTGAAATTAATGGAGTTAAGTTTAACAATTTTTCAGATGTAGCAGAATAAGAAATTGTTTCAGTCAATCCAATACCAACAAGAATATCTTGTAAAAATATTTTAGTATCATATTGCTCATTTGGTTCCCACTTAGGGATTTCACCTGATAGAAAAGATAAAGGGATATCATCATAACCTATTATTCTCGCAATTTCTTCATGCAGATCCTCAGAAATATTAATATCCGATCTCCAAAAAGGTTTATCAACTTGCCATGTAGATTCTTTAGTTGAAAAATCAAAAGTAAAATCTAAGTTTTCTAAGGTATTACTAATTTTTTTATCATCTAGATCTAATCCTAAATGACTTTTGATTTTATCTTTTTTCAAAGATATTTTTGATTTATTATCAGATTTATTTTGATACAAATCTTCCATAAATCCTCTACTTTTTCCACCTGCTAATTCAATTATTAGATTCGCTGCTCTAGATAATGCAAATTCAGTAATTTCAGGATTCAAATTTCTTTCAAATCTTATAGATGCTTCCGTGGAAAGATTTAATTTTTTTGAAGTATTTCTAATATATTGTGGATTGAAATTCGCAGACTCTAAAAAAATTGTTTTTGTTGTATTATCAATCTCAGAATTTCCTCCTCCCATTATTCCTGCTAAACCAATTGATTGTTTTTCATCAGCAATAACTATACTTTTACTTGGAAGTTCTCTTTCTTCTCCATCAAGAGTAATTATTTTTTCTTTAGAATTAGATTCTCTAACAAAAATTTTATCCCCTGATATTTTATCCAAGTCAAATGCATGTAATGGTTGCCCTATTTCGAACATTACATAATTAGTTATATCCACTACATTATTGATTGGCCTTTCACCAATTGAAATTAGTTTTGATTTTAACCAATCAGGAGAGTCCGTTATATTTACTGAATCAAGAATTATTCCTGAATATCTAGGACATATTTTTTCATCTAAAATTTCTACGATCCCTTTAGAATTATCTATATCAAAGTCATTACTGTAGTTAAAGTTTAGTTTTGTAGAAAATTTTGCTGATAAGTCTCTAGCTAGACCGACGATAGAAAGACAATCAACTCTATTGGGAGTAACATCGATATCAAAAACTGTCTCTGAAAAATACTTACTTAAAGGATCTCCTATTAAAAAACTATTATCAAGAACCATTATTCCTTCATGATTATCGCTTAATCCTAATTCTTTTTCTGAGCAAATCATACCCTCTGATATTTCTCCTCTAATTTTTGACTTCTTAATTTCAAAAGTAGAGCCATTTTCTAAAGGTAATTTTGTCCCAGGAGTTGCTAAAAATATTTTTTGCCCCTCTTCTATATTTGGAGCACCACAAACCACTTGAATCTCATTATTACCATCAAAAACTATTGTTAATTTTAATTTATCGGCATTAGGATGAGGGATTATTTTTTTTATTTCACCAACAATTACTCCATCAATATTTCCTGATTTTTCAATAGATTCTACTTCATTTCCAATCATAGTTAGATTTTCAGAAATTTCTTCATCTGATTTTTTGAAATTTATATATTCGTTTAGCCAACTGATTGGAAGTTTCATGATTTATCTTACAAATTGACTTAAGAATCTAAGGTCATTTATGTGAAAATTTCTTATATCTTTTATTTTATTTTTTAACATTGATACTCTTTCTGGGCCTATTCCAAATGCAAATCCACTAACCTCAGAAGGGTCATATCCTACTCCACTCAATACTTTAGGGTGGACCATTCCAGCTCCTAAAATTTCTATCCACTTTCCATCCCATAAAATAGACATGTCAACACCTGGTTCTACAAAAGGAAAAAAATCACATCTAAATCTTACTTTTTGATCTGAACCAAAGATTTTTCTAGCCATTTCAAATAAAGTTCCTTTTAATTCGGAAAAAGAAATATCTTTATCAACAGCTAAACCTTCTATTTGATGGAATTCCCATTCATGCGTAGCATCAGTAGCCTCATATCTATAGCATTTTCCAGGAACAACAACCCTAATTGGAGGTTTTTTATTTTCCATTATTCTTGCCTGCATAGGTGAAGTATGGGTTCTAAGTAAATGCTTTTCACCCTCTGTCGACGCATTTAGCCAGATAGTATCCCATTGATCTCTAGCTGGGTGATCAGATGGTATGTTTAGTAAATCAAAATTATATTTCTCTGTTTCAATTTCTTTACCTTCTAAAATTTCAAAGCCCATAGAACCAAATGCTTCACAAATTTCACGAATAATTAAAGTTGTTGGATGATAGTTCCCTGCTGAAAGATTTAATCCTGGTAATGAGTTATCAAAATAGTCAGATCCATCTTCAGTTTTATTAATATTATTCTTGTGAGCTACAAAAGTTTTATTAAGTTGGTCTTTTAGATCATTTATTTTTGGGCCAACTAATCTTTTATCTTCATTAGGAATAGTTGCCAGTATTTTCATTAGTGAAGATAATTTCCCATTTCTTCCCAGATAGCTGATTCTCCAATTTTCCAATTGATCATCATCAGCATGCAATTTATCTAAATCACTCAGAGCAATTAGTCTCAGTTCATCGATTTCACTTAGTATGGATTCAGTATTGGTCAAAATATATTCCTATTGATTACAGTATAAATTATATTTCAAATGTATTGAAAATTTCCATAAAAAGTAACTTATTTGTAATTTTTCCGTAGTTTATACTCAATTTATTCTAATTGAATTATTTATAAAGTAGTATTTTCCTTCTGGATAGTATATAAATAACAGTATAAATAATCAAAGGTTTAGGAACCGGAGGTTCAAATGGAAGCTTATTGCATGAAATGCAAGGGGAAACAGACAATGTCTAATCCTCAGGAAATAACTATGAAAAATGGTAGGCCTGCTACACAAGGCGTATGCCCAGTTTGTGGAACTAAAATGTTCAAGATTGGTAAAGCATCATAGTTTAAATTTGTATATTTTATACAAAATATCAAAAACAAAATTGCAAAAAAAACGGTTGTTTTTTTTGCAGTTTTGTTTAAAACAGGATGTGAAATATGGAAAATAATACTTTCGGTAAAACTGGTTCCAATGTAAGTAAGCTAGGATTAGGCCTAGCTCAAGTTGGATTCCAACTAGGTTTTGATGGATTTAAGGAAGCAGATAGAATTTTAAATTTTAGCCTTGATAATGGAATAAATTTTTTAGATACCGCTGCTATGTATATTGATAGTGAATCAATAGTGGGTAAATCAGTAGGACACAGAAGAGAAGAATATTTTTTAGCTACAAAAGCTGGAACGGGTAGAACTACCTCTCCTGATTCTGAGTGGACTTATGAAAAGATTAAGACATCTGTTGAAAAAAGCTTAAAAAATTTGCAAACAGACGTTATAGATCTGGTTCAATTACACTCATGTGAAACTCATCTTTTGGAACAAGGTGATGTAATAAGAGCTTTACAGGATTGTAAAATAGAAGGTAAAACTAGATTTATTGGGTATTCAGGTGATAATGAAGCAGCAGATTGGGCTGTTAGATCAAACTTATTTGATACTTTGCAAACAAGTTACAGCTTATCTGACCAAAGAGCTCGAAGTAGAAATATTTTATCTGAAGCTAAAAACAGAAACCTTGGAGTTATTGCAAAAAGACCAATAGGTAATGCAGCTTTGTTAGGCGTAAGGAATCATAGAAATAATTCAACTCATGAATCCTTTGGAAGCGCTTATGATGAATACTTTAAGAGAGTTTTAAAAATGTCAGATGAGTTAGATATCGATCTGAATAATATTGATACTATAGAGCTATCTATGGCATTCTCTTTGTTAAGAGATGAAATACATGTTCTAATAATTGGTTCAAAAAATTCATCGCATGTTGAAGAAAATATTAAATTTATGTCCCAAAAAATTGATAAATATAAAAATACTGTAAAAGAGTATGAAAAAATATTTGAAAAATTAGATGAAAATTGGAGACAATTAACTTAATAGAAAATTTTAATAAACTATTCATGGAAAATAAAAAAAGAATACTTACTGGGATCAGACCTACTGGAGCCTTGCATTTAGGTCATTATGTTGGAGCTCTTCATAACTGGATTTCTTTACAAGAAGAGTATGACTGTAATTTCCTAATTGCTGACTATCAGGCTTTGGGAGATCATTTTAACGATATTGAACTAATAAAAAAATCTGTTATAGATGTAACTCTAGACTGGTTATCAGTAGGACTAGATCCAGAAAAATCTAATTTTGTTATTCAAAGCTATGTACCTGAACATGCTGAACTAAGCATGTTGTTATCTTTTGTAACTCCTTTGGGCATGCTTGAAAGAAACCCTACATTAAAAGGCGAATTAGATTCCTTGCCAATAGAAAGGCGGAGTGCTGGTTTCTTTAATTATCCAATAAGCCAAGTAGCAGATATTCTATTGCCAAGAGCTCATCTTGTCCCTGTAGGAGAGGATCAAGCTCCTCATCTAGAAATGTCTAGGGAAATTGCAAGAAAATTTAACAACATGTATGGATATGTTTTCCCTGAACCAGAAACTCTAATAGGAAAAGTGGGTAGACTTTCTGGTACTGATGGAAAAGGAAAAATGAGTAAAAGCCAAGGTAATGTAATTTTACTTTCCGATACAAAAGAAGCTGTTGAAAAGAAAGTTAGGAGTATGTACACAGATCCTAATAGAATTAGAGCTGATATACCAGGAAAGATTGAAGGGAACCCTGTTTTTCAATATTTAGATGCATTTACTGAAAATGATAAAAATGTAGATGACTTCAAGGAAAGGTACAAAACAGGAAATATTGGAGATGTTGAAATAAAAAATTATTTATCAAATATTCTTAACGATTTTCTAGACCCAATAAGAGACAAAAGAGCTTACTTTGAAAAGAATATCAATCTTGTGGAAGAAGCATTAGATACTGGTGTAACAAATGCGAGAAACCTTGCCAATGAAACTATGCAACTAGTACGTGATAAAATGAAAATCTCATCCTATAAGAAAGTTTGGTAGGAATGCTAGATAGTCCAGAATATAATGATTTTGTAGAAAAATCAAAAGAATATAACCTTATTCCCGTATATCAAGAAATAAGAGCAGATCTTGAAACGCCTTTGTCGATTTATATCAAATTATCAGATAATAAATATTCTTTTTTATTGGAATCAATTACAGGTGGAGAGAATCTAGCCAGATACTCAATTATAGGAACAAATCCAAGAAAAGTAATAAAAACTGGAAAAAACCAAGATTATGGAGAAGTAGATCCATTAGAAATAGTAAAGGATGAGATTAAGTGCTTTAAGGTACCAGAGTTAGAAGAATTACCCGTTTTTACAGGAGGTGCAGTAGGTTATTTATCTTATGAAACTATCTCATATTTTGAAAATACTGTTTCAAAAAAAGACAATTCAAACTTAGAAGTTCCAGAATCAATATTTCTTCTTACTGATTCTTTAGTTGTTTTTGATCATGTTAAGCAAACAATTTTTATAATTCATTATGCAAGAATAAATCCTGATGATGAGCTTGAGAAAATATTTTTAGAATCTCAGAAAAAAATAAATGAAATTTACGAAAAAATAAAAAAACCTATTCCTAATGAATTCAACAATATCTCAAATATTAGTAACTCTAATAATAAATCTAATGGAGAATTGGTTGAAGAATATGAAAAAAATATGACTAAAGATGAATACAAAGCTGCAATAGAGAAATGTATTGAAAATATTTATTCCGGTGAAATAATTCAGGTTGTTTTCTCACAAAGGCTTACTAAAAAAACTAAAGCTTCTGCTATAGAAATATATAGATGCTTAAGAACAATTAATCCTTCTCCATATATGTTTTTGCTTAATTTAGATGAATTCCAAATACTAGGGGCTTCACCTGAATTACTGGTCAAGTCATCTAATAAACAGCTTAGTGTACATCCTATAGCAGGAACAAGACCTAGAGGAGTTGACTCTGAAGAAGATGAAAAAATTGCTAATGAACTAATAAATGATGAAAAGGAACTCGCTGAACACCTTATGTTGCTAGATTTAGGGAGAAATGATGTTGGTAGAGTATCAATGCCTGGTTCAGTTAATGTAAATCAAAAGATGGAAATAGAAAAATACTCTCATATAATGCATATAGTATCCAATGTAACAGGAACTCTTAAAGATGAATTAGACGAATTTGATGCTCTAAGAGCTGCGTTTCCCGCTGGAACAGTTAGTGGTGCACCAAAGGTTAGAGCTATGCAACTTATATCTGAGCTAGAACCTGAAAAAAGAGGACCTTATTCAGGAGGTGTAGGATATTTCTCATATAATGGGAATATGGATACATGTATTGCTATAAGAACTCTAGTCCTCAAAGATGAAACTGTTTATATACAAGCTGGTGGAGGAATAGTAGCTGATTCAAAAGTTGAAAATGAATATGAAGAAACTTTGAATAAAATGATGGCTTTGATTCGATCAGTTGATGAAGCAGAAAGAAATTTATAATGATTATACTATTGGATAATTATGATTCTTTCACTTATAACTTGTATCAATTCCTAAGCGAATTAAATCAAGAAGTTTTAGTAATTAGAAACGACAAGACGACTTCTGAAAAAATAGAAGAAAAAAAACCTACACATTTAGTTATTTCTCCAGGGCCATCTAACCCTGATAATGCAGGGATTTCTAAGGAAGCGATAGAATATTTTTCTAATAAAATTCCTGTTTTAGGAGTTTGTCTTGGTCATCAGTGTATAGCAAATACCTTTGGGGCAAACATAATTCAATCTAAAGAGATCATGCACGGAAAGATTTCATCTATATCTCATGATGAGAAAGGTATTTTCAAAAACATACCTAATCCTTTTAATGCTGTTAGATATCACTCACTTATTATTGAAGAGAAAACTTTATCAAAGGACTTTGAAATTTCTGCTAGAAGTGAATCTGGGACAATTCAAGGCATAAGACACAAGTCATTATCCTTAGAGGGAGTTCAATTTCATCCAGAGTCAATTGAAACAGAAAATGGCAAAGAGTTACTAAGTAATTTCATAGGATTGTAATATGAATATTTTTGATTTAATTAATAAGGTTTATTCAAGAGAAAATTTATCTTATGAAGAATCTCAATATTGTATGAGAGAAATTATGTCAGGCAATATTTTACCCTCACAGTTTGGAGCATTAATGTCTGCATTGGCAATGAAAGAAGAGACTTCAACTGAATTAGCAGGAATGGCATCAATAATGAGAGAATATTCCTTAAAAATCAAATCAAAGGAAAATTCTATAGACGTATGTGGTACTGGTGGCAGTGGATTGAAATGGTTAAATATATCAACTGCTTCAGCTATTATAGTATCCTCATTAGGAATTCCAGTTGCAAAACATGGTAATAGAGCAATGTCTGGAAACTCAGGCTCTGCAGACGTTTTAGAAGAGCTAGGAGTAAAAATTCAGATTGATCCCCAAAAAGTAGAAGATTGTTTGCATGAGATTGATCTAGCATTTATTTTTGCTCAATCTTTTCATCCATCCATGAAATTTGCTGCTCCTCTAAGAAGAGAAATAGGTATTAGAACAATTTTCAATTTTTTAGGGCCATTGACCAATCCAGCAGGAGTAAAAAAACAAATTATAGGAACACCCAATAGTATAGTTGCAAAAAAAATTGCAGAGGCCGCAAAAATCCTAAATTCAGAAAGAATAATAACAATCAGTGGAGAATCTGGTGCTGATGAGATTGAGATAGATAATAAAACAAAGTTTTATGACTCAAAAAATGAATTTAAAGAAGAAATAATTAATTTTACAAAAGGATATGATTCAAAGTATCTGATAGTTAGTTCACCTAAAGAATCTGCAAAAAAAATAGTTGACTCTTTCAACTTAAAAAGTGTTAGTTCTGATGAAGAGAAAAAATCTGTTCTACATTCTATACTAATCAATTCTTCAATCGCTCTATATTTAAATGAAAGTAGTTCAGATTTAGATGAATGCTATCAAATTGCAGAAGAAAATGTATACAACGGTAAAGCCTTAAAAAAGCTAAATCAACTTATTGAAATAACTAATAAATAAATATGGGTATATTAGAAGAAATAGTAAAGAAAAAAAAAGATCATGTTCGATTGAAAAAACAATCTTTATCGCTTGAAAAAATAATGCAATTGGATCCTAAATACTTCGAAATAAATAATTTGGAATCGATTTTGGGGGAAAAAAATATTCTTATTTCTGAAATGAAGAGAAAATCACCTTCTGGAGGAATACTCGATAAAGACTTAATACCTAGTAATCAAGCTGATCTGTATATAAAATCTGGATCTGATGCCATTTCAGTATTAACTGAAAAAGACTATTTTTCAGGAAGTAATCAAGACCTAAGTGAAGTCTTGAAAATATCTAAACAAAAAAAAATACCAGTTTTACAGAAAGATTTTATTATTGATGAGTACCAAATATATGAAGCTAAGCAAATTGGAGCAGATAGTATTTTATTAATCATTAGAATACTTAGCGATGAAAATTATATAAAATTCTATAATTTGGCTGAATCTTTAGGATTAAGTGTAATAGTAGAAATTCATAATGAAGAAGAATTAGACTTAGCACTTAAAGCAGACATTAATATTTTAGGTATTAATAACAGAAATCTTGACACACTAAGTACTAACTTAGAAACTTTTGAAACATTATCTAGCATGGTACCTAAAGGGATATATAAAATTGCTGAGAGCGGAATAAGAAATTCAGAAGATGCCACTAGAATGATAAATTCAGGTGCCAATGGATTACTGGTGGGAGAATCAATAATTAAATCAAAAAATATACAAGAAATTATTTCAGATATAGCTTCAAAAAATGTATAAAAATAATCCTAAAATTAAAATTTGCGGAATAAAAGAAATTCGTACTGCCAAATTATTAGTTGATTTAGAAGTGGATTTTGTAGGTCTAAATTTTATTAATAATTCATCAAGATACTTAAATGAAAAAAATGCAAAGCATATATCAGATTACATAGATGATTACAGGAAATCAAAAAAATCTCAAATACAAAAGGTTGGTTTATTCTTAAATGAAAAAATTGAGAAATTAAATCACTTAACTAAAATTTATAATTTAGATTTTGTTCAATTATGTGGGAATGAAGATATTGAATATATCTCTATGGTAGAAAAACCCGTAATAAAAGTAGTTCACATAAAGAAAAAAATGAATTTTGATGAGTTGAAAAATAATATCAAATCTTTTTTTTCAGTTTCAAAATATATTATCTTAGATACTTTCTCAAAATCTTCAGCAGGTGGAACTGGAGAAACCTTTGATTGGTCTGAATATAAAAAATTATTTAATAAAAATATATTTATTGCGGGTGGATTGAATCCAGATAATATAAAGGATTTCTCAAATTCATATTTACCTTGGGCAATAGATGTTTCTTCTGGAGTAGAATCAAATAAAGAAAAAGATCCTGAAAAGATAAATCTATTTATTAAGAATAGTAAAATACATTAATCTAACTTAAATCCTACAGGCCATCTAACTTTTTGTGTTTTTGTAAGATGAAAATTGCAGTTTTCTATTTTTGCATTGGTCAGCACGCATCTATATAGCCATGCATCTTCAAAATCTACATTAACACATATAGATCGAGATAAATTAGCTCGATATAAAGCTGCTTTTTTAAATTTAGACCCGGTGAAATCTACACTAAGAGCAGATATTTCTGATAAATCTGCATTAGAAAAATCACAATTTATAAATTTCGAATTATTCATTAATGATTTTGAAAATCTCCAGCCAGAAAAATCTTGATTCTCAAAAAACATATTACTAAGATCAAATCTTTTATCTGGATTCTCTTTTATCCATTGATTTAAATAATTTTTACCCAAATCAAGAATATTTTCTTCTTTATTCATCGTTTGTACTTTATTTACAGTTTTGTAACAAATAATAGTTATTATAGAATAACATTTAATATTTTAAGACAGGAGTTTCTAAATGGCTAATGAATCAAAAGAAGCACTAAAATTAATGCAGGACAATGGTTGTGATGTATTAGATATAAAATTTATTGATTTACCAGGAGTGTGGCAACATGTTTCTGTTCCGATCAGCGAAGTAAATGATGGTCTGTTTGCTAATGGTACTGGATTTGATGGATCAAGTATTAGAGGATTTCAATCAATTGACGAATCAGACATGCTTCTAGTGCCCGATAAATCAACAGTAAAAATAGATCCATTTGTAGATGGACAAGTTACTGTAATTGCAGATATCAAAGATCCAGTAACTGGAGAATTTTACACAAAAGATCCAAGAAATGTTGCAAAAAAAGCTCAAGAATATTTGAAAAGTACTGGTGTTGGAGACTCATCATTTTGGGGACCTGAGGTTGAATTTTTCATATTTGATTCAGCTAGCTTTGACTATGGACCAAATCATGGATTCCATCATGTTGATTCAGATGAAGGTATTTGGAACTCCGGAGAAAGCCATATGTTAGATGGTATTACTCTTAATAAATCACACAGACCAAAACACAAAGGTGGATACTTCCCTGTTTCTCCTGTTGATACTCAACAAGATATAAGAAATGAAATGATAAGAATAATGCAAGATTCTTTTGATATAAAAGTTGAAAAGCAACATCACGAAGTAGCTACAGCTGGTCAAGGAGAAATTGATATAGTTTACAACACACTTTTAGAAACTGCTGATAATGTAATGGCTTACAAATATGTGGTAAAAAATGTTGCAAAAAGACACGGTAAAGTTGCCACATTTATGCCTAAGCCTATTTTTGAAGATAATGGTACAGGAATGCATACCCATCAATCTATCTGGAAAGATGGCAAGCCTCTTTTTGCAGGAGATTTATATGGTGGATTCTCACAATTAGGGCTAAATTATACAGGTGGATTAATTAAGCATGGTAAAGCATTAATGGCATTAGCTGCTCCAACTACTAATTCTTATAAAAGACTTACTCCTGGATTTGAAGCTCCAACTATTCTTGCTCTATCAGCAAGAAATAGATCTGCAGCTTGTAGAGTGCCTATGTACTTTCAAAACCCTGCAGCAAAAAGAATTGAGTTTAGATCTGCGGATCCAACTTGTAACCCTTATTTGACTTTTTCTGCTATGTTATTAGCAGGTCTTGATGGAATAGAAAATGGTTATGACCCTGGGGAACCCTTAGAGCAAGATTTGTTTGAACTTCCTCTTGAAGAACAGGCAAAACTACCTCAAGTTCCTTCAAGTCTTGAAGAAGCACTAAATGCACTTGAAGAAGATCATGACTTTCTTCTGAAGGGCGGAGTTTTTACTGAAGATGTTATTCGATCTTGGATTGATTTCAAAAGAGAGAATGATGTTGACCCAGTCAGACTAAGGCCTCATCCTTATGAGTTTTTCCTTTCTTTTGACGCTTAGTTGATTTTTTATTGATGGTCTAAAATATCTTTTTTAGGCCATCAAGATTAGTGATTTTTAGAGATTTATTGAAGTCTTTGTAATACCCAAACCTATCAATAAGTATTGGTGTAATCCCAACATTCTCAGCCCCCTTGATATCAGATTCTATCTGGTCTCCAACTAAATATGAGTTAGTTACTTTAGCACCTGCTTTTTTTAAGCAATATTCAAAGATTTTTGGATCAGGTTTTTCAGATTTACTATCATATGAAGTGATTATAAATTGTAAATGATTTTTAAGTTTTAAATTTTTAATCAATGACTCTCCTGAAATATCCATATTAGTAATTCCAGCACAAAAAATATTTTTTTGTTTTAAATAATCTAAATTATCATAAACATCAGAAAAGATTTTTAATTCATATTTTTCATTAGAAATTTCTTCCCAAATTTTCCAAGCCTTTTCTTTATCGATAAAAATCCCATTTTTCTCTAAAATTTTCATTTCATAGATAGAAAAAAAATTCTTAATTTCTTTTTTATCCATCAATCTAAGAGGTTTTATTTTTTTTTGATATGTCATAAATTCATCAGCATCTTTATAGCCTTCGGTTATTTGGTTTTCAGTAAGGGTTATATTGTATTTAATTAGAATTTTTGTTTGAATTTTTTCTCTTTCAGGATAAAATCCTGCAAGTGTTCCATATATATCAAAAAATATAAATAAACTATTTTTCATACTCATAAATTGTGTATCCATTATTACTATAAATTTCAGAAACTCTATCACTCATAGCTATCTTAAGCCTTGTATCAAAGTCAGGATAATGATTTTTTTCAATTGGACCAAATATAATTAGTTTAACAGAATAAAAATTCAAAAAGTCCTCTATAAATTGCTCTGAATTAGTAGTATAAAATTCTTCAATTTGCTTTTTTCTAAGATTTACTGCATTTGCATTTAGAGATCTTTGTTGCTTTTGATGCCAGTCCCAACCTAATACTGCTGGTAAGCCAGTATTAATAGATACATTTGAAGACCAGCTATATAATTCTTTTGAAGCCTCAACTATCACTGGATTACCATTTATATTATTATTAATCCATTTAGTTGCATCATATGTAGTAGATAAATCAATTAAGTTTCCTGTCTGAGAATATTTTGCTGCCTTCATATAGTAATCACCTTCAAGACCTTTATATTCGTTGTTAAATCTATCTAATATTCTAGGCCTTAAGGAATAAATCGGATAAATTAAACCCAAAATTATTAGTATTCCTACTAAATAAGAGAAAATATTTTTATATATTTTCTTATTTGCATCCTGAAAAGCTAATGGTATCAATAAGCTAGCTCCTAAATTCAGAAGAATCCAAGATTGAAAATGAAACTTAAACACCGTATTCATCCTATTGATGTCATCATTCATAACAAAAATGTCTGTAAAAATAGGTATAGATAAACCAACTACAAGTAATAATGTTATCCACAAAAATAACTTCGAGTCTGATTCAAATAGAAAAAGTTTTGTTACAGCTACAAATAAAACAATTAAGACTAGAGTAGAAAAAAGAATAATTGTATAAAGATTTAGAAAAAATAAAATTACCATGAACAAAATTATCAATAGTAATAATAGTATGATCTTATTTTTTATAAGACTAAACTTCAGGTCAGGAAAATATTTCTTTTTATACGATAGATTTTTGAAATAAATTATCGTGAATAAAAGAATTATAGCTATTGGTAAGAAAGATATCTGAACTATAGAAAAAATTGGTGTTTTCCAGTTCGATAAAGATATTCCTACTTCAGGCATTATAAAATTTTGATCAAAATTATAAAATAGAATTTTTGTCATTATGAAGTAAAACAAACTATAAAAAATAATTTTTTTGAATTTGTCATATTTTTTAATATCTAAGAATATAAAAGAAAAAAATATAGAAACTAAAACAATAAAAAGGCTCAAAGGATAATCCCAAGTGTTAGTTCCTTGAATGCAACCTGTAAGAAGAGCTAGGAATGATAATATAGCTAAGTGTTTATACTTTGAATCATTCTCAAAAAATTGATAATAAAAAATAAATGACACAGAAATTATGGAAATCATTATAGGTATACTCAATAGATGTGCATGTAAGTCAGCAAATAAAAAAGTAAAAAATGGAAATTCATTAATCTCTAATCCAGAAGAATTCATTGAAATTAATCTTGTACTTCTCCAGTAATCAAAAAAATCTTGACGATCAAACATTATATTAAATAATTGAACTAACCCATCAAAATTACCAAAAATTAAGATTGAAAATATAGAAAATATTCCTATAAATAAAGGGGACTTGAACCAATTAAGGCTACTATCCCTAGCTTTTTTATATAGATAAACAAAACTAGAAGAAAAGCCAAAAATAATAGTACCTGAGTACGCAAAAAAAGTAGGTATTGCAAGATTGTAGCTTATTGCAGAGGGTATTCCAGTAAGCTTTATTAATAGAGCAACCATGAATTGTCCAAAATAATAATAATTTAATGTATATCCAGAAAACCATGGATCATAAGGGGGCATAGAGAAGCTTCTTACAATAGCATTTAGATAGGCTAAATCCATGGGTTTTTCACCTCCTCTATGAGGATGCCATAAATCAGGATTTAGAAATCTAACTACTATGCCTATCACCAAAAGTAGAAAAAATATCAACTCAACTGTAATAATTTGTTTATATGATTTTTTTATATAGAATAGGATTTCATTTTTATTACGCAGAAAAATAACTATTGAAAATATACTAAATAATAAAAATATAGCTAATATATCTGGTAACCTAAAATCTATTATTCCCATCGAGCTCAATATCCAAATAATAAAAGAAAAGGATATAAGCCCAAAAAATTTATAAAAAGAGAATCCAAAATCTGAAAAATTTATGAATAATTTATAAAAAAATGGGACAGACACAAAA
>RQOS01000061.1 GCA_008373205.1 SAR202 cluster bacterium
TATAGGACCAATTGGCCCTATCGGTTTATTATAACTCATATTTTTAAAAAAAAATCAACCATATCAAATATTTTCTATACAAAAGATGTCTATAAAAAAAATTATAAGAACATATAATTATCAATTTAGATTTTAATAACTATATATAGGTCAATTTACTAATTTACTTAACTCTTCAATACCTAATCTTCCAGCATGAGTAAGGGCAATAGTTCCGTCACTTTCAGTAAATACCCATGAAGGGAAATAAGTTATTCCGAAATAATCAGACAAAGAATTTTTTTTATCATCATAAATAACAGGATATTGCCAATTTTCATTAAATAACCATTGGTCTGGTGGATAATTATTTTTTTCAGAGTCTATATGGGTAACCACAAGAACTACATTAACATCTTTGTTGACTAAGTCAGCTTGGTCTATCCATTGAATGACCTCTGGAATTTCTTCCATACAATAAGGACACCAATGAGCAACAAATAAGAAAATAGTAGGCCTATTATCCGGATAAGTAACAGTAGCACCATTAGTTATATCTAAGTCAATAACGGGCGATTTCTCTCCTCTAGAAATATCAAGACCAGTTTGAGGATCAAAAATTTTAGTCTTTTCTCCGGCTACATTAAATTTACTGAATTTATTAAATTCTTCTTCATTCGAGCAACCAAATAATAAAAGAGTAAATATAAATAAAATTATAATTTTTTTCATTTGATCTCTGACCAATCTTTTGTTTTCATTGATAAGTCTAAACCATTGGAAATCTTTTGCAGGACTTCTATATTTGTCATGTGAATATCCTTATCCTGTTTTTCAAATACACTATTAATTATAAATTCTTTCATCCCCGCCCAACCTTGATAAGGTTCAGAAAAAGATATTTTTTTATTGTTTTCTGATTTTATTTCTGAGGTCAACAGGTCAACTTTAATAAGTTTTTTTTCAAAATATAAATCCAAAATTACAGATAAGGTTTCATTACTTTCCATATCAAATTCCCATTCAGCTAAAAAATCACCATAATCTAAAATAGCAGATCCTTTAGATTCAGTTGGAAAATTTGAGTTTGATTCTATGTTACTTATTACTTTTTTGGGAAATAAATTAAAAATATTATTTAGAACATCTATGTACCATGAAGATGCAGAATAAATACTAAAGCCAGGCCACCAACTAGCTGATAATTTTAGTTTTGCAGTTAGCAAGTCGCCAAATTCTTTATTAGAAAAAATATCTCTTAAATAATCAACTACAGGCAAGTATGACATTTCTAAATTTGGAATATAAATATTATTTTTTGAAGATATCTTATTAATTATTGCCTCTGCTTCTTTATTATTATCGGATATTGGCATTTCGAAAATACAATCAATATCTTTTGAAATTATTTGATCAAGAATTTTTCCGTGAATATTATCAGGAACACTTAATATAATCAGGTCTAGATCTTTATTATTAATAACTTCTAAATAATCAGATGAAAATTTACAACTATCATTATTAATTTTATTTTTAGCTAGATCGAGAGATTCTTTAGTTTTTGCAGATATATGGCTTATAGTTACCTCTTTTATATTAGATAAAATTGGCAAATAAGCATTTTTTACCCAAGAACCAAATCCTATAATCCCTATTTTTTTATAACTCATAAGTAAATTTTATATCATCCTAAAATAATTGAGTTATTATTATTTTTATAAATAAGTAAAAGAGTAAAAAAATGACTATTCAAAATAATCAAAAAGGTATCAATATTTCAGAAATTGATACCCCTTCAATAATAGTAGACCTGGATATTGTTGAAAATAATATAAAAAAAATGCAAAACTTTGCGAATGACAATGATGTATCTATGAGGCCGCACTCAAAAACTAATAAAAGTCCATATTGGGCTAAAAAACAGATAGATCAAGGTGCCATTGGAATTTGTTGCGCTAAATTAGGTGAAGCTGAAGAAATGGCAAAAGGTGGTATTGCTGAAATATTGATTCCCAATCAAATAGTTGGGAAATCCAAAATTCAAAGATTAGTAAATGTTAACAAAATATCTAAAGTTATGGTTGCTGTTGAGAATGAAGACAATGTAAATGAATTGTCAAAAGCTTTTGAGGAAAATTCTCTAACTTTGGGTGTGATCATTGAAGTTAATGTAGGAATGGATAGATGTGGTCTTGAATTAGATGAAATAGTTGATTTCACAAAATTAATAAAAGAGAAAAAAGGCCTATCATTTGAGGGAATCATGGGGTATGAAGGTCATACAGTGAATATTGATAATTATGAGGAAAGAGTCAATGAAACAACTAAAGCAATGAACAAATTAATTAGTGCTAGAGATTTGATAGTTGAAAATGGAATTGAAGTGAAAATAGTGTCCGCATCTGGAACTGGAACTTACAATATAACATCTAAAATAGAAGGTATTACCGAGCTTCAGTGTGGGTCTTACATATTTATGGATGGAAATTACTTAAAAATATTTGATGATTTTCAACCAGCATTATCATTAATGTGTACAGTCGTATCAAGAAGAAAAAATAATATTGTTATTGACTGTGGATTAAAGTCTGTATCAATGGACCAAGGGTTACCAGAAGTTGTATATCCAAAAGGCATAAAGCTGATCAGCTTATCTGAGGAGCATTGTAAATGCATAATTGAAGAAGAAAATGACCTTAAGGTTGGTGATAAAATTTTCCTAAGACCAATGCATTCAGATACTACTATAAATTTACATGATGATTACTTTGTACACAGAGATGGAATATTAGAAGAATCTGTACCTATTGCAGGAAGAGGAAAATTTAAGTAATGTTGGACTTTCTTATCAAGGGAGCTCGAGTTATTGATGGAAATCTAACTGATTCATACATTGGTGATATTGGAATTGAAAAAGATAGAATTATTACTAAAGATTTAGATAATTCTACCTCCAAAGAAATTATAGATGGAAACAATAAAATAATTTGTCCAGGATTTATTGATGTTCATTCTCATGATGATTTTCGGGTAGTAAATGATAAACGAATTCTTCATAATTTATGCCAAGGTATTACAACAATGATTGTTGGAAATTGTGGTTTTGGAGTTTCGCCTATAATCTCAGCTAAGGAACAAATGTCTTCTTTGTACCAAGTATCTAAATTAGCTAATGAGTGGAAAAATTTTGGGGAATATTTTGATATGTTGGATAATTACCCAACATCGATCAATGTTGGAGCATTAATTGGACATCATACGATTAGGCGAGATGCATTATCTATAATTGATAAAAATTATCCATCTGAAGAAGAATTAAATAAAATGGTCAATCTTGTTGAAGAAGGTATGGAATCAGGGTGTTTAGGGTTTTCTACAGGTTTGGTTTATGAGCCTGGAAGGAATTCAAAAACTGAAGAAATAATTGAATTAACTAAAGCCATAAAAAAATATAATGGAATTTATGTTTCTCATATGAGGAACGAGGCAGAAGGTTTATTTCATTCAATAAGAGAGACTGCAAACATAGGATTAAGTGCAGATGTAAAAGTAGAAATATCACACTTAAAATGCGTCGGGAAAAGTAATTGGGGAAACTCTGTAAAAGCATTAAGTATGATAGATGAATATTCAAAAAAGGGATTAGATATTCATGCAGATCAATATCCATATACTGCTCGATCAACTATGTTAAAAGCGCTTTTAATAAATGGTACTTTTAATAATGATCCAAATAGCCCAATGGGGAAATCTGATAGTAATGAGGTTTTACTCTGTTCTGTTCCAGGAGATAAATCTCTAGAAGGGAAGACTTTAGAAGATATACAACATGTTTATGATTTACCAACTGAAGAAACTGTAAAAAAATTAATTTCAGAAGTTTCAGATAAAATTTTAGTCGCTGCATTTGGAATGGAAGAGAATGATGTTAGAAACATTATGCAGCATCCAAAAGTTATGATTGGAACTGACGGGATTGACGTAGGATCAAAACCACATCCAAGGGCTTGGGGAACTTACCCAAGGCTTCTTGATGAATATGTGAATAATCAGAAGATATTAAGTTTTGAAAAAGCAATTAACAAAATGACTAAATTGCCGGCCCAAAAATTTAATATCAAACAAAGAGGTGAGATAAAGCATAATTATTTTGCAGATCTTGTAATTTTTGATCCTGAAAATATAAAAGATAATAGCACTTTTACTAATCCTAAAAAGACTCCTGATGGAATAGAATATATATTTGTAAATGGTAAAAAATCCATGATGAATAATAATGAAACTAAAGTTTTTTCTGGCAGAACTATAAAAAATACCTAGAGGAGAATAGTTTTGAATCAAAATAAAATCAAGGCACTTATTAGACAAATAATTAAATGGGGATTTGTTCTTTTCTTTACTTATCTACTTTTTCAATTAATAAGGCTTTTATATATCCTTGTATTTGAAGGAGGAAAAAATCCTCTATAGATTTTTTCTTTTGTTAGCGAAAACTATCTGAGCTTGCCTTTGTCTTGATTTCTCGTTTTGCTCATCGCTTCTAATATTTATACAATTTGGGCAGCTTACCCCTTCTTCGTAATAAATCGATTTTTTATCATCATCATCTATTGGATTTCTACAACCATGACAAAGATCAAAAGTTCCTTCTTCAGATCCATAATCCAAGGAAACTCTTTCATCAAAAACAAAACATTCACCTTCCCAAGATCCATTTTTTTTATCTAAAGAATTTAAATAGTTAATTATTCCACCTCTTAATTGAAATACTTCCTTAAAACCGATATCTTTCATATAGGAAGAAGCCTTCTCGCATCGAATTCCACCAGTACAATACATTGCAATCTTTTTATCTTTTAAGTTTCCTAATTCACTATCAATAAATTCTTTAAAGTCAGTAAAAGTTTCAGTTTTAGGATCAATTGAATTAGGAAATTTTCCAATTACAGTTTCATAAAAATTTCTAACATCAACCAACTGTACATCATCATTATTAATGAAATTATCCCAATCTTTCGGATCAATAAAATCACCTGTATTAGATGCAAATTTTCCCAATCCATCAAAAGTTACAATTTCAGATTGTATTTTGACTTTTAGTCTTTTGAAGGCATCTGATTCTGAAAAAGATATTTTTATATTTGCTTTATATCCAAGCGAACTCAATAATAAGCTTAATTTATCAATACTCTGTTCATTACCAGATACTGTCCCATTAATACCTTCTTCGGATAATATAATGGTTCCTTTTATTCCCAGTTCTTTACAATTAGCTAATAAAATTTTTTGATTTTCTTTAACATCTAAAAAATCAAAAGTATTAAATTCATAAAAACTTAGTATTTTATGCATAGAAATCTCTATTTTTATATTATAAAAATCTAAAATAATTATAAATCAAAACAAGGGATGTCGCATGATCAATCAGGAGAAAAAACCAAACATAATTATCATATTTGCTGACGATTTAGGCTACGGTGATCTTGGCTGTTATGGTTCAAAAATCAATGAAACCCCTACTTTAGACAGAATGGCAGATGAAGGTAAAAAATTCTCAAATTTTTATGTAAGTTCACCAGTTTGTTCTCCTTCTAGAGCTTCCTTACTAACAGGATGCTATCCTCAAAGAATAAGCTTTGGTACATTTGATGGACTAAGGGTTTTATTTCCAGGGCAAGGAATTGGATTAAGCACTGAAGAGAAAACTATAGCCAAAACTCTAAAGGAATCAGGATATAGCACTAAAATCATAGGTAAATGGCATTGTGGTGACCAAGAAGACTTTCTGCCAACTAATCATGGTTTCGATTCATATTTTGGAATACCTTATAGTAATGATATGGGCAGGCAAGTAAAAATAAAAGATTACATTCCAAATGACTCTAGCTTGCATAAAATAACAGAATGGGATCGCCCTCCTCTACCACTTATAAGAGACAAAGAGGTCATACAAGAACAA
Source organism: SAR202 cluster bacterium (assembly GCA_008373205.1). GTDB lineage: Bacteria > Chloroflexota > Dehalococcoidia > Lucifugimonadales > Lucifugimonadaceae > TMED-70. The sequence continues at coordinate 5,939 of RQOS01000061.1, forward strand.
CCAGACCAAAGATCTATTGCAGAAAGATACACAGAGGATGCTGTAAGTTTCATGCGAGAAAATTCTGAAAGTCCATTTTTCTTATATTTAGCTCATATGCAAGTTCACCTTCCATTATACGCAGCAGAGAAATTTGTAAAAGAATCAAAAAATGGAGATTATGGAGCATGTGTGGCAAGCATTGACTGGTCTACAAAAGTAATTTTTGATGAATTAAAAGAGTTAGGCATTGATGAAAATACAATAGTTATATTCACTAGTGATAATGGATCTAGATTACAAAACCAAGGAGGTAGTAATGGAAATCTCAGAGGAGGTAAGGGGCAAACATGGGATGGTGGTCAGAGAGTTCCTTGCATAATAAGATGGCCTGGAAAAATTAATGAAGGAGAAGAAACAGATGCTCTCGCAACAACTATGGATTTTTTACCTTCAATTACAAACTTGATAGGTGGAGAACTTCCATCAAAAAAAATTGATGGAATAGATATGTCTGAGTTATTTTTTTCAAATAATAATTCCTCAAAAAGAGAATCGTTTCTTTACTATAATGAGGATGAATTAGAAGCTATTAGGTATAAAAATTGGAAATTACATTTCAAAAAAGAGGGTAATTTAATAAATGAATTATATGACCTAGAAAATGATATTGGCGAAGAAGTTAATTTATATAACGAAAACAAGGAAATAGTTACAGAATTATCAAATTTGGCTGATGATTACAGGAAAAGTTTAGGTGACAAATTCTTGGATATAAAAGGTGAAGAGGTAAGACCAGCTAGTAGAATTGCTAATCCAAAACCTTTAACTGAATTTGATGAAAATCATCCATATATGTATGCAGAATATGATAAAGGAGAAAGAGGATAAGAAAGGTAAAATTATGAAAAAAAAGAAACCAAATATTATATTAATAATGTCCGATGATTTGGGCTATGAAGTAATAAATGCTAATGGAGGAACTTCTTACGAAACACCAATATTAAATAATTTAGCAAAAACAGGCATAAGGTTTGAAAATGCACACGCTCAACCATTATGTACTCCAACAAGAATTCAATTAATGACAGGAAAATATAATTTTAGAAATTATATTGGATTTGGACTAATGGATCCTAACGAAAAAACTTTTGGTCACATAATGACTGATAACGGGTATAAAACTTTAATATCTGGGAAATGGCAACTTTACTCTTACAACCCACTAGATGAAATGCCTGAAGATAGAAACAAGGGTCAAAAAATAGAAGATGCAGGATTTGATGAATTTTGTGTTTGGCATGCGCATCAAACTGAAGAAAAGGGATCAAGGTATAAAAATCCAATTATTTATCAAAATGGAGAATATCTAACCAAAGAAATCACTGAAGGCAATTATGGTGAAGATATTTTTTCAGAATATATTTTAGATTTTATGGATAGAAATTCTGATGACCCTTTTTTTGTATATTTCCCAATGACACTAACTCATAGACCACTTGAACCTACTCCAGATAGTGAGGAGTTTGCTATTTTTGATCCTCCTTCAAACATTACGCTAGGAGGCAGAACATGGGAAGAGTTAGAAGGTTGGGATGATGATGCAAAATACTATAAAGATATGGTAGAGTACCATGACAAAACTATTGGAAAAATTGTAGATAAATTAGACGATTTAGGAATAAGAGAAGATACCCTAATTCTTTATCTTGGAGATAATGGTTCACCTATTGAAGTTTCTTCATTTATGGGAGATGTTGAAATTCCTGGAGGAAAAGGGAAAACTATTGATACTGGTACACATGTACCTTTAATTTGTAATTGGAAAGGGAAAATCCCTGCATCTCTAGTAAGTACAGATTTAGTAGATAGTACAGATTTTCTACCGACAATGTTTGAAGCTGCAGGTATAGAATTCCCAGAAAATTACATTATAGATGGAAAATCCTTTTATCCTCAATTATTAGGAAATGAAGGAGATCCAAGAGACTGGATATTTTTTCATTTTGACGCCGGTGGAAGGAATAAAAAACCAGTACAAAGATTCATAAGAAATCATTCATGGAAATTATATGAAGATGGAAGAATTTATGACATGGTCAATGATCTTTATGAAGAGAATGCATTGCTCCCTGATGAAGATACAGAAGAAAGCAAAAAACATAGAAATATTTTAGAACCTATTTTTGGAGAATTAAAATAATTTTTTGGAAACTATTTTAAGACTAAAATAGGAGCCTATTTTTTCATTTTCAGGAGGAGAGAATAGGCCCCTATCTAGTCGAGATTAAGAAGAGATTTTTATCTTATTGAAGTGCACCGACTTTCATCAGTAGTGCTTGAGTTGCCTCAAGGTCACCAAGCTGAGAAATGTCAATATCAGGCTTACTCAATGATTCCATATCTTGTAGCATTCTGTTAGGACTTACTCCTTCAGTTACTAATGGATACTCGTGAACTTGAGTAGCAAAGTATTGTTGTGCGATTTTTGACGTCATGAAAGTCATGAATCTTTCTGCATTACCTTTGTTGTCTGAAGCATCTAGTATTCCAGCTCCAGAAACAAGTACAACTGATCCTGCATCACCATTATTTAGGTAGTGATTTCTAGCTTTAAAGTTCTCGCCTTCTTTAGCTATAAATCTATGTAGGTAGTAATGATTTACCATACCAAGTTGTATTTCTTGATCAGCAGCTGCTTGAACTTGTGGTGTATTTTTTGGGTACACAATTGGTTCGTTAGCCATAATTCCATCTAACCAAGTTTCTGTTTTTTCTTCACCCCAGTAAATTCTCATTCCAGTAATCATAGCTTGGAATGAACCATTAGTTGGAGCCCATCCTAACTTACCTTTCCATTTAGGATCAGTTAAGTCTTCCATAGAAGTTGGTAAATCAGCTTCACTTAATACGTCTGGGTTATATACCAAAACTCTAGCTCTACCTGTAATACCAATCCAGCTACATTGGTCAGCAGCATCTCTAGGAGCTACAGCCCAAGCAGGGATCAAATCACATACTTCTCTTGACATAGGGTCAAGCATATCAGCTACTGCACCTAATCCACCAGGATCTTGTGCGTAGAATACATCAGCAGGTGTTTTACTTCCTTCTGTTTCTAATAAACTAACCATTTCTCCAGTTTTACCGTACTTAACTTCAACTGGAATTCCTGTAAGAACTGAGAATTCTTCAATAATTGGTCCTACCAAAGATTCAGATCTACCAGAATAAATTACTAGTTCTTTTTCTTTCTTTTCTACTTCAACTTCCTTTTCCACAATTACTGTTTCTCCAGGAACCTTAACTTCCTTAACAACTTCAGTAACTACAGTTTCACCAGGAACTTGAACTTCTTTTATAACTTCTTTTTCAACAACTACTTGCTTTTCTACTTCAACAACTTCAGTAACTACTTCAGCTTCTGAAGAACAAGCAAATAATGCAAGCATACCTAACATTGAAATAAGAGTAATTTTTACAGAATTTTTTGTCATAATTTTCCTCAAATTAATTGTTTACCTATGGAGTATACAATGAGGAAAAATGTAATGTCAACCCTTTAAGTATACAATTATTTTTTTGTAGGAACTCTTAGTGTTATAAATAGTATTCCAGCAAGTCCTGCAAGAAAAATAATTGCATCAATCAATATTTTTTCTACAACAAAAAATATTGCAAAAGAACAAAATATAATAATCATAGATAGGGCTACAATTTTGGATTTTAGTGGCATTCCCTTGCCTTCATAATAATCTTTTATATATTGTCCAAAAAGTTTATTATTTATAAGCCAATTATAGAGTCTTTGAGAAGAGCGAATATAACAACCCGCTGCAAGTATTAAGAATATTGTGGTTGGTAATCCTGGTACAAAAATCCCCAAGTATCCAATACCTACAAAAAGAGATCCAAGTAAAATCCACAAAAATCTAATTAGTTTATTTTTTTCAGGCTTAACCGTTTTCTGAGACAAAAAAACTCCACAAAAAATTCAATATGTTGAATGAAGCGAACCAAATCAATTATAGATGAGGAATATTAATAGTCAACGCTTAAAGTTTATAAACTCAAGTAAGTATATTTAAAGAATTATTTAAGATATATTACTTGTATCGTAAATTTATTAACCCCTTTTTATGTCTAAAAAACAAAATTCAATTTTTTATGGCTGGAAAATCGTTTTTGTAATGGCTATTACATCTTCAATGACCATGGCTCTTGGAACTCTAAACTTTGGCCTATTTATTAAACCTATGGGAGATGAGCTTCTAATTGGTAGATCATATTTTGGATGGGCATCTACTGCAAGACAGGTAGTTGGAGGATTAAGTAGCCCAATTTTAGGATCTTGGATTGATAAATATGGCGCTAGAATTTTACTTCCAATAGCCGTAATAGTAACTGGCTTAGGTTTGATTCTTCTAGGATTTAATTCTAGTGGAATAATAATGATATTAATCTTTGGAGCCATTGGTATTACCAGTTTAGGAGGCCCAGGTGCATTGCTTACTACAGTTCCAATATCAAAATGGTTTGTAGAAAAAAGAGGAAAAGCTTTAGCTATAACATCATTAGGAGTACCTATTGGAGCAATGATTTTTGTTCCATTAACTCAATTTTTTATTGATGTTTCAGGATGGAGAAATACTTGGATAATATTTGGATTGATCTCAATATTAATTATTGTACCTCCAGCATTGTTACTTCTAAGAAGACAACCAGAAGATATAGGCTTGGTGCCAGATGGAGAAATTTCTAATTCTGAAAATTCAATAGATAAGGAAGTATCATGGGAATTTGGAGAGGCTGTCAAAACAAGAGTGTTTTGGAAAATTACTTTTTGTCTTACAGTGATTTCAATTGCTACAGGAACTATTGCAATTCATAGAATTCCAGCTTTTATGGATAGAGGACTGGAGCCTCAACTTATTGCTTTAGCTACAGCTTTTGATGCAGTTTGCGCAGGAATAAGTACTTTTTTTGTTGGTAATTTAGTTAAAAAATTAGGTATAAGATTTTTAGGCACATTAGCATTCTTATTTTTAGCAATAGCAAGCCTAATTACAATTTATGCTTATTCGTTTTGGGTAATTTTTGTTTCAATGGCAATTTTTGGACTTGGTATTGGAGGATTAATGTTCATTCATTCATTTATTTGGGCAGATTATTTTGGAAGAAAAAATTTGGGTACAATAAGAGGTAAAGTTACTCCTTTCATACTAATTATTGGAGGTATAGGAGCTCCTATTTCAGGATATGTAAGAGATTACACAGGAAGTTATCAAAGTGTTTGGTTTGCAGGATTAATAATGATGATAATAACTGCTATTATTTTTTCGACGTGTGCGAAACCAAAAAAAACATAGAAAATATTATAAAATTATAAATATATAAATTTTGGAGAAAATGAATATGCTAAAAAAGTTATCTATATTTATGCTTATCTTTATTTTGAGTTGTACGTCCAGTTCTGGAGATTCAGAAATTAAAGAGGTAGATCAAATAATCTCTCAAACTACAGAAAAAATTGAAGCAAAACCTGTAGTTAGCCTACAAGAAATAGGATTTGAAAGTATGCTTCCAGATATCGTATATCAAAATTATTTAGTTTTGAAAGATATTGAGTACGTTCGAGAAAAATCTGAGATAAGAGGATATAAGATAATTGGAGATGATTTTATTCTTGCTCCAGGGGAAGAACTTTATGATAAATTCTCAATAAATCTTAGTGGTGGAAGAGCTTTAATGCTAGAAAAAGATGATATTCTTTTTGTCATTTTCAGATCTACATCTGGTGATAGAAATGACCTAACTAAAAATGTCTTAACTGATTTAGATGGATCTCTGACTACTCCTAAATGGATAAATGAAGAAAATATCTTGCTACATAGTGGTTTTGATAAAGAATACAACCGTTTTAGAAATGTTATAAAAGAGCAAATTAAAAAGAATAACCCTAATAAAATAATTTTTACAGGTCACAGTCTTGGCTCTGCTCTAGCATCATTATCAGCATTAGATGCATCAATGTATTCTGGATATGATGTTTCATTACTAACATTAGGAGCTCCAAGAGTAGGAAATAGTGAATTTAGAAAATTGATGGATGAATATGTAAAAGATAATTACAGAATTTTCTTTCCTGAGGATCCAATCGCAAATATACCAGGAGTTTTATTTGACTATGAACATACTGGAATTGCACTAGGTATTGGAACAGATGGTAACCATAATCATGATATATCTATTGATAATTTTGGTTTTACTCCATATAGATCTATTTTTGATGATAGGTTCGATATTCATAAATATCCTAGCTACTTTAAAGCTATAAATAAAATATTAAGCAACTGCTATGCTGATAATTCAAAATGTTTTGATATGAAAAAAGGATATATGACTATGATGGTTGAAAGAGAAACAATGAATCAGTATAGGTTGGCAGTAAAAGCAAAACCTGATGAAGCTCTTGATCAAGCTATAAACTCATTAAATGAAGAAAAAGATAAATTAGAAAAAATGTCAAAAGAAGCCTTGGATAAAACAAATATGGAATTATCAGAAACACTAGATGGGATAATCCAAGCAAATAAGGCTAAAACAGAGTGGGCAAAAAGTTATAAAGAGAAAGCTCAAAGCTTAAGTGACTTGGCTAAACAGAAGGCTAAAGATCTTATTTCTAAATAATTTAGATTTGGTGGAGCCTGGGAGGATCGAACTCCCGACCTCTTCCGTGCAAGGGAAGCGCTCTCCCAGCTGAGCTAAGGCCCCATTTAGTTAGAATGCGTATTTGTAATGATACCAAATCAATTATAAATGATTCTATTATTTTAATACTTAAAAAGGTTGGATAAAGTTGGATAATTAGTTGGATAGCTTTTTATAGCTCCCTATTATCTATTTTTTCCGGTGGTTCAGTATTGGCTTTTTGGATAACAATTAATACATCATCACCATAAATAC
>RQOS01000062.1 GCA_008373205.1 SAR202 cluster bacterium
CAGAAATTACCATAGAAATTCCAACCACACTAAATCCAATTATTGAAACTGGCAGATACATTTTAGGTCTTCCAATTAAATTACCAAAAAAGTTTGCTCCTACAGCACTTCCTACTGATAAAGCTATTAATGCCAAAGATGCTTTAGATGCCGAGTATCCATTAACACCAATTAAAGTTAGTGGAAGAAAAACTGACCATACAGTCCAGCTAATAACAATAAATAAAGAGCCAAGCATTCCTCCTGTAAAAAATTTGTATTTGAATAAACTTAAGTCAACTAAACCTTCTGGATTATTTTTTTCATAGTAAAGAAATGATCCTAATGAGATTAATGAGATTGCTATTAGTAAAAAAAATGAAATAGATAATGTTGAACTAGAATTATTCAAAGAACTTATAGCGAATAAGAATGTACTAGCAAAAATTGAAAAAACCAATGCTCCAAAATAATCAAATTTCTTTTTTTCTAATAATTCTTGTTTAGGAAAAATTTTTATCAAAAAAATTATTGCAAAAATAGATATAGGAATATTAAGATAAAAAATCCATCTCCAATTAAAAAGATCATTAACTAAACCTCCAAATATTGGACCTATAACACCTGAAGTTGTAAAACCAGCAGACGTTATACCTAACCACTTTCCTCTTTCTTTAGGTGCCCATAGTGAAGCAATTAAAATCCAAATAGTGCCCATGACTCCAGCAAAACCTATACCTTGAATTGCTCTAGAAAAAATAAAGAAAAACATAGAATTGCTTAGACCGCATAAAAGAGTTGAAAAAGTAAAAATTATAAGCGAGTATAAAATTACTTTTTTTGCACCATAAATATCATTTAATTTTCCTACAATTGGAACACAAATAGCTGAAGTAAGAGAAAAGGCTGAAAAGATCCATGCATAATACTCAAAACCTCCTAATGCTGCAACTATTGATGGACCTGCAATTGAAACAACAGATTGATTAATTGAAGTTACAAAAAGGCAAACTAATAATGTAATCATTAGTTTTATTTTTAAGCTTTTTTCTAAATAAACAAGAGTATTAATTTTTTCCTCAAAATCTACTAAGTAAAAGATACTAGAAAAAAAATTATATAGAATAATTTTTTTCTATGAATTATCATTCTAATATAATTTTTTTTTTCGAATGCTTATGAAAAAAATACGAGATAATTGATGCTTATAAAAATAATAATGATTTTAGCTGGAGGCGGCTTGGGCGCAGTAGCAAGATATACATTAGGCTCTCAAATAGATAAAAATTTAAATTTAAGTTTTCCAGTAGGCATATTTTTTGTAAACTTATTGGGTTGTTTCTTAATAGGATTAATAGTGAGTATTTTTGAAAATAAATTAATTTTTTCTGAGAATCTAAAAATATTTTTGATTATTGGATTTTTAGGTTCTTTAACTACATTTTCAACATTTGCATTTGATAACTATAACTTTATGACTCAAAAAAACATTTTATTACTATTTGCTAATATCTTTCTTACAAATACTTTTGGATTATTAATGGTCTTAATAGGAATGAAAACTGTAAAAATTATCAACTAACTTAAGGAGAAAATCTTGCCGCAAATTAGATCTTTAGCAGTAAATACTGGTAAACAAAAAGAAATGAAATATGAACAAAAAATAAAATTGATTGAACATTTTGGTATTGAAGGAGATAGATTTTCCAAATATAACGATTCAAGGCAAATAATGATGGTTGATGGGAAGCTTTATGATTTACATAACTTAAAAAAAGGTGTGTTAAGAGAAAATATACTTATAGATGATTTAGATATTAATTCTTTGAATGAAGGTCAAATTATATCTGTAAATAATTCAATTCAATTAAAAGTAACTCTAGTAAAGGATGCTTGTGCGAGTATTTCTTATAATGATCCAGATGTTATAAAAAAATTACAAGGAAATATGTATGCCTTTGTAACTCCATTGGAAACTGGATATATATCTATAAATGATGAGATAGAAATATTATGAGACCTTCATATATTTTTATTATAGTGGGTATAGCAGCAGTAATTTTCGGAGTTATAACAGCTGTGATTATTGACTATTTGATGAATTAGGTTTTTTCCCTAAATATAGAACTGTAACAAGAAATAATAGTATCATTCCGATAATAACAGATATCTTTACTGCGCTCACTGATCCATATTCTCTTGAAAAATATCCCAATAAAAATGCTCCAATTGGTTGAGTGCCTATAGTTATTGCTAAGATTCCAAGTACTCTACCTCTAATTTTTTGATCAGCTGCACTAATTATCAAAATTGACTGAAGTGTACCAAAACCAGCCATTCCAAATCCACCAATGATCATTAATAAGATGCTAATAAAGAAAAGTTTAGAAAAAGCAAACGCTATTATACAAATTCCAAATAAGAAAGAGCCAGATAGAAAAATCATCATTCCTCTTTTTAGTGGAAAGTTTGCGATCATTAATGTTCCAAGAGTAGCCCCAAGTCCCTCTAGTGCAGCCAAAACTCCTAAAATGATTGGTAAATCAGAAAGGTTTGTTTGAACCAAAACAGTTAATTGACTTTGGTAAGTAAAAACGAGAAAATTCATTATTATTGTTACAACTAGAACTGTAATTAATGTTCTACTTGTAAAAATATATTTTATTCCTTCTATTAGGTCATTGAATAAATAATTTAGACTATTTGTATTTTCTTTTTTTATATATCCATCAACTTCTACCCTTGTGCATGCGACAAAAGCCATAAGGAACATAAGAGTTCCAAAAAGATATATTGGAAATAAGTTAACCTGTTGAAGAACAATTCCAGCTAAAATTGGACCAATAACTCTTGCTAGGTTACTAGATGTCATATCGAGTCCTATTGCACTGGGATATAACCTTTTATCAACTATTTCACTCAAAAGAGATCTTCTTATTGGAAAATCGAATGACCAGGCTAAACCTGCTATAAAAGCACCAAAACATATTTGAAAGTAATTTAATTGGCCAATGAAAGAACTTACAGTTAGTAATAAATAGACAACTGTTGTAATAAGTAGAGTTGCTTTTAGAATATTTTTTTTATCAAACTCATCAGATATAACTCCAATAAAAGCACCAAATAAAAGCATTGGGATGTTTCTGAAAAAGAACACTAGACCAACTAAAAATTCATCCTTAGTTATTTGGTAAACGTAATACCCTAGAGCAATTTGTTCTATCCATCTCATGCTCATTCCAGTTGTTCCAATAAACCATAATTTTTTGAAATCTTTTGTTTTTAGAACTTCTATTATTGGATTCATTAGATATCTTGAATAAGCTTTTAAAGTATTTTCATTATAAACTTTATTTTTCGTTTTCGTTTGACAAAGTAGAAATTTTGATAGTATACTTGCCATTATGGATTTATTTACATTAACAATGAATATGAACATGATGATGACTTTCTCAAAGGGGGACGTCTAGTTTTTATTGTGTAAATAAGATTCAGGAAAAAATTAGTGAACCCCGTAATAACGGGGTTTTTTTGTTTAAAAGGAGAATCATTATGACGGAGAACTTAAAAAGAGAAACATTAGCTTTGCATGCTGGATATAAACCTGATCCAACTACAAATTCAAGACAGGTACCAATTTATCCAACAACATCCTATGTTTTTAATGACACAGAACATGCCGCAAATTTGTTTGGGTTAGCAGAATTTGGAAATATTTATTCTAGATTGATGAATCCAACAAATGACGTACTTGAACAAAGAATAGCTGCTCTTGATGGAGGAATATATGCTCTATCTTTCTCATCTGGACAAGCTGCTATAAATGCTGCAATTTTGACTATTGCTCACAGTGGTCAAAATATTGTTTCCTCAACAAGTCTTTATGGAGGAACATGGACTTTATTTACACAAACATTCAAGCAATTAGGAATTGAAGTAAGATTTTTTGATCCAAATGAGCCAGAAAAGATTAATGAATTGGTTGATGAGAATTCACGATGTGTTTATTTTGAATCTTTAGGTAATCCTAAAAATGATGTACCTGATTTCGAGAAAATTTCAAAAATCAGTCATGATCATGGATTACCAGTAATTTGTGACAACACTGTTATGACCCCATTTTTACTTCGACCTTTTGAGCATGGCGTTGACATAGTTATACATTCAACTACTAAATTTATAGGTGGTCATGGAGCACATATTGGTGGAGTTATAGTAGATAGTGGTAATTTTAAGTGGGCAGATAATCCAGATAAATGGCCAGAATTTTGTGGCCCATCACCTTCTTATCATGGAGCAGTATTAGAAGAAGCATTGAGACCACTAGGTAATTTAGTTTACTTAGTTCATATAAGAACTCATTGGCTAAGAGATACTGGGGCGGCTATGAGTCCATTTGCTGCGTGGATAACTCTTCAAGGATTAGAAACTTTACATTTGAGAATGGAGAGACATTGTCAAAATGCTAAAGAAATTGCAGAGTTTCTAAATAAACATAAACAAGTTGAATGGGTAAATTATCCAGGATTAAAATCACATCCGGACCATAAAAGAGCTAAAAAATATTTGCCGGATGGACAAGGTGCAATTATTGGCTTTGGAATTAAGGGTGGAAAAGAAGAAGCTGTCAAATTTATTGATAATGTAAAATTATTAAGTCACTTGGCAAATATTGGTGATGCAAGAACATTAGTTATACATCCTGCTTCTACAACTCACTCTCAATTAAGTGAGGAAGAACAAAAAGAAACAGGGGTAAATCCTGAATACATTAGATTATCAATTGGTCTTGAGAATGTTGATGACATTAAGGCTGATATTGATCAAGCTTTAGGATAAAGTAAAATTTTATTTCGCCCTAATTTTAGGGCGAAATATGAAAGGTTAGATTGAATAGCATAAATAGTTCAGATGATCTTAGAACTGATAAATTCTCAAAATATATTGAAGAATTTGAGATCCCATTTACCCTAAATCTTGAAAGGGGGGATCAGTTAGAGAATGTTAAAGTTGCGTATGAGACTTATGGTGAATTAAATCAAGATAAGTCTAATTGTATTTTAGTTTGCCATGCTATTACAGGGGATTCTCATGTTGCTAAGCATGATGAAAATGATGTTCCTGGATGGTGGGATATAATGGTTGGTCCAGGTAAACCTTTAGATACTAATAAATATTTTGTAATCTGTTCGAATATTCTTGGAAGCTGCAGAGGAACAACTGGCCCTAATTCGATCAATCCAAAAACAGGTAAATATTATGGAGCTGATTTTCCAGTTGTAACAATTAAGGATATGGTTATTGTCCAAAAATATCTGATTGATCATCTAAAGATTGATAAATTATTAGGTGTAATTGGAGGCTCATTAGGTGGGTTTCAATGTTTAGAATGGGCTACACAATTTCCAGACAAAGTTGAGGGTTGCTTACCTATAGCATCTTCTTCAAGGCTGACTACGCAAGGGTTGGCATTTGATGTTGTTGCAAGAAATTCAATAATTAGTGATCCATATTTTAACTCAGGAAATTATTATGAAAATGATAAAAAGCCTGACGTAGGCTTAGCATTAGCTAGAATGTTAGGTCATATTACATATCTTTCTAGAGAATCAATGAATGATAAATTTGAAATTGATAGAAATAGCCCAAGAGATATTTCAACAAGTTTTGAAAAAAAATTTTCTGTTGGAAGCTATTTAGCATATCAAGGAGAAAAATTTGTAGAAAGATTTGATGCTAATAGTTATATTACTCTTTCAACAGCTTTAGATTTATTTGATCTAGGAGCAACTAAAGAACTTCTTTCTGAAAATCTTAGTAAATCTCATTGTGAGTGGTTACTCATAAGTTTTACAAGTGATTGGCTATATCCTGCTTTTCAATCTCTAGATATTGTAGAAGCCTTGATTTCACACTCTAAAAAAGTTTCTTATTGTAATGTAAAGTCTAATGCTGGTCATGATGCATTCCTTTTAAAAGAGGATATAGAACATTATGGTGAGTTAACAAAGTCTTTTTTCAATAAATTAAATAATAAATCTAAACTTAAAGGTGATGTAAAGAAATTAGACTCTACTGTTAAGATTGGGCTGAATAATAGAATTGATTTTCAATACATAGCAGAATTAATACCTGAGAAATCAAGTATATTAGATTTGGGTTGTGAAGAAGGGGAATTAATTGAACAACTTTCAACAATTGGAATTTCCAGAGCACTAGGAGTTGAAATAAATCAAAACAATGTTATCTCATGTTTTGCTAAAGGGATAAACGTAATTCATAGTGATTTAGCTAGCCGTTTAGAAAAATTTTATGATTCTCAGTTTGATGTTGCTATTTTGTCTCAAACCCTTCAGGCTATTAAGAATGTTGAAAAAATTCTTAAAGAAATGACTAGAGTTTCAAAATCAAGTATAGTATCTTTCCCTAATTTTGCTTTTAAGCCAATGAGAGAAATGTTCTACAATGAGGGTAAAGCACCTAAGATTTCAGGCTGGTATGGTTATAACTGGTATGACACTCCAAATGTTAGATTCCCATCAATAAATGACTTTTTAGAATTCTGTGAAGAAAAAGATATTAGTATCAAAGAGTCGCTTTATTTAGATACTTTGAATAATAAAAAAATTACAGATAATCCAAACTTAAATGCAGACAGTGCTATTTTTGTGATTTCTTAATTAATAAAACCTGAAGAAAAAACTCCTAAAAGAATCATAAAAGCAATAATTGTAAGAATTGTTATTACAACCTTTGGTCCAACTTTAATCATTTCCTTAAGGTCAACAGATAGCCCTATAGCAACCATAGATATTATAAAAAGGAATTTAGCTGTAGATCTTATATCTAAACCAAAATCATTGGATATAACTTCTGTGCTTCTAAGAATAGCTAAAAGTAAGAATCCAATTACAAACCATGGTAAAAATTTTAATATTGTAGATACTAAATTACTATTGCTATTAGTGTCTTCTGACTTATAAAAAAATCTAAGTACTAGTACCAAAGGAGCTAATAATACTACTCTTGTTAGTTTTACTACTGTTGCAACATTAGCAGAAAGTGGACTAATAATTGAGGAAGCGGCAACTACTTGAGCTACTGCATAAACTGATAATCCTGCCACAACTCCATATTGATAATCCCCAAGCCCAAAAGCAGGAACTAATAAAGGTAGTAAAATGATTTGGCTCGCACCTAATATAGCGCTTATACCAATTGCTGCTCCAATTTGTGTCGATGTTGCACCTATAACAGGAGCAATAACAGCTACTGCAGAGTTTCCACATATTGAATTCCCTACACCAACTAATGTTGATAATTTCTTATCTAGCTTTAATAATTTATAACCGACTAAATAGGAAATTAGCATCGATCCAATTATTGCAATTACTATGACTATAAATAATTGAATTCCATTTTCAAAAAGATCAGGAAGAAAAATGCTAGCGCCCATCAGCATAACTGAGAACTCAAGTATATGTTTTCCTGCGAACTTGGATCCTTTATCTAAGATAGATAGATCTGGTAAAAATTTTATATTCTTAATCACTACTCCAACGATTAGACCACTAAGTAATGTATCTATAAATTTAATTTTAAAATTTTCAAATAAAAAATATATAATTATTCCGAAAATAAAACAAAAAATTAAACCGGGCAAATTTTCTTTAATTGATATTAGGTTCATTATTCCCTCAAAAAATATTTATCACAATTGTAAAATATTATTCCTAGATTTACTTCTTGAAAACTATGCAATTATGATTGCTTAATGCAACTTAATGTGTAGTATTTTATAAAACATTTCATGAAAGAGATAAGATGTCTAAGCTAATTACTGGTTCAAGTTTGATAATAGGGGTTTTGCTTATTGGTATATTTAATTTTTTGGTACCTGGTAACTCTGACGCATTTACTGAAAATGTAACTGAGATAAATGCATTTACAGAAAATTTAGGTTCAAATAAAGAAAATGCGCAGATATTTTTCATAATTATTGGATTAGGATTGATCTTTTTCTTAAATGGAATTCTTGGAATTTATAAAGGAATTGGTGATAGAGAAAAAAATATAAAAGGTTTAGCTATAACCTTAAATATTGTTGCTATAGTTATGTTTCTTATAACTTTAGGTATTGCAAACGCTTTTGCAGATTCAGCAGAAATGAATATGATAGCTTATCAAATTGCTAATCAAGCTGGAATGGCTGCTCAATCAGGAGATCCTGCAGCAATGGAACAATATAACCTTGCTTCAATTAATTCAATAATTGCAGGAGCTGCATCTGGAGGAGTATATGCTGTTTATTGGGGTGTTTTTGCGGTAGCAACGTATGTAATCTATCTAGCAACAGCAGCTACTGGATATATTATTATAAAATCTGGTAATCACTATCTGACTCCATTAATGAACTCTATAGTTGGATATGGGCTTTTAGGATTAGGCCCAATTTTTCTAGTATTGGGCTTGATATGGAAAGTAAATACAGAGATTGGTTATAGAATTTTTAATGTTTCTCAAATTCTTTGGGTAATATTGATATTAATCTTGGGTATTAATATATTAATTTCTAAGAAAAAATAAGTTAATTTTGATCATGAACAGTTTTCATTGCCTCATGATGAGAAAGCCCGTCGTCTCTTAATTTTGAATATAGATCTTCGTCTATATTTTCTCTGTTTAAGAATCCACGGATGTCGTATTTTTCTTTAGATTCAAGTTCTAACTTACCTTCTTTTATCATTTCTTCTAATGGATACCCTTTTTCCTGCATTGGAAACTTAATTAATCTATTTTGTCTTGCAGATTCATATATACCCATCATAATTTCTACAGTTTCTGCAGCTATATCTCCTGCTCCTCTATGTTTATTTCCGCCTTCAATCCAATTAATTAATTCTCTTGTTTGTGCAGCATTGGTGTTGCCTCCAATCGCAACATCTCCATCTTCTAAATCAATATGCACATCCTTCCAACCATTAGAGCTACTATTAAATATTTTTACCTCAGTTTCAGTTATCTTAAGAAAACCTTCGGTTCCATAAATTTCAAATTTTCCTGCGTCTGCTTCATTATCCATTAAGTCAGACTGAATGAAAAATTGTAAATCTTTTTCAAAATGAATTAATCCAATGCATGAATCTTCAATTGCTGTATCCCTTTCATATTTATTTGTATACCTTTCAACGGCTCCAACTACCCATACAGGTTTAGGATCACCTAGTATATACCTTGCTCCATCAATTGAATGCGTTCCCCAATTTAACAATCCATCCTTCACTCTTAATTCTGCTCTATTAGGTATTCCGATTTCTCCGTTTTCTACTAATTCTTTGGCTTTAATCCAACCTGGAGTAAATCTTCTTTGATGAGAGATAGCTAGCTTTACATCATTTTCTTCACACGCATTAACCATTGACCTTGCTTTTTCTACTCCTATAGCCATTGGTTTTTCACATATAATTCCCTTAACTGATTCATAATTGGCTACCTTAATAGTAATTTCATCATGTAATAAATGCCAAACGCAAATTGAAATAATCTCAGGTTTAGCTACACGCAACATTTCATCAATATCGTTAAAACCATGAGGGATATTAAATTCTTTTTTATAGTATTCAACTGCGCTAGGAACTGGATCACAACATGCAATAACTTCAACTTCTTCTACTTTGTTATATCCTTCCATGTGTGCATGACCTATCCCTCCACATCCTACGATTGCTACTTTATATTTTTTCTTATCCATTAATTGCCCTCATTAAACTTTCTTGTACTAGTAATTCATGATTTATATCGAATTCAGGTTTGTTGTTTTTTTTCAACCTGTCTAAAAATATTTCGAATGGTTCATCATATCTTTTTTTGTCTTTAATTTTTATTATATTAATTCCCTTATTATAATTTTTATTTGATTTATTTATACTTAATCTTATTGAATCAGCAGGTTCAAAAGGTTCCATAATCGCTGACCCTTCACTTCCATATACTTCAAATCTTCTAGCAATAGGTTGCGTTTCCATTGCAGCTATATCTATAATTGCCAAAGCTTTTTCATATTCAAAAACAGAAACAGTATTATCAGAAAAGTTTTTTTGACTACTATAAGAATGCTTAAAAAAGCTATTTATTTTTTTAGGTCTCCCTAAAATCCAACATATTTGATCTATCATATGACCTGCAAGATCATAAAATACTCCACCCTTAAACTTTGACAAACCTTTCATTGATATATTCATATTATCTGGATTTTCTTCAAGTAAATTTGTGGACATATGTGCCCTGATCATAAAAATATCACCTAGGGTTCCAGACCTAGCAAGAGTAGCAATTTTTCTAAAACCATTATGCTGCCTAAACATATATCCTAACTCTATTATTAAACCTTTATCTTCTGCAATATTAATTATTTTTTTAAATTTGTCATAATTATCTCCAGCCGGCTTATCCATCATAATGTTTTTATTTGAAGCAACACATTTTTCTAAAACTTCTAGGCTTTTATCATTAGATTCTTCTATAAAAATACAACTAATATTTTCATCTCTCAATATTTCATCAATATTTTTAATCCAATTTACCTCTGACCAGATTTTATCTTTTGAGTTCTTAAGTTGATTTATCCTTTTTTTATCTGGTTCAAAAACACCATAAAATTTTATTTCATTCGACTTAATTAATAATTCAAGCCAACCTTTTGCATGGCCATGCTTGGTTCCCCATTGAACAATACCTATTTTATCCATAAAATCCTAACCTCTTTAATATGAGTTTATATATAAGACTAAAAAACTTAATATTTTAGAAATATTTAATCAATATTATAGGATAATCAAAAGTATTAATTTAATTAATTACAGGAGAGAATAATGGCAAAATACTTAGTTACAGGAAGTTATACATCTGAATCATGGGCTGCTCAAATTGAAAATCCTCAAAACAGAATCGAAATAATAGGTAAGCAAATGGAAGCTATGGGGGTTAAGATTTTAGATGGATATTTAGCATTCGGAGATACAGATTTAGTAATAATAATTGAAGGTCCGGATGACATTACAGCTGCTTCTATGTTAATCAAAGTAGCATCTACTGGCGCAGTAACAAATCTATCAACAACTGTACTCATTGACCCCGAAGATGCGGTTGAGGCAATGAAAAAAGCAAAAGATTTTGGGTATACCCCACCATCGAGCTAGAAAATATGGATATAGGTTCGAATTTTGGCTCCCGAGACAGGATTCGAACCTGTGACCCGCTGATTAACAGTCAGCTGCTCTACCGCTGAGCTACTCGGGAAAAAATAATTCAACTACAATTATAAAGCACCTTTGAATTATATAGTGGCTATTTTATAAATATTTCTTTAATTTTTTTTCTTCTATACTCGAAAATTTTATTCAAATCTCTTTTTACCAAAATCCTATTAGTTAGTGATCCAAATAATACTTTATAATTTACTTTGTCCGTCATTAAAGTCTTATCATCTTTTTTTGTAAAAAAGTGATAGTGTTCCCAAAATAAATAAGGACCTTTTATTTGTTTATCACAAAAATAAACATTTTTTTTGTAAGCAATAATTCTACTTCTCCATGTAAATCTTATTTTATGAAGACTTAGCTTATATTCTATTTCTTGGTTTTCATAAGTATTGTTAGGTATTGGAGGTTTGATTTTAAAATTTAACCAGTTTGGTGTAATTAAGTTCAGGTTTTTCGGAGTTTCAAAAAAATTGAATACAGCTTCTATTTCTTCATTAATCAATAAATTAGTTTCTAAATGAAAGAAACCATCCTTTTTTGAGAAATTTATCATGATTGATAGAAATAATATTCTAAGCAGTTTTAAAGTAAATA
>RQOS01000063.1 GCA_008373205.1 SAR202 cluster bacterium
TGGCCTCTTAAGCCATTGGTTGTAGGTTCGAGTCCTTCCTGGGGTACAAAAATCACATGAAACTTCAAAATAAGAATATCGTAATTACTGGAGCTGCAGATGGAATCGGTTATGCACTAGCAAATCGAATCAATCAGGAGTCCCCAAACTCACTATCACTGATCGATATTAATGAATCAGTTGTTAGTGTTGCGAACTCTTTACATGCAGATAGCTATACAGTTGATGTTTCAGATGAGAATGCTTTCCAAGAAGTATTAAACCAAATAATTGATAAAAATAAATCTATCGATCTTTTTTGTTCAAATGCTGGAATTCAACAATTTGGAACCTTAGAAACTTCAACTGATGATTGGCAAAAAAATTGGGACGTTAACGTGATGTCGCACATTCATGCTTCCAAAGTTTTGATACCACATATGCAAGAACAAAAATCAGGATATTTATTATTAACTGTTTCTGCAGCTGGTTTATTAAATATGCCAGGTGCATTGGCTTATGCAACTACAAAACATGCAGCAATGGGATTAGCTGAGAATCTAGCAATAATGTACGGTAATGATGGAATTAAAGTATCTACTTTATGCCCACAGTTAGTTGATACTAATATGGTTAGATCTGCTAAAGAATTACCAGAAAATCACCCATTACTAAAAGATGGAGTATTATCAGCTGATACAGTAGCGGATGAAGCAGTTAAAGGCATTAATGAAGAAAAGTTTTTAATTTTGCCGCACAAAGATGTTGCAAAATATATTCAAGGAAAAGCTTTTGACTATGATGCTTGGATTGAAGCTGTTAGGAAATTAGTTCCATGAAATTTTTAAAAAATAAATTTGTAAAATGGCTAATTTTTTTAAGATTTTTTTATCCTGAGTTATCGAATAAAAATAAAATTCTCTTTTTACTCCAGTTTATTTTTTTCATTGGAAGCATAACCCTATTTTTCTTACATATAGATAGGTTAAATATTGCAATTTATCATTTAGTAGCATCAATTGTATTTGCATTTAGTATGAGCAATATGATTTCTAATAGCTTTAAGATTTAGTCAGAAGTTTTTTTATATCATCAATTAAATAATTCATTTCAAGCTCAGAAGTTCCATTATAAATCCCTCTAATTCTCTGACTTGAGTCAATTAGTATAATATTTTCAGTATGAATTAAACTATTTTCAACATGGTTTTCTACTGAGGCAATAGCAAAGTATCCTAGTTGAGCCATTTTAATGATCTCTTCAATTTCTCCTCTTAATAGAAACCAATTCTTTCCATTTATTTGGTTGATATTTTGATATTTCATTAATCTGCTAATAGTATCGACTTCAGGATCTACAGAATGTGATAAAATTATAATTTCATCGTCCTCAAAAGCATCTTGAACTATTTTTAAGTTGTTTGTCAAATCAATACAGATAGATGGACATGAAGTAAAAAAGAAGTTTGCTATGTAAATTTTATTTTGAACGTTTTCTTGGGTTATATTATCACCATACTGATTTGTAAAAGAAAACTCTGGAATTATATGGGTTGTTTTTCCAATTAGACTTGGATGAACCAATGTTGGTCTTAAATCTGCTGGAGTAAAAACTGGTAATTCAAATTCAGAATCAGCTTTAGTTAATTGGTACCAAAAAATGGTTAATATAAATATTGCAAATAGAATTAATTTATTTTTCATTTATACTAACTAAATTAACATTATTATGATTAGTTGGAAATGTAAACATACTTGGAAAAAATCTGCGGTGAATACTGCCTGGTGTCTTTTAGGATGCTCCATTGGAGATTTTGGTACCATTTATGTCTTTCAAATCATTGAGCATTCTTGGAGCGTTTGGCAAGTTATGACTTTAGCAATAATCAATGGTCTTTTGACAAGTATAGCATTAGAAACAGTTTTATTAATGAGACAAAACTTTGACTTTAAATCAGCTTTTGAAACTGCAACTGGAATGAGTTTTATAAGTATGGTTGCTATGGAACTTGCAATGAATATTACTGATGTTGCTTTAACTGGGGGGGCCATTTTAAACTTTTGGGTTATCCCTATTATGTTGACTGCCGGTTTTTTAACTCCATGGCCATATAATTACTGGAGACTAAAAAAATATAATCAAAGCTGTCACTAAAAATTTTATGTCATTTATATTCTTAATTAATTTAGTGCTATCATTTATCGCTGTAGGTTTAATCTGGACAATTCAATTAGTTCATTATCCGTCAATGAGATTTATTTCTAAAGAGCAATTTTCAGCTTATCATAATTTTCATTCAATTAGAATCTCGCTAATAGCAATGCCATTAATGTTAGTAGAATTAATAACTTCATTCTTGCTACTATATCAAAATTTCAATAATGCCATTCAAACAATCTTTCTTATCAACTTTGTAATAGTTGTATTAATTTGGTTATCAACTTTTTTGGTTCAAGTGCCACTTCATAACATCCTGTCAAAAGAAAAGAATGACAAGGTAATATCAAAATTAATTTTATCTAATTGGTTTAGAACTATTTTATGGACAGCAAGATCTATCTTAATGATTTTATTCCTTTCTTTTACTATGGGCTTGATTTAAATGAATGAAAATTTGATTATTTTATTTAGATTCTCACCATGACAACAAACGAATTTATACTTTTCGGATCTACTCATATTCTGACTTTATTTTTAATCTTCAGCATTTCTATAGGATTTTCAATATATGCAAGAGGCATTTATGATGAAGTTAAGTTTTCTGTTTTTGAAAAGTCGTTGGGATATCTGTTAATATTGAATGAATTATTAAAGCCATTTTATTTAAATTATTTTAGTCCTGAAGATTATAATTGGACTAATACTATTCCACTTCATGCCTGTCATTTTTCTTCATATGCGACTGGATTATTTTTACTAACTCGTAATCAAAAGTTTTTTGATTTTGCTTACTTTTGGGGGTTGGGTGGAGGAACAATGGCTTTGTTCACTCCTGACATTGAATTTACTTTTCCTGATCTAGATTTTATTACACTCTTCTCTGGACATGGTTTATTATTTTTTGCGTTATTGTTCATTGCAGTAGCAATTAAACAAAATATCACATTTGATTCATATAAAAATGCAATAAAATTTTCTTTATATATATTACCTGTAGTTTATTTAATTAATGTTATAGTTGGTGGTGAACCAGGTTTTGAAGCAAACCTATGGTATTTGATGAAAGCACCTGCTGGTGATTCATTAATGAATTTTTTTCCAAATCCTCCTCTTCATATCATTCCTCTTTTCCCAATTGTAATGCTGGTATTTTATATCCTGTATTTACCATATAAAGTGAAGAATAATTAATGATTAAGAAATTTTTTATAATAGTATTTTTTTTGGTACCAATCTTTGCTCAAGGTTCATATTTAAATAAGTCTTTTCCTAAAATTGAAGGAATTTCATTGTCAGGAAATGATGTTACATTTCCAGATATTGTAGTTGGAAAACCTACAGTGCTAGCAGTTGCTTTTAGGCAAAAAGCGCAAAAATGTATTAATTCATGGGTTGTAGATGAATTACTTGTAAAATACGGAGTAAATAAAAGTATAAATTATTATGAAATTCCAATGTTAGGTGGACAATATAAAATGGCAAGAAATTGGATAGATGGTGGAATGAGAGGAGGAGTTCCCAAATTCCTTCATGATTATACAGTAACTTATTATGGGCCTTTAAGGTCTTATTTTAAATCCTTAGACATTTCGAATAAAGGAGATTGTTATATGTATGTTCTTGATAGTCAAGGAATTGTAGTAGATAGATTTAATGGATATAGCACCGAAGAAAATTTAAAAAAAATGTATAGTCTTATTGATTCATTAAATGAATAAAGTCACAGAAAATTATAATTTATATTTAAGAGCAACAGAAGCTGCTGCTATAGCTGCTGCAAAATTACGAGGAAATGGAGATGGCAAAGCTGCTGATAAAGTTGCTACTGAAGCTATGAGAGCTGTTTTACAAGATTCAGAAATTCATACTCGTGTAGTTATTGGAGAAGGAGAAAGAGATGATGCTCCAATGCTTTACATTGGAGAAGAGATGGGCAATTCTGAAAGCAACCTTAAAATAGATATAGCTGTAGATCCTCTAGAATGCACTAATCATTGTGCAAAAGATTTACCAGACGCATTAGCTGTATTAGCTGCAGCTCCTAGAGGGGCTTTATTAAATGCGCCTGATACTTATATGAACAAATTATGTGGTTCATCTCAGCTTGTAGGTAAAATTAGTCTTTTAAATTCAATTGAAGACAATTTATCATTAGCAGCTGAAGCACTTAACAAAAGTATATCAGATCTCAAAATTATTGTAATGGATAGAGATAGACATGTTTCATTAATTGATAAAATGAAAGAACTAAATGTTGATCCAATACTTATTGGAGATGGGGACGTATCTGGGGGATTAAAAGCTGCTGAAGGAGCGGTAGATTTATTGTATGGAATTGGTGCAGCTCCAGAAGGTGTTATAACTGCAACTGCAGTAAAAGCTATGGGAGGATTTTTTGAAGGTAAACTTCATTTTATGGATGAAACATTTAAAACTAGAGCAGTTGAAATGCTTGGAGATAAAATTGATAATGTTTGGTCATCTGATGATCTTTGCCAATCAAACGATTCGTTTTTTATTGCTAGTGGAGTTTGCTCAGGATGGATTCCAGGTGTTAAATTTGATGGGAATAAAGCTATTGTAACATCAAAAATTATTTTTGGCGATTCTAAAGAATCAGAAATTGTAACTAATGAATATAGTATAGGAGATTAAAATGTCTGAATTACATGCTGTAGCACATAAAATGGTTGAGAAAAATAAAGGTATTTTAGCAGCTGATGAAAGTACTCCTACATGTACTAAACGTTTTGAAAGCATAGACACTGAGTCAACCGCTGAAAGTAGAAATTTGTATAGAAGCATTCTTTTTTCTTCAAAAGATATTGAAAAATATATTAGTGGTGTTATCCTGTTTGATGAGACTTTTCACCAATCAGAACTTTCATCCGGTCTAAAAATTCCTGAATATTTATCATCTAAAGATATTCTTCCGGGTATTAAAGTTGATGAAGGGTTAGAAAATTTTGGATCTAATGAAAAACTAACCATGGGCTTAGATGGGTTATCAGAAAGGCTTGGCAAGTATTATGCTTTAGGGGCAAGATTTGCCAAATGGAGAGCAGTAATTACTCCGGGAAATGGAACTCCAACAGATGAATGTATCCTAGCAAATGCAAAAAATTTAGCTAAATATGCACAAAAGTGTCAGAACGCCAATTTAGTGCCTATTGTTGAACCAGAAGTTTTAATGGACGGAGACCACACTATTGACGATTCTTTTGATATTACTTCAAGAACTTTGAATACTGTATTTGATCAATTAGACCAACATAATGTTAGTTTACAAGGAATGGTTTTAAAACCAAATATGGTATTATCTGGATATAGTTGTTCATATCAAGCAGATATTGTTGAAGTCGCAGAGAAAACTGTTAATTGCTTATCAGCTCATGTTCCATCTGAAGTTCCTGGGATAGCGTTTTTATCTGGCGGTCAGTCTGATGAAGATGCTACAATGCATTTAAATGAAATGAATAAATATGAAACTGATTGGAATTTAACATTTTCATATGGTAGAGCTTTACAGCAACCTGCTTTAAAGGCATGGTCAGGTAAGGTTGAAAATTCAGAAAAAGCACAACAAGCTTTAATTGATAGAGCTAAAGCAAATAGTTTAGCAACGGCTGCTAGCCTGTAATCTACTTCCTACTTTGGAAGACAAGTATATTATTTGAGGATTCAATAATGAATTTATCGGATATCGAAATATTTCTGACCGCATTGTCTGATGGAGAAAGTAAATATGAATCTAAAGGATATTCTAAATTTTTGGAGCTTACTAAGGTATCACCTTTCATACTGAATAAACTAACTTTTTGACCTTTGTAAGAATTAAATTCTTTTTTTCTGACACATGGACTAATAATTGAAAAGTCAGTAAATGCTATCCAATCAATTTTGTTGCTAAAATCATTAAGCGTGTAGTAATTGCCTAAAAAATGATCTTCGCTTTTTCCTGATATTCCAAAAATAGATATATGTGAAATATTTTTTTTAATGCACCACTCTAAAGTTTTACGAAAATCTGTTTTTGATTGATCATTTGCTTCAATCAATTCAACATTTGAATCATTAAATGACTCAATTGAATCAAAATCACCAATAACAACATTAGGTAATATATTTAATTTATTGAGTTGATTTGCAGATCCATCTACAGCAATAATATAATCAGAAGATGAAATCCTTTGTATCAATGATTTGTCCGATGGAATTTGTCCATTCAAAACAACTGAGATATTTTTTTTTATTTTCACACTAAAGTTTACGAAAAGAATTGAAAATATTGTTCTTCATTAATATTATAAGCCATCAAAAATGAAAAAACTTTTCTTACTTTTAGTGTTTTTTACCCTTTCTTTATCACAAGATTTTGAATTTTCTGGCAAGATCATTGACAAAGAAACGAAAAATCCAATTATAGATGCAAATATTATATTTATTAATGATGATTTTGGAGCAGCATCAGATTTTGAAGGTAATTTTTCCATTTCTAACCTTGTAAGTCAAAAATATGAAATTATCATTTCTGCCATTGGATATAAAAATATCTCTATTGCAATAGACTTAAGGGATAATAGAAATTATATTTTTGAATTAATTTCTGAGCCAGTTCTATCAAGCGCACTTAATGTTGTAGGTAGATTTCCATCAAAACATTTACCTTATTTTACCCAAAATATTACTGATGATAAAATATCTGATTATGATTATCAAACTATGTCTGAACTTTTTAGAAATATCGGAGGAATAGATGTTCAAACAGCCCATGATAATGGAAGAAATGCTAATTTTTCTATTAGAGGATCCTCTGATTATAAACCTGGTGGATATAATAATAGAGTATTAGTTCTTCTTGATGGATTTCAAATTAGTATGCCATACTCTGGCTCAATTGATTGGAATGCTATGCCCCTTGATTTTTTAGAAAGAGTTGAAGTTGTAAAAGGTCCTGTTTCTTCGTTATATGGTCAAAATTCAATGGGTGGAATTATCAATTTGGTTACAAAAAACTATTCCGATGAATTTTATAATGCTAAAGCAACTATTGGAAGTTTTAACTCAAAAGACATTAATCTTACAATGAGTAATATTACAGATAATATTTCTTATACGGCATTATTACAACATAAGGTAGGAGATGGACACAGATTCAATGCACAATATGAGCAAAACAATTTCTACACGAAAGTATTTAATAAAAAACAGGATTTATCCGTATCACTTATTGCTAATAAGTCTATTAATGGACAACCTGGTTTTTATGTACAAGACAGACCTAGTTTAACTTCATATAGAATATCTAATAGAGATTCAGTTTATCTACAATTATTTAAGAAGCAAACACTAGATGCAAATAATAATATTGTGTATTCGGTAAGTATGAATCATTTTTATACTAGTTATTTTGATAGGAATGACACTCCTTCTGAAGAACTTCAAGAAGACACTTTCTATAACGACTCAAGTTTAAACTTAAGAGCTGAATACCAGAAGTTAATTAGCAATAAATCATATCTTATTTTTGGTTCAGACATTATTATTGAACAATCTAATATTTCTATTTATCGAGATATTTATGATGACTTGAAACAATTTACAGGGGGTATTTTTGCTCAAAATAGAATTCAACTAAATGAGAAATTACTTTTAGGTGTTGGATTAAGAATAGATTACAGAAGTATCGATCGAGGGAAAGAATTTAGCTATAAGTCATTTAGTGATATATCTCCAAAGATTAACTTAACTTTTAAAAAAGATAGCTTTTCAACTTGGAACTTTGCTTTAAGTAAAGGTTTTAGATCCCCATCATTATCAGAATTATTTTTACAATATGAATCTGATTACGGTCTTAACACTCAAGGAAATCCAAATCTTGAACCTGAACAACTTTTTGGATTAGATATTTCATATGATCGCTCAAATCTTTCTAGCATGACTTTTTCTGCAAGCACATTTTATTATAGATATGAGGATATGATTGATTTTGTTTATGGATTGCCTGTTATCGCACTAAATAGATCGGATATTAGCTCCTGCGGTTTTGAAACAAACCTATCTTATGCATATAATACAAATTTAAATTTTGATTTAGGGTATACGTATCTTCGAGTCAATGATATTAATGATATTGACCCAATCTTGTATAGGCCTCATCATAAGTTTATTGCTAGTATTAAATATAAAGCTGATAAAATAAGTAATATTATATCAATGCGTTTTCAGTCAGAACAAGATTATCAAGATTTTCTTAGCGATGAAAGAGAATATGAGGGCAGTGAAATTAAATTTCCTATTGAACAACTTGATTCACTTGTCCTCTTCAATTTTATATCCAGTTATGAGTTTAGTGATAATGATAAAATATCCTTTAAGATATCTAACTTATTTGATAAGCAATATGAGCTAATTCAAGATTTTCCTATGCCTGGAAGAACTTTCAGTATTATGTTTGAAAGGACATTTTAGTCTAATTGAGACTAAGTCTCAATAAATTTACTTGACCTATATTTTTTTCATTATTATACTTCTGAACAATAAAAGGGGATTTAAATGAATATTATAAAAAAACTATCATTACTTTCGTTAATTGCATCTATGTTTTTTCTTGTATCTTGCGATGACGATTCAAGCGATCCAGCGACTTCTGGAACGTTAAATATTTCAATCAATTTAACAAATCCTGATTCATGGCCTGCAGACGGAACAGTATTTTGTTCTCTGGATAAAACATGGCCTCCATCAGGAGCACCATATAAATCTGTTGTGCTTCAAAGCGCACAGGTTAACAATGGAACTATTTCATTGGTATTTGAAGATCTTGATTTTGATACTTATGCATTATTATCCGTATCATGGTTAGATCCTAACAATCCAAATCCTGCTTGTAATCAAGCTGTTTGGGGTACGCACAGTGGAAGTATTCAGGCATTTTATGCTGATGCAGTACCATTTACTTTTAGCGCAGAAAACTCTGAGCTAAGTTTAGTAGTTGGAGCTGTAGCGAATACTGTTACACCTGATTGTCCTCCAACAGGATAATTTGAAATTAAATTGTTAAAAAAAGGCGAGAATTTACTCGCCTTTTTTTATTTTAATTGATCAGAAACAAAACTCCAATTTATAGAATTGTCAAGAATTGCCTTTACATAGTCCGGACGAACATTTTTATAATCAAGATAATATGCATGTTCCCATACATCAATACCCATAAGTGCATGTTTTCCATGAGCTAATGGGTTTTCTCCATTTGGTGTTCCTAAGATTTCTAATGAAGAATCATTTTGAACTAACCAACACCAGCCACTACCAAAAACACCAACAGATTGTTGAACAAATTGGTCTTTGAATGAATTAAAGTCTCCAAATGAATCCTCAATCATTGTATGCAATTTACCGCTGGGTGCGCTTTCACCACCAGGTTTCATCTGATCCCAGTAAAGAATATGGTTCCATGCTTGACCAGCATTATTAAATATTTTTTGTTCTTTGTCTTTAAAACTTTCAACAACAACATCTTCCAAGCTCATTTCATTATATTTTGTTCCTTCAGCTAATGTGTTAAGCATATTAAAGTATGCTTGATGGTGCTTACCATAATGCAACTGAACTGTATCTGAAGAAATAATAGGGGATAAGTCATTTTCTCCATAAGGCAATGGTGGAAGATTAAATTTTTTTGTATCGTTCATAAAAAACTCCTTTTAATAAATTTTTAATTCATAAATTTAATTCCAATTTAGTAGATATATAATAAACATGAATAGGGAAAAATATGGCAAAAGTAAAATTAGGTGACTTTGAAGTAACATTAAACGGTGAATTGCCACAAGTTGGTAGTCAATTACCAAACTTTCTTTTAGCAGATGGTGATCTAAAAAATGTTGATTTGGAGCATTTCAAAGGAAAAAAATTAGTATTAAATATTTTTCCAAGCATGAATACTCCAGTATGTTCAGCAGCTGCAGTAAAGTTTAACGCTTTGGCAAGTTCATTTGAAGATACAGTTGTTTTATGCATTTCAAGAGATTTAGGATTTGGTCATAAAAAGTTTTGTATTGATCATAATATTAATGATGTAGTCTTTTTATCAGATATGAGAAATGAAGATTTTGCTAATGATTATGGAATATTGCACACAAATGGAAAGTTCCAAGGTCTATTAGCTAGATCGGTAGTTGTTACAGATTCTAATCATAATATTATCTATACACAGCTAGTTGAGCAAACAGGCCATGAACCTGACTATGATAAAGTGGTTGAAGTACTTACTTAGTTATTAGAACTGGACAATTACATTTCTGAGCAATACTTAAAGGTTTACTACCAAAGAAATATTTCATAATTGGATTTTTTGGAGATACTCCTAAGATAACAATACTATCATCTTTAGCATGATTAACAATTGAGTTTACAGCTGAACCACTAATCAATTTTGTTGAAGCTTTTATCTTATTTTTCAAAAATTTATCTTTTGTTTTTGAAAGAATTTTTTCCACTTTTTCAATTGATTTTTTACCCTCAGGGACTGAAACTATCTCTACATCTAGTTTATAAGATTTTGCAAAATTAATTGCAGTTTCTATGGCCATATCAGAACCTTTTGATTCGTTTATAGGAAGAAGAATCCTATATTTTTTATTTACAGAGTAATTTTTAACAACAAAAACTGAACTATCGATAAACTGAACTAATTTTTGATGAATACCTTTATTTCCTCCTCCACCAATTATTGTAATATCATGTTTATTAGTTTCTACTTCATTTTTTAATTGTTCAATTATTTCGCCAGTTCGCATAATTAAATCAATTTTGTCAGATTGCTGACCTTTAAGTAGAACTTTCATTCTTGAATTTTCTTCGTCAACCAAAAGGTAGTCATTAAATTTATTAGAATCTTTTTCTTCAATATATTTTTTGGATATTAAGAAATCATAAGCCCATTCAAGAGTTCTAATGCCTGGTCTATAAAGTTCTCTATCATCTAAATTTTGATGTACAACACTCACATCTTTTTCAGAAAATTGACTAATTTTTTTACCAACATATGCAATTGTTGTAGATGATTTAAATGAATTTGCAATTTTCATTCCAAGATCTAATGTTGGTTTTGAAAATTCTCTTCCACCAATTGCAATTAAAATTTTCATAGTGTTACCCAATAAAATTGTGACATTAAATACAAAAT
>RQOS01000064.1 GCA_008373205.1 SAR202 cluster bacterium
TATGAAAACACTCGTAGAAATGGGTTCAATTCTTCTACAAAATAATTTAAAAAAGTCCGGTAGAAATCTAGAAGACTTAGGAATAGAAAAAATGAGTTTAAGTGAAATTAAGAATTATTTATAATTTCTTCAATTCAAAATTAAGGTTTAACTCAGCTTTGATATTATCAAACCAATCTATTACTTTATAGTGATATGGAATACCGTTCTCAAGTCGTATTTGAGTTTCTTCATGTTCAGGCAATCCAGCATAGACTACTCTATCTTGTCCTTCAACAGGAGGAGTTTCTGCTAAGCCTCTTAGAAAATCGTCCATATCTTTCTTAAATTTATCAGCATCTATAAAGCCATCAATTTTTATAGCTTGGACAAAATGTCCCATTTCTCCATAAGTATTAGGGGGCATTAAGAATCCTGCTCCCATTCCACTCAAAATATCACAAAAAACTTCTGCAACAGCAGCATATCCATAACCTTTATGAGATCCATTTTCCCTTGTTCCTCCAAATGGTAACATCATATAATCTTCTCTATTATCAGGCAAATCTACTTCATTTAATACAGGATTACCTTCAGCATCTGTAATCCATGCTGGGTCCATTTTTGCTCCAACTCTTTTAGCTAATGAAAGTTTGTTACCAGCTACTTGAGTGGTTGCAATATCAAAAACAAAAGGAGGTTCCTTGTCAGCAGGAATTGCATAAGCCCATGGATTAGTAGCGAATCTTTTCTCAGCACCATGAGTTGGTACTGAACTAAGAGAATTCCCTGCTGTCATAGTTAGACCAATCATGTCGTGTTCTAAAGCCATCATTGAATGATAAGCTAACATTCCAATATGTCTTGAATTATGTACAGCAACAGAACCAGAGCCATATTTTTCTGCTTTTTCAATTGCAATTTCCATTGCCTTAGGAAGTACATGTAATCCTAATCCATCATCACCGTCTATATTAGCAGTAGTAGGTGTTTCTCTCGTAATTTTAAAATTAGGTTTAGGATTTATTCCAAGATCTCTAGAACCTTCTCCATATCTTTCAACATAAATAGGAAGCATATTTGAGACACCATGGCTTTCACATCCTCTGAGGTCAGAAACCATTAATACTTCTGCTGATAGTTGAGAATCTTCTTCAGAAAGTCCCATTTTCATAAATATTTCTTTAGTAGCTGCTGTCATTGAGTCAGAATCTACTAAAATTTGGTCCTCTTTAGGAACTAAAAATCTTTCTAACATAATTTGTGCTCTCTCCTCAGTTAATTAATATAAGATATAATTTTTTATAATATACCTTATTTTAATAAATATATTATATGAAATAAGTATTAAAATTATATTTATACATTTAGCCCCCATAGCTCAGCGGCTAGAGCAGGGCCCTCTTAAGGCCAAGGTCCAAGGTTCGAATCCTTGTGGGGGTACCAGAAATAAATATTATTCTTCCCAGTGAAAACTTGGTAAATCCTTAAATGATGAAATTATCTTTTTATGCCAAATATCTGAAAGATTCATAAAATAAGGGGTGTCTAACCTAAGCTTATCCTTCAAATCAAGGTTTATATTATTGTTCTTATAAACAACAAAATCAATTGGCGGTCCTACGCTAAGATCACTTCGCATAGTAGAGTCAATTGACACCAAAGCTGCTCGAGCAGCATCACCTAATGAGGTTTCTTTTTGAATTACTCTGTCCAATATTGGTTTCCCATATTTTGTTTCTCCTATTTGGAAATAAGGGCTATCTTCTGAGCATAATATGTAATTACCTTCTGGATAAATCAAAAAAGCTTTTTGTCTTTGCCCCTTAATTTGGCCTCCAAGTATAAAAAATGAGGAAAAATTAATATTGCCTTGGTTTAAATTATCAATATTTTTATCAGAGTATTCGACTGATAATTTACCAATATAATTTGCCATTTCTTCAAGATCATTACAAGTATTTAAATTTAATTCATCTTTTGGATTTTCTAAATCAGTTTCCAATCTATGAAAGACATTTTGAGAAGTTGATAAATTTCCAGATGTAAGTAAAACTACACATCTATCACCGACACTATAGGTAAACATCTTAGAATATGAATTATAATCATCTAATCCTGCATTAGTTCTAGAATCTGATGCAAATACCATTCCTTCATCTACTTTTATAGCTAAACAATAAGTCATTTTAAATTAATTTCTCCAGTATATATCCCATCTCTGAAACAAAATATTAATATATTTGAAATCTTTTTAATAAATAATTAACAGTATTAATATAATATTACATTTTGGGAGCTTTGTTGATTGACCTTGAGAAATATTCATCAAACGGTTCATTTGATGAATTTATAACTGACAAAAAGAAATTTAGATCAAATAGATCTAAGATATTTAAATATCTTCAATCTCTTTCAAAAGATGAATTAAATGATGTAATTGCTGCAAAAGATAATGCTATAAGGTCTATGGGAATTACATTTAGAGTTTATGGTGAAAAAAATACTATTCAAGATAAACTCTGGCCATTAGATTTCATACCTAGAATTATCTTAATGTCAGAGTGGAAGAAAATTTCTGAAGGTTTAATTCAAAGATGCAAAGCTCTAAATATGTTTATAGAAGATTGTTACAATGAAAAATCCTTCTTAAATTCAGGATTTATGGATCCTAAACTTATCTTAAATTCTCCTTCATATCTTAAGGAGTGTGAAGGAATGAAATTAAAGTATTCTGCATGGGCTCACATTTGTGGGACCGATTTAGTTAGAGATAAAGATGGAAAATTTTACGTACTTGAAGATAATCTAAGAGTTCCATCAGGAGTTTCATACATGATTGAAAATAGAATGGTCATGAAAAGAGTTTTCCCTGAATTATTCAATGACTATGGTGTTTTACCTGTTGATGAATACAATTCAAAGCTATATTCAACCTTAGCTTCACTCTCAGAATCTAGTAATCCTGAAATAGTTTTACTAACTCCTGGTGTTTATAATTCAGCTTACTTTGAACATTCTTATTTAGCTCAGCAATTAGGAATTGAACTAGTTGAAGGATCTGATTTAGTAATTGAGAGAGATGGTTATTTATACAAAAAAACAATAAGTGGATTAGTAAAAGTTGATGTAGTTTATAGAAGAATAAATGATGATTTCTTAGACCCAAAAGCATGGAATAAAAATTCAACTTTAGGTGTACCAGGCTTGATTAAAGCTTGGAAAGAAAAAAAAGTAATAATAGTTAATGCACCAGGATCAGGTATTGCTGATGACAAAGCAATATACTCTTTCGTACCTGAAATGATTAAGTTTTACTTAAATGAAAAGCCTATATTGAATAATATAAAAACTTATCTTTGTTCAAATGAACAAGATCTAAATTATGTATTAGAAAATTTTAAAGATCTTGTCATAAAACCGGTAAACGAATCTGGTGGATATGGAATAGTGATAGGTAGAAACGCTAGTAATAACTTAATCAAAAAAACAATAAAAAAAATCAAGGAAAATCCTAGAAATTTTGTAGCTCAACCATTTATAACATTATCAACTGGACCAACTTATATGTCAGGGGACATAGATTCACGCTATATGGACTTAAGACCTTTTATTTTATCAGGTAAAAATGACTATGTTTCTCTTGGAGGCCTAACTCGAGTTGCCTTAAAAAAGGGGTCATATATAGTTAATTCTTCTCAAGGTGGAGGAAGTAAAGACACTTGGATAGTAAATAAATAATGCTTAGTAGTGATGCAGAACATTTTTATTGGTTATCAAGATATGCAGAGAGAGCAGAAAATACTGCAAGATTAGTAAATGTAAATGTCGAACTTATGTTAGATTTCCCTGGAGATAAGTCTCAAGCTTGGAAGCCAGTTGTTGAAATTACAGGAATGGAAGATTCTTTTTCAAAAAAAAATTCTTCATATGATGAAAATGTTGTAATCAATTTTCTTACTTTTGATAAAAATAATCCTAACTCAATACTTTCAAGTTTAGCTAGTGCGCAATATAACTCTAAGCCCATTAGAGATAATTTACCAAGAGCATCAAGTGAACAATTAAGTTTTCTTATAAATAATTTTATAGAAGTATCGAAATCAAAATCGAATAGAAAAAGAAGCAGTATAATTTCAAGTGTTATATCAAACATACAACTTTTTTTTGGTATTATTTCTGATAATTTTGTAATTGGAACAGAATATCAATTTATTAAGTTAGGAAGATTTATTGAAAGAGCTGATATGATATCTAGGATTGTAGATGCTCAATGTATAAAAGATGAAATTTTTGTTTTAGGTGAAGAATATCCTACTCTTCAGTGGACGAGTATACTTAGATCTTTGTCAGCATATGAAGCTTACAGGATTTCTCAAGGAACTATTTCAAAAGGTGAAATTATAAATTTCTTAATAAAGAATGAAGATTTCCCAAAATCAATTGTAAAATGCTTGAGCAATGTTCAAGAAGCAATTAATAATTTACCAAATAATAAAGAACTTAAAAAGTCTATAGATCAAATTCTAAATACAATAATAAATTCAAATGTAAATAAATTTTCAAATAAAAGGCTTCACGACTTTATAGACAATCTTCAAAAAAATCTTTTAGATTTAGATATGGAAATATCAAAAAATTATTTTTAACAAAATATAGAAATTTTTGTATGGATTTTACTCTTGAAAATACCGTAAATTTTTAATATAAATACTATGCGATATCTAATCGAAAATAAAAACTTAATGTTTGCTCAAATTAAATATTTATTACAAATTGGTTTACTTTTACTTATAGCTTCTTGTGCCACTGAATCTAGTACTCAGCTTACAAATATAAATTCTTCTGATGAGGTAAGTGCTGTAAGAGAATTAGCTGAGATTGAAAATACTGCTACACCTTTACCATCTACTCCACAGCCGAAGATAGCTGAGATTATAAATACTGCTACACCTTTACTACCTACTCCACAACCAAAGATAGCTGATTCTACTCAGCCAAAAGTAACAGAAAAAATAAAAACTTCAGATCAGGAAAAGACTAAAGATCAGGAAAAGACTAAAGACCAGGATAATATTAAACCAAGTCAATCTGGCAACTTTAATTCACAGTGTTTACCAAATACAAACGATCCTCTGAATACGTGGATAAAGACTAAAGGACCAATTGGAGGTTTGGGATATAACGTTCGATATAGACATGATAACCCAGATATCATGTACTTTACTGATGTCTGGTCAGGAGTACAAAAAAGCACTGATGGAGGTCTGAATTGGATTCAATCTAATGGAGAAGGACAAGGGAATATTGATTTTCGAGTCGGCCCTTCATTAGATAATATTCCTGTATATGCTCTTAGAATAGATCCGAATGATGAAGATATTTTATGGATAGGGCTGCAAGATAACGGGGGTCTATATAAATCATACGATGGAGGGCAATTTTGGGAATCAAAACTTAATGGCTTAGACTCAAATAAAATTATTCCTCAACAAAAATCACAAAATGCAGATGAGGAAGAAGATGCCTCCGAGTTGCAATTAAACGTCAGAATGATTGAGGTTGAACCAGGAAATTCAGATGTAGTTTATGTTATGGGTGACGTCGACACTCAAGTAGATGGATTCCAATTTAATCGAACTCGAGGATTTGTATTTAAGTCTACTGACGGAGGTGAGCAATTTGAACTCGTTGGTGATTTTGCAAATCTAACTAGATGGCTTTTTTTTACTAATTCTGAAGACACTGAAAAATTGCTCGTTACTACAGGACTATTCGACCGTGAACCTGACACAGCTGCAGAAAAAGAATATGAAGAACTTTCTGATGATGCAATCCCAAGTGGACTTGGAGTAGGAGTCTTTATATCAAATGACGGGGGCAAAAACTGGCATGAAAGTAATCAGGGGATTAACCCTTCACGTTCCATGCATTTTGGTGGAGCAGACCAAAGTCCATTTGATGAAAAAATAATCATCATTGCAAGCGGCAACGATGTCGATAACTCTCTTCGCGATTACTCCGGAGCAATTTATAAATCTATAGATGGAGGAGGTTCTTGGAAGGACGTATCACCTCTTTATTCAGGATTAGGTATGTACGGTGCAGTCGCCTTTGCTGAATCTGATAAAAACATTGTTTATGTTGCGGGAGAAAATGAATTTCTTCGTTCTACTGATCAGGGAGAAACATGGATCATTCAAGAGCACTGGGGGCCTCCAGGAATAAAGCCGGGTAATCCTATTGATATGGTAGTAAGTAAATCAGATCCTAATACTGTATTCATTAATAACTATGGTGGTGGAGTTTTTAAGACTGAAGATGGTGGAAAAACTTGGATCGAATGGAGCAACGGTTATTCGGGTGCAAACATCTTTGGTATTTCTGCAACCAGTACTGGTTGTTTAGCTGCAAATGGACGAAGTAAAATACATCTTTCTGCTGACTTTGGCGAGACCTGGCAAGGTATTCTATATGGCAAATCAAGGAGTCTCGGAGACGGTCTTGCTATTAAATTCTTATCTCACGATGATAATAATCAAACCATTATTGCAACTGATGCTAATAATGGACATCTTTATTACTCAAACAACCTAGGCAATGATTGGGAAATAGCTGCTGGATTAGTAAACATAGAACATTCTTTATTTGAAGAATCGTTTGGCATACATATTGTCGAGGAAGCATCCTCAAATCCAAAGGTATTATATGCTGGTTACATTCAATCAAAGATTAAAGGACATGATCCTCATCAATTAGACGAAATTGAAAGGTCACCAGGAATGTATAAATCTGTTGACGGAGGAATGTCATGGTTTCCAATCAATAATGGGCTACCCGATCAAGACTACAGCCGTAATATTTCAGATATTACTGTTAGTAGTCAGAATGAAGAAGTAGTCTATATCAATTCATTATTTGATGGGTTGTACTATACGGTTGATGGTGGTGAATCCTGGAAAAATCTTACAGGTGAGTTACCAGAGGGTATGTCATGGGATGATTGTGGGCATACATGTGTTAACGAAGATGGTGAAAGAATTGACATGGAAGATATGGAACATTCCAACATAATTAAACGTAAACACGCGATGAGTATTGCAATTAATCCTCAAAACGACCAAGAGTTATTTCTAGGTACCAATGTTCATGGTGTTTATAAATCCATAGATGGTGGAGCAAGTTGGGAAGAAACACTTTGGCGAACAGAGGCGATCAATACCTCAAAACGTGACCATGCACACGCAATTGATATAGCAATTAACCCAATTGATACAAAGATTATTGCGGTAGCCGATTGGAATAGTGGTGTGCTGTTGAGCCAAGATGGAGGAGAGTCTTGGCAACGAACTAACCAAGGATTAGATACAGGAGTAGTTCAAGTGTTAACATTTTCACCAAACGGACAGTTTCTTTTTGCAGGTACTGAAGGACATGGCATATTTCGGTATAAATTCTTTGATTAGCTAATTAACACACTAAGAGGCTGTGTTGTGAGTAAAGTGGGAATAAGTAAGAATAAGTAAGAACAAGTAAGAGCTATTTATATTTTTTCATTTGTAGTATAAATCAAGTTCAAAACTAGGTATCTTTGCGGGGCACCATTATCCAAATTCTTCCTAAAACAATATAATAATAAAAACTCTATTTAAAGGAGCAGGAGATGGTAGAAGCAAAAAGCTCGTCAAAAGAAGTAATTTCTAATAATAATTTTTTTCATCCTCTAGACCCATTATCTTTTGATGAAATAAATAAAACTACTAAGATAGTTAAAAATAATGCCAACCTCGGTAAAGAATTACTATTTGAAACAATAATGTTAATAGAACCACCTAAAGAAGAAGTCTTAGCATTTAAGATAGGCGATCAGATAATAAGAAAAGCGTTAGTAGTCGTTCTTAATTTCAAAGAGGAAAAAATATATGAATTAGATATAAATCTAAATTATGAAAAAATAGAGAGGTGTGAACATATTCCAAATGTGCAAACAGCTTTTATTTTTGGTGATCTAGAAATGGATTTCAATGAGTGGGAATCAAAAATGAAGCATGATCCTAAAGTAGTTGAAGCATTAAAAAATAGAGGAATTGAAAATCCTGATTTATTACAAATTGATCCATGGCCAATCTCTAATTTTGGGAATGAGAATGAAGAAGGTAAAAGACTTGCTATAGGTAGATGTTGGATTAGAAGAGAACCCGGAGATAATGCATATGCTAGACCAATAGAAGGATTATCTATAATACTAGATCTAAATAAAAACGAGGTTGTTGAAATTCAAGATTTTGGAGAGATATCAATACCGCCAAATGATGGTAACTATTCTCAGAAATATCAAAAGAAATTTAGAACTGACTTAAAACCATTAGAAATAATACAACCTGAAGGACCTAGTTTTGAAGTAAAAGGGAATAACGTAAAGTGGCAAAAATGGAATATGAGAATAGGTTTTACAAAAAGAGAAGGATTGGTTATTCACAATATTGGTTATGAAGATGAGGGTAAATTAAGGCCAATAATTTATAGAGCGTCATTATCAGAAATGATAGTTCCATACGGTGATCCAACTAATGATCATTATAAAAAGCAGGTTTTTGATGCAGGTGAAGTAGGGATTGGTAAATGTGCTAACTCACTTGAACTAGGTTGTGACTGTTTAGGGGAAATAAGATATTTCGACGGAGTACTATTTGACATTAGAGGAGAAGCAAGTGTTATAAAAAATGCAATTTGTATGCATGAGGAAGACTATGGAATATTATGGAAACATAC
This sequence comes from SAR202 cluster bacterium, assembly GCA_008373205.1. Lineage (GTDB taxonomy): Bacteria > Chloroflexota > Dehalococcoidia > Lucifugimonadales > Lucifugimonadaceae > TMED-70. Next base: position 8,752 of record RQOS01000064.1, read on the forward strand.
TGATACTAGAACAGGAGAAGTAGAAACTAGAAGGTCCAGAAGATTAGTAGTTTCATCAATAGCAACAGTTGGAAATTACGAATATGGTTTTTTTTGGTATTTCTATCAAGACGGTGGAATTGAATACGAAATAAAACTTACAGGTATAGTGAATTCTGCTGGAGTAGCTCCTGGAATAAAACCAAAACATGGTACACTTGTTGCACCACAGGTTGTGGCTCATAATCATCAGCACTTTTTCAATGTTAGGTTAGATATGATGGTTGATGGAATAAATAATTCAGCATATGAAATTGACACAATACTTGATCCAAAAAGTGAAGAAAATAAACATGGTAATGCATTCTCTACAAAAAAGACTCTTATAGAAAATGAATCTGATGGAGTAAGAATTGTTGATCCTTTTTCTGCAAGATCATGGGCAATAACAAATAATTCAAAGAAAAATTATATGGGGGAGCCAGTTAGTTATAAAATTTTTCCAGGAGAGAATGTTCTACCATTTAGTCATAAGGATTCAGTTGTGAATAAGAGAGCAGGTTTTATGAATGGGCATCTTTGGGTAACTCCATTCAATGATAAGGAATTATATGCCTCTGGAGACTATCCTCAGCAGCATCCTGGAGGAGATGGATTACCAAAATGGATTAAAGAAAAAAGAGATATAAAAGATAAAGATTTAATTGTTTGGTACACACTTGGGCATACACATATTCCTAGGTTAGAAGATTGGCCAGTGATGCCTGTTGCTTATACCGGTTTTAGTATAAAACCTTCCGGTTTTTTTGATAAAAATCCAGCATTAGATGTACCTCCATCTGCAAATGATAAATGTAATTCTCACTGCAAGTGCTGTTAATTAAAATTATTTTACAGTAGCAGATTTTACTGTATATTTTTTTAATAAATTTTTATCTGGCTCAGGAAGTTTATTTACTGGTTCAAAAGTATATTTAGCTGAATAATTATTTTCTGGTTTACATAAGTCATCAGTATAAAATCTATCTGATGGGAAAAGATCACCAGGATATGTAAAATTGTCTAGAGTGGCTAATGCAATACAAGTGCTTACACCCAAAGCGCTCTCTAGCATTCCACCAATCCAAACAGGAATTCCTGCATCTTCTGCTAATTTATTAATTTCTAGAGAATTTGTGATTCCACC
>RQOS01000065.1 GCA_008373205.1 SAR202 cluster bacterium
TATGAATAATTTTTTGAACAACAACATGATGATGATGTCATTCTCTAAGGGGGATGTCTAATTTTGTAGTTCAAATTATCATATAAAAAAATTAGGAAACCCCCAAGTGGGGTTTTTTTTATTTAAGAGGTGACTAATGAAAGTAAATTGTTTGATTTGTAAAATATGTAAGTACGAATATGAGGTCTCTCCAAAATACGTTTGTGAGATGTGTTTTGGACCTCTTGAGGTGAAATACAATTGGGAATATATAAGAAAAAATATAAGTATTGAAAAAATTTCTAAAGGGCCAAAATCCATTTGGAGATATATAGATTTACTTCCATTAGAATCTGATTATGAAATAGATTTACAATCAGGTTTTACACCACTTGTTAGATCAAAAAACTTGGGCGAATACCTTGGTTTAGATAATCTTTGGATAAAAAATGATTCACTGAACCCAACCTTCTCATTTAAGGATAGAGTAGTATCGATAGCGTCTAATAAAGCTAAAGAATTTGGATTGACTACACTTGCTTGTGCCTCTACAGGCAATTTAGCCGGCTCTGTTGCAGCTCATGGAGCAAAAGGCGGTCTTGAAACAGTTGTTTTTATCCCGAAAAATTTAGAAAAAGAAAAAATTATTTCGGCAGGCGTTTATAACCCTAAAATAGTGACGATTGATGGCACCTATGACGATGTTAATAGGATTTGTACAATTTTGGCTGAAGAAAAAGAGGGATGGGCTTTTGCAAATATAAATATGCGTCCTTTTTACTCAGAAGGAAGTAAAACCTTAGGATATGAAATTGTAGAACAACTTGGATGGGAAGCTCCAGATAATATTATTTGTCCTGGAGGTTCAGGTTCACTGTTTACAAAAGTATGGAAAGGGATATCTGAATTTGAAAAATTAGGATTTATAGAAAATATAAATACTAAAATGCACATAGCACAAGCAGAAGGATGTTCACCCATTATAAATGCAATTGATAATAAAAGTGATTTTATAGAACCTGTTATTCCTGAAACGATTGCGAAATCTATCGCTATTGGTAATCCTGCAGATGGATTAAACTCAGTAAATTTAGTCAACAAAACAAACGGAACAGGAACTTCTGTATCAGAAAGTGAAATTATTCAAGGAATCAGATTATTGGCTGAAACCGAAGGAATCTTTACTGTTATTCAAGGAATCAGATTATTGGCTGAAACCGAAGGAATCTTTACTGAAACAGCAGGAGGTGTGGTTATAGCTTCTTTAATTAAACTTTCTAGGCAAAATAAATTGCCTTCAGATGAAAAGACAGTATGTCTCATAACAGGAAATGGTTTGAAAACTCCTGATGTTGTTTCAAATATTAAAACATTTGATATAGATTCTAAGTCAAGTAACTTAGATGAAATATTATCAAAAGTATAGGAGTTATATTATGTCAGTATTAATCAATGTGCCAACACCTCTAAGGACAATCACTAAAGATAGAACTGTTGAAGTAGAAGGCTCAACCTTAGCGGAGTGTATAAATAATTTAGAAGAAAAATTTAATGGAATAAAAAAACGTTTGATAAATGATGAGGGAGAGATAAATAAGTTTATAAATTTTTATATAAATGGAGATGACGTTAGACATTCAAAAGGATTAGAAACCGAGATAGAGCCTGGTAGTTCTATAGATATAGTACCCGCAATGGCAGGAGGATAATCAGACTAATTATTCAAATACATGATGTCAGAGCTAGTAGTTCTAATCTTCTTTGTTATAAATTACTGGCATTTTGCCTTTCCATTCAATCCATATCTTTTCATTTGATATTAGTTCTGAGATAAAATGAGCCACATTTATCCTGCTAGTTTTTCCAGGTTTGAATAATGTGTGAATAGGAGACGAATGAGTTGTGTATGGACTTATTTCTTTTTCATTAATCAAGCTGTCAGGCCTTACTGCTACCCATTCAATATTTGAATGATTTTGACCAATTAGAGTTCTTAGATAATTTGCTGCATTTTCATTATCTGAGTGTGGCGGGATTAGATAGCGTAATAGAAAAAAAACACAATTTTCAAAAAAAGAAACTTTCTCTTTTAAGTCCTCGTTTTTACATCCAACTGTATTCATTAATATTATTTTTACTGGTTTGTTTTTTGTATTTTCACTGACCTTACACAGTTTTTTTATAGAATCAGTAACAAGTTGTCTTGGATTTCCAAACATTCCTTTAAAGCTAAGGTTATGCCCTAAAGTTGATACTATCGCATCACATCCTTTAGTATGATTTTCTAATTCTTCCTCACTCATATCTAAAACTGAAGTACCAATTACATCAAACTTTTTATGGGTTATGATTTCTGTACTAAATTTTGTAATATTACGAGCAAATGCTTTAACTTCATGACCTTTCTCGAGAAGTTGATTCACAAGAAGTTTTCCTGTGGCACCTGTTGCACCTGTAACTAAAATATTTATATTTGCTCCTTAGAATAATAATAATTATGAAAATAATTATAAACCTATGATTCAGACTAATTATTCAAATACATGATGTCAGAGTTAGCTATCTAAAAATATTTTCACCATTAATTTCACCAATTTCACCAATTATTTCGTAATTCATCTGCTAAAATTAAGACTTATTATGATGTGGTCCCGTGGTGTAGTGGCCTAACACGCCTCCCTGTCAAGGAGGAGATCGGCAGTTCGAATCTGCTCGGGATCGCCATAAATCAAACCATTTTCTTAAGTTTCGAATTTATATAATAACTTCCAACTGTTTCATAATGTGACAATCTACCTTGAACCTGCTGGCTTATTGCTAAAATATCTTGAAAGTATCTTTGAATGTCATTGAACTTAAAAATAGATGAAGATCCTAGTAATGTATAAGCTCGTTTTACTATTTCTTCTGAAGTTCTAATAGCATGAGTAGACGATAGTCTTAATTCAGCTAGTGATTCATCATCCAAATGAACTCCATTACATGCTTTTTCCCAAATTGTTTTTATAGAAGAGTCTAAGAATGACTTTGATGATTTATATAGACCCTTAATTATTCCAATTTCTCTAATGAAAACCTGCTCATTTGAAAGATTGTCTTTAGATACGCTACTTTTATTTTTAGAATAATCTAATGTGAAATTTATAGAAGAATTTGCTAAAGATAATGCAATTGTTGAAAAACCTGATGCAAACTTTAAGTCTCTTGGTATTTTATATATAGGTCCTTTTTCTTTTAGATTTTTTCTATCATAAAAAATATTTTCATTTTTAATAAATTTATCTTTTACTGAAAAGCTAAAACTACCGGTACCTCTTAAACCATTTACGTTCCAAACATCTTCCATGATAACTTCATTAACTGGCATCATGATATTTTTATTTTCTTTATTTTTATCTGTATAAATGGCTAAAACCCAATTTGAATTTTTTATTCCACTGCTAAAAGACCATTTACCTGATACTACAATTCCATCAGAATTATCTTTTACTTCAAAAAATTCTGGTGGACCATTTGAAATTATAGTATTTTTATTACTGAAAATCTTTTCTGCTAAAACTTTATCCATAAAAGCTGCATTTGTTGCTAAAACATTACTCTGATTAATGCACCAAGCTAAACTTGCATCATATGAAGCAACTTCAGAAACAACTTCTAGGTACTCCAAAAAGTCCATTTCTATTCCCCCATAAGTTTTAGGCAATAGAAGTCTAAAAAATTTTTTATTTATCAATTCATCAATTATTTCTGAAGGTATTTCTCTTGAATCATCAATGATGGATATATTCTTTTCTATTAAGCTAATTAATTTTTTTGAGAGCATTATTTCAATTATGTTTTATATAATTATAAAAAAATATTAAGATTAGAGTAATGCAAAAGTTCGAAACCATAAACTATTCTTTAGAAAATCAAGTAGCAACAGTTTCATTAAATAGACCTGAAAAACTAAATGCTATGAACTATACAATGCTTATGGAATTAACTTCAGTAACAGAACAAATTAAGAAAGATGAATCAATAAAATGTATGATTCTTCGTGGTGAAGGAAGGGCTTTTTCTTCTGGAGCAGATTTAAGTTCGGGTGATAGAAAAAAATGGAAAGATACTGAAGAGGCATTGAATAAGGGATATCTTCCGATATTTGACAACATAATCACTATGCCAAAGCCAGTTATTTCTTCAGTCAGAGGAGCTGCAGCTGGAATTGCAAGTGCTTACTCAATGGCTTGCGATTTAACAATAATGTCTGAAAAATCTTATTTACTACAACCATTTAGTAATATTGGTTTAATCCCAGATGGTGGTTCACACTGGTTGCTTTATAATATTCTTGGCTATAAAAGGGCTTATCAAATAGCAATTGAAAATGAAAGAATTTCTGCAGATGAATGCTTAAGAATTGGGCTAGCTAATAAAGTTGTCATTGATGAAAATCTTGAAAAAGAAACAGATAACTGGGCAAAAAAAATAATAAAACAATCATCTCAATCCTTGATGCATTCAAAAAAAATAATGAGAGATATTCAACATAAATCATTTAATGAAACTTACCTGCTAGAGTCATCAATTCAAAAAGAATTACAAGGTTCCTACGATAACTTAGAAGGAGTAAAGGCTTTCTTGGAGAAAAGGCCGCCTAAATTTAAGTGATTGTTTTTATAAAATTTTTTCCGTCCCACTTATAATTATCAAATTTAAATTTATCTAATTCATCTAAATCTTTAGCTTGTATTTCACATAAAAATTTTATGAATTGTCCCTTTACTACTTTACCCATATGACCAGCAGACTTTAATTTTCCATCTTTAATTATCTTGAAATCTATCCTAACTATATTTTCATGTGAGTATGATTTACTATGAATTTGAGGAAGTAAATCAATGATTATGTCTTCTTTACTTAAGTGTTTTGTAAGAATAGGGAGCCAAAATTTAGTTAGAGATAAGCTATTCATTTTTAGTTTGTAGTCAGGTATAAGCGTTTTAGGTGTAACTATTCCAAATAACCCACTAAATATTCTTATATTTTTTTCAAAATATGACTTTGACTCATCAGATAAATTTTCCCAATTAATTTGGTTGTAAACAACTCCTGTGTATCGTTCTATTGAGTATGAACAATTATTTTCCATAGCATTCAAGTTTAATTCATTGAGTTCTGTTGCTTTTTGGAGTGTTACTCCATATATTTTTTGTAATTCATCATCATTACAATTAGAAAGTTGTTTCTGAATAGCTTTAACTTCATTTTCAAAAATAAAATTTGTATCCTTGAATTTAGTATTACTGGAATTTTTACTTGATTTACCTTCACTTGGAGGAATAAGAATTAACATTTATAAATTTTCGGAGTTTTCAATATTGATTGACTCTAATTCTTCAAAAGTTTTGAAACCTAGAACTTTGCTATAAAAGTATAATTCAGATTCAAGAGATGAAATTATATTTTTAGATTGTCTAAACCCGTGCTGTTCTCCTTCATACATTATTAATGAGAATGGAATTTTCTTATCTCTTAATCCTTTAGCCATAATTTCAGCCTGAGAAGGTGGAACAATCTTATCCTCAGTTCCTTGAAAAATTATCATTGGGCAGGAAAGCTGATCTGTAAAGTTAATTGCTGACCTATCATAATATTTTTGTTTTTCTTCAGGGTACTTACCTATAAGAGTATCTAAGTATCTAGATTCAAATTTATGAGTATCATCAATAAAAACAGATAAATCTGCTATTCCATAATAAGTTGCTCCTACAGCAAATCTATCATGGAATGTTAAGGCATTTATAGTTGTATAACCACCAGCTGAGCCTCCCTTAATCGCAACTCTTGATGAATCAACCAAACCATTTTCTGAAAGAAAGTCTGCAGCAGCTATGCAATCATCTGTGTCATATATTCCCCAATTTCCTTTTAGAGAATCTCTGAATGCCCTACCATATCCTGTAGAGCCTCTATAGTTTACATCTACAACGGCAAAACCTCTACTAGTCCAATATTGAATAGATAAACTTAAGGCATCATTAGTAGCACTTGTAGGACCTCCATGACTAATAACAATCAAAGGTGGTTTTTCTTCTGCTAAGCCTTCATAATTTTTATTTTGAGGTTTATAAAAGTAAGCATAAGCTTTTTCATTATAGGTGGTTGGAAAAGATATTTCCTCTGCAATTGAAATATCTTCTAAATCAAATGTCACAGGATTAGATTCTTTTAATATATTTAGATCTTTTTCAATTAGATCTAAGGTTGCTATTTCACTATTAGAATTTGGAGAAGATCCTATATAAACAACATTGTTATTTATATTAGATATGTAACCTATTGAAGTATGTTTAACTTTGATTTCCTCAATTATTTCACCAGAAAAATTTATTTTTCTAATTAACCCTTTATTTGATTTTTTTGATTTTCCTCTCAGATATATAAAATCATCCTTAATGAAATAGGTACTGAAGCCAAATTGCCAAGATGGCCCTCCGTGATCAGATTCTTCTGAAAGAATAGTAGAGTTCTTTCCCTTTGAATATTTACTTAAGTTCCACCAACCAGACTCGTCGCTAATATAAATTAATTCTCCTGATGAACTCCATTCTGGCTGAATGATACTTATATTTTTTGAACCATCTATATGTTTTTTTTCAAGATTAGATTTAGACTCAAAATTTCCTATAAATAATTCAGTTCCGTCCCAAGGCATATTAGGATGATCCCATTCTAACCAGCAGATTTCATTGTTATTTGGATTTTGTCTTGGAGAAGAATAAAAATCTCTTCCAGAAGCTAAAATAATTGTAGACTTTTTCTCAGTTGAAACAGCAACAAGTTCATTTTTAGCCTCTTTATTTTCAAAATGAGTTTCCCTTACACAAAATAACCATTTTTCATCATTAGATAATGTTAAGTCGGCGTACCTTAAAGCTCTTGGATTATCGGGTTCTTCTGTAATAGGAGAAATGTTTTTTCCATTTACTGAGTATATTTTTTGATCTTCCCAGTTTGAAAAGTATAGATTTTGTTTACCCACTGCATAGGATCCCCCTCCATACTCATGGACAGCATTTCTTGAGTTATAATTTTGGGTAAAAATATCCTCTGTAGTTCCGTCAGAATTTTGTTTAACTATTACATATCTTCCTGATTCAGAGGGCCTTCCTTCTAAAAAATAAATATTCGAATCATTTGTTCTTATTTCACTGAATATTAATCCGCCTTCTACAATTTTTTGAGGACTTATTTCAGAAGCCCAAGATCCGTAATTAGATTTGATTTTTGATTTCATAGCATTGAGTTATTTATTTTGAATATTAAATTATTTAAATTACAATAAAATAATAATATCCTAAGCGTATAATCAAAAAAATAGGGAGATATATATGAAAAAGGTAACATTTGATGATATTCCAAAATTAGCAAGAAACGAATCTTTATTTACAGATACAGTATATGCTCAGTCAATTTTAGAGCATGAAGATAGTGATAATTTCAATTTTGCTATAGTAAATTTTCCCGAAGCTACCAGAACTAAATTTCATATTCATTCAGGAGATCAGATATTGATAATTACTGAAGGAGAAGGAATGGTATGTAACGAAGAAGTTGAACTTGATGTTACCAAGGGAGACATGGTATTGATTACAGCGGGAGAAAATCATTGGCATGGAGCAAAAGAAAATACAACGATGTCTCATATTACTATTACTGTTAGCGGCAGTACCACTGAAGTAACAGAAGACTAATTTATCCTAGTCTGCCTTCCCATTTTGGATCATTTCTAAATACATCTATAACTTCTGAGAATTTGTACTCAGAATCATCTTCAGGGTTGTACCCAATTCCTTTTCTTGCGGATTCTAGAGACCAAAATCTTCTTGTATTATTACTAACTCCATATACAACCAAAAAAGGCACATTATTAATATCACCAATAATTTCTTTTTGAGTTAATGATTTTTCAAAAAGTTGCGATAAGTCTCTTTGACTAACATACGCACCTAAATGTCTTTTAATATTTGGTATCCCAATTCCATTTTCACCTGGAATAAACTTATTATTTGCTACCTCAGGGGTTATTTCTCTAGGAAATCCTATTCTGACATGTACAAATTCTAATTTTCTTCCAAATTTTCCTGAAGCATAAGGGATGGATAATAATTCGTAAGAAGCCTTAGCCCACCCATAGAAATTATCAGAATATGGGATCAAATTATTTGATACTATGTCTCTAATATTTGAATGAATTTCATGATGTTCATACCAATCTGCAGCATGATTAGATGAAGCTACTATTACTCTTGAAACTTTATTTATAAATGCGGATCTATATATTTTGTTTGCCATTAATACATTCTGATACTCTGTATCAAAAGAATCCATTTCTTCATTTAGGTCTTCTGGATCTCTTAATTTATCTCTTCTTACATAGGCTAGGTGAATAATAGCATCTTGATTTTTTGTTATTTTATTTAATTCTTCAATTGAAGCATTTAATAAATCAAATTTAATTGTTTTTGAATTAAATTTTTTATTAAAATCAATGTCAACCAGTGTTAGTTCAAAATTTTTTTCTAAATGAGAAATAATTCTTGAAGCTACATAACCATTGGCTCCTGTAATCAAAACTTTCTTAAGCATTTGGACCTATTTCTATTATTTTCATAATGGGGTTATTATCTAAATTATATATACTATGGTCACCATTCTTCTTTAATTCTTCCCAATATAATTTAATCATCATTTGTCTTTCATTTTTATGATTATCTGAATCAATTAAATTTATCATTTCATTAGGGTCTGAATCTAAATCATAAAGTTCATCATAATCAAATCCATTAAATATATATTTTAGATTTTTATACCAAAGCACTCTTTGCTTTAGTTGATAGTTGAAGTCTTGTGCCATCGTATTCTGCAAAACTTTTTTCGATTGTGTTCACTTCTTCAGTACAAAGAATATTCTTAAAAGAGCTTGAATCAATATTAGAAATTTCTTTTTGATCAAATAAATCTAATATTGTTGGACATAAATCCATGCTTGATACCAAGTCATCTGATTCCTTATTTTCCTTTATTCCTGGACCAGCAATAATCATTGGTATTCGATATATTTCTTCAAATGCTGCTAAGTTTTTAGCATAAATTCCATGTGATGCGAGTGCTTCTCCGTGATCAGATGTAAAAATAATAATCGTATTTTCTAGCTCACCTTTTGATTCAAGCAAATCAATAATTTTTCCATATTCATAATCAATTTCAGTTATCATAGCATAGTAATTTCTTATGCATTCTACATGATCCTGCTTTGTCATATTTTCAAAAACCTTTTTCCCTCTTCTGTAAATATTAGGTTTATCCAATAATTCGTCATTGAATGATTTAGGAAGGTTTAACTCAATATCTTCGTACATATCATAGTATTTTTTCGTAGAAATAAAGGGGTCATGTGGTTCAATTACAGAAACAAAACAAGCCCAAGGTTTATCTGTATCCACTTGGTTCAAAAATTCTTTTGCTCCATTGGAAACTAGGCCTAAAACTCTTTTATCTGTATCGATATCTGAAATCCCATAAAATGGTGTATTGGCGTATCCCGGTGGATTATCTATATATAGGTGTGGTAATTCTTCTATAATACTTTCTTTGTGTATTTTATTTGCATTTATATATTCATCAGATAGCCCGTCAATAAAAGAGTAATCATCCCAGCCAAAATCTTCTAACTTTCTTGTTCTTTCAACATGCCATTTACCAAAATAAGCTGTTTTATACCCATCTTCTTTAAGCCTTTGAGCCCAATGCTCTTTATCAGTTCTTAAGTTTGATTGATCTTCATCTACAGTATGGGTAACAGTAGTTACTCCATGATTATGGGGCAAAAGACCCGTCATAATACTAGCTCTAGCCGGTGAACAAACAGGATTAGCTGGTGAACAAACAGGATTTGAAGTATGAGCTCTATTAAACTTAACTCCGCTTTTGGATAAACTATCGAGATTTGGTGTAATACAAGGGTTTCCATTATCCAGAACTTGACCATGCATTTGATCAACCATTAAGAAAAGTAAATTTTTCTTCATCTTATAAATGGTTTTATCTTTTCAAAGTTCCCACCAACAATTTCTTTAGATTCTACCGATAGCCAGTCTTCCAAAATATCAGAATATAATCCTCTAAAATCAAAATTGAACTTCAAATCACCTTCAACTCTTTCACTTGGATCGAGTGAAGGATATTCATTATAGTGCCCACCATTAACACTTTCACCAATTAGGAATGAGACTCCGCCAGAACCATGATCTGTACCGGTTCCGTTATCATCAACCCTTCTTCCAAATTCTGAGAAAATGAAAACGAGAACTTCTTTACCTTTATTATGCTCCTTAAGATCATCAAAGAATGAACTTAAGGCATCAGATAATTGTTGCCATAAAAATTCTTGTAAAACAACTTCATTTGTGTGAGTGTCAAATCCTCCATGATTTACATAAAAGACTCTTGTTCCAAGTCCAGCAAAATGAACTTGAGCTACACCTTTAAGTTGTTTGGCAATATTAGTATTTGGATATTCTACTTCGGATTTATATAATTTAGGAGCTTCGTTTATAATATCTGCTCCTTTTGCTGCATCAAGGCCTGTTTTTCCTAGATAGTCCATAGTGAAATCATTACCCATCATGGGTGTGTAAAATCTCTTGAAAGTTTCAAGGGCTTTTGTGGTGTATAAAATCTCTTAAAAGTTTCTAGGGCTTTTGTTTTCTTATTATCATCCTCTATAGATGTAAATAGTCCATAATTATCAATATCACCCACCGAAGTAACAGGTACCCCTGGTGCTACCAATGCTCTAGGGAGATATTCACTAAAATTTACAGCTGTTACTACATTTTCTCCATCTGGGTCAAGATCTTTAATTGCTTGTCCAAGCCAGCCTTTTGATCCAACTTTATTTGGTTCTGCAGTATGCCAAATATCCATTGATCTAAAATGTGATCTATTTGGAGTTGGATAACCAACACCATGAATGATAGCTAAATTTCCTTCATCATAAAACTTCTTCATTATTCCCATTCCAGGATTTAATCCTAGCTTATTGTCTAAAGGAATAATTTCTTCATCATTTATTTTGATATTTTTTCTAGAGTCTCTGTATATAGGATTTTCCCATGGAACGATGCAATTAAGATAATCATTTCCACCGGATAATTGAATTGTAACTAATACTTTTTCTTTACTATTTATCATGATATCTCCGTTTTTATTATCCTATCTCAAAAATTTGAACTCTATTTCTATTGGAATCTAAAACTAATAAATTTTGATCTTTATCAACAAGTACTGATGTAGGATCCCAAAAGTAAGACTCAATTCTTGCAGATTCTTCATGGGATTCAACGTCATCAACTTTTATAACTGGATTGAATGATTCTCTTGCTTTTTTTTCATCAATATTTGCATCTAAATATTCTTTAGCCCATTCAGATAATTCTGATTCCCCTCTTAGGTATCCACAATAATTAAACTTCTCATCAAATATCTTTACTTTTTGATTTCCCCAATCGCAAACGTAATAAAAATTATTTTTATCTATAGCTACATCTGAAGGCCTGAATAATTCTTCTTCATTGGTTCCACTTACACCAAATTTATCCAAAAAATTTCCTTCTTTGTCGAATATTTGAATTAATATTTGAATTCTGTCATTTCTCCAATCAGCTACCAGCACAGTTTCATCATATATTTTTATTCCCCATGGTTTATCAAATTCACCATTACCTGAACCTTCTTTACCCCAAGAATGAATATATTCTCCATCCTTAGAAAAGATTTGAATTCTATCATTCATGTTATCGGTAATAAAAATTTGGTCTTTATCATCAATTGCTATTCCTGAAGGAAAGTTTATTTCTCCTTCTTTTTTCCCTTTTATCCCCCATCTATCTATATAGTTTCCATCTTTATCAAATATTGATATTAAATTTGTATATTCGTCTGTTACATAAACATTATCTATTGAGTCGAAAGCAATAGAACAAGGCCAGTAAAGTTCACCGGGGTTTTTACCAAATTTAGAAAATTCACTAAAGTAATTATTTTTTATATCACAAATTGTAATTCTTAATCCAGCAGTATGAAATGCTCCACTTCTACTGACAACAAAAAGTTTATTTTCACTATTTAATGCAATATCTCTTGGGAGGTGGAAACCTCGACCTCCTACATCAGCCGTGAATCCTACGGTATGTGAATAATTAATTTTAGTATTCTCAAATAATTGTTTCATCTTATACCATTTGATATTCTCTAGAGGAGACTATAAGTTTGATTAGAATGCTAATAAACTCTTTGTTGATTTTAAATTCATCTTCTTGAATATAATCATTTAAAGCTTCTTTAGTAGATGAATGTAATTCTATATAACCTAATTCATCACAACAAATATTTAAAATATTTTCTTTATCAGGAGTTTTATTAAAAATATTTTGCACAAGTATTTTTGATGGATTTCCAAGTACATCAGAACAAAAATTTATTCTTTTTATCAGGAGTTTTGTTAAAAATATTTTGCACAAGTATTTTTTCAGGATTTCCAAGTACATCAGAGCAAAAATTTATTCTTTGCATCACTGAACCTGTATTTATCCATTCTTCTCCACCTTGCCAACCTTCGACTGATGTCGGATTAAGAAGTGGTTGCCCCATTAAACCTGAACTAATTGTAGCTTGATAAACTTCTTCAGAAGGTATATCAAATCCACCAGATAGTCTTACAGAATTTACAACTAATTCTGATGGGCTCTTAATTCTTTTATTATAAATTTCTTCTGATCGAAAATGTTCAGACTTGAATAAATCTCTAAGAATTTCTTTTATGTTATATCCATTCTTAAAATAAGATTCTGTTATAAATTCAATGGCATTTGGGTCAATAGGTTCCTTGTGTGGCCATTGAGGTACTGGAAGTTCATCTTTTATAAAAAAATGGTAAATATGTCTGGCTAAAAAATTTGCAGTTGCTTTTTGCTTGCAAATAATTCTAACTATATCTTCTCCATTAAAGTTACCTTTTTCTCCTAAAAATTCCTTAGTTCCATAATCATGATCATTTTCATCGAATTTGAATTGCCATGCAACATAACCAAATGGTCTAGCTGTGTTATTTCTCATCTTAATAGCCATATAAGGCATATTTTCTACAGTCCAGCCAGTAAAAGCTCTTGAGCATTCCTTTATATCTTCTTCTGAGTAATTTCCAACCCCCATTGAGAATAGTTCTAAAATTTCTCTACCATAATTCTCATTTATATTTTCCTTATGATTATCTTGATTATCCAGCCACATTATCATGGCAGGATCTTTGGATAATTCAATTAACAAGTTTTCAAAAGACCCTAGTCCGTTCTTTCTAAACATTTCAATTTGAGATGTCATTACCTTTCCTTGTATAAGTTTATTTTGACCAGTTGCAAATACTCTATGCCAAAATAAAGCCACTTTATCTTCAAAAGGAAATTTTGAATGAGCCATTCGATACATCCAATATGAACCTGAACTAAAAACACTTCTTACATCGGATAAATCTATTTGATATCTCCTTAATAGGTCAACGGGTACGGGGTTTTCATCTAAATTATCAATAAGGTAGTCAACAGATTCCTCATATGATTTATTAGATAGAAAATCTATTTCTTCTTTTGATCCACCAAATCCAACTCTTCTAACTAAATGTGCTATCTCTTTTTCTGTTGTTCTAGCATTTATTGTGGTCATTCTTACTCATCCATATCTTTAGTATTATTTTGATCTTGTTTAGCTGAAATTTTTTTTCTCATTCTAAACCTAACTGTATAAACAATCAATAGTGCAGCAATTACTGGGAACCATCTTGAAAAAGTCCCTTCCTCTACTCCATACATACTAAGAAGTAGCCTTAAGATGAATGAGATAATCAACAAACCTGCTATTTCAAACATCATTATTCTTAATCTTCCCATTTTTTCTCCTAATCTATATATCTTTTTTCATTCATCGAGGACATTTGAATAATCAATAATATTTATTTAATAATTTTTTTATATTCATATTTAAATACTATATAAAATCATTATTATTGCCATAAAAATCATAAGTAAATTTTCGGTTATTGTAAGCTTAGATATTGGCACATTAAATGTAGATCCAACGCAGGCACATTCTAGTATTTCATTTTTAGATAATTTATTCATAATTCCTAAAGTTTGAGGTACAAAAATAAAAATTGTAATGAAATTTATGTATAACATTAGAAAATTTGATAGAAAAAGCACACCGAGTGTAAGTTCTAAAAATGGATAAATTAATCCATAAGTAAAAAACTTATTTGAAATAGGATCGTAGTTTGAAAATGATATTGCAAATTGTTTCACATTGAGTAACTTTAGAAATGAAAAAATAATAAAGAAATAACCCATAAAGTATCTACAAAAGTTAGTAATACTAAAATTATCATTATTTGTTGTAATCAAGGATAAAATAATAACTATAGATAATGAAACTAATATAGGTTTATAAGTATTAAATAAACTTAATATTTTTACAAAAATATTTTTGTTTTTGTATTCATTGATTTTGTAATCACCGACATTTTCGATTATTTTGTTAAGTTCATTTATAGAAAATTCTTTATCAGCAGTAATGCTCATCTCTGAAGAATTCAAGTCTATATTCACCTCAGAAATTTCAGACTCAAGATTTAGTTTATTACCTATAGTCTGAACACACCCATCACAGGTCATTCCTGAGACTGTATATAATTTTTTATAATTATTCATTTTAAAAATCTGTGTTACACCAGGGAGTTTGGAATACAGAGAACATGTTAGAAAAAAGTTCTAATTTTTTTGAATCGCTACATCTTATGTTATTAGATTTATAAAGTTCATATGGTGTTATTCCTCCAAAAAAACAAGAACTCATATCTGATGGTCTCATAGATATATCTGGCTTACTTTTAACTTTCTTAACCTCTGAATTTACACCATCAGTTTCTAAGCTGTAAATTCCTTCTATGTCATCTTGGTTTTGTCCTTTTATTTCAAGAATAAGTTTTCCAGTAGAATTATAACTGCGACTCTCTAACATTTTTATTGGATTAATTATCCTAACCCATAGTCCGTCAATAATATTCCTAGATAGCATTCTTGGATTTTCTAGTAGAAAGTATAGAGGGTCACTAGAGCCCCTTCTATTAATTATGATTTTCTCAACTAGTTCAATTCCAAAAATAAAATTCCACAAAGCTATGTTTGAGTCTGAATCTTGAGCAACTAGCTCCTGAATAATCAATTCTCCTTTATCGTCTTCATGTGCAATGCCAGATTCTTTATTTATGTTGTAGAAGACATATCCAGTTGGTTTATTATCAACGTATGAAATTACAAAAAATAACCCACTCATTCCAGATTTATTATAAATAGTATTATCATTTTCATATAGAAGATAATCCCAATAACCTTGCGATCGATCAGTAAATCCATTTTGTTTTTTCCAAACACTATTATAAATTTCTGGTATTTCTTTAAGCGCTAATTTTTTGTTGACAAATCTTATTTTAATTTTAGAATCTGAACTTTTGTTCAGTTGAGTACTCTTAGCATTAATCATCCAATCTTCTCTTAATGTAGCTAATCCATACCCAAATCTTGAATAAAGCAACGATTGAGATGCCCAAAGTCCAGCTAAAGAATCTCCTCTATCTTTAGCTTGAGAATGAAGGTTATTCATCATTAATCTAAAGATACCTTTTCTTTTATGAGTCGGTGCAGTTCCCATATAAGCAATACCAGCCATACTTAATGAATTGCCACCTGGGACAGTTATATCAAATTTATCAGCTCCTCCTGTACCAACGATAGATTTAGTTTCCTCGTCATATGCTCCAATAAGTCTATTATGATCAACTTTTTCAGATCCTTTTGACCAGTCTTCATAAGGTATCATGAGCCTATCATTAACTAATCTTTTTACGTCAGATTCACTTGGGATATCACCAAAAACTCTTCTTACTGATGTTCTCCATTCTTGAATATTAGTTTTATCAATGGGTACAATTTTTATGGACATAATTATTTTTTCTTTAAAGCTTCTTTTCCTGCATTTAAGGTTTCAATGATTGCATCAACATCATAAACACATCCTCCCCAAGTTCCCCCACTAACATCTTGTAAGGCTGCCCATAATCTAGTATCGTCAGGTAATTTTTCATTTGGCTTTATCTCTAGCGAGGCATTTCTAAAAGATAGTTCTTTGGAACCCCAATCAGAGCCATGATTATCTTTGCCTTCACCTACCAAATTTATTGATCCTGTAAGCTTTTTAGTGTCAATTTCAATCTCAAT
>RQOS01000066.1 GCA_008373205.1 SAR202 cluster bacterium
TGCGACTTCTGTTCCTCCTACTGCTACTTCTGTTCCGCCTACTGCTACTTCAGTTCCACCTACTGCTACTTCAGTTCCACCCACTGCTACTTCAGTTCCACCTACTGCGACTCCTGTTCCACCTACCAAATCACGCATTCAATATCCAAGAGATTACTCAGTTCTAATAAATTTATCAAAATATAATGATGAAGATATATTAAGTTGGGAAAATACTAGTTATAACAAGCTCAGCCATAAAGAAAATAAAGCAATCTTTAGTTTTATTTATCCAATAGGAAGAAGTTTAGATAAAGAGTCAATGGTGAGAGGTAAATACGTAAATGAACACGAAGTTTTATTAAGCGAGGAAGAAATAAGTCATATATTGACTAATATGGATACTTGGATGCAAAACAATACGAATAAATGTACTGAAAGAAAACTTGAACCAAGTGTTGTTGTAACTGATTTCGAACAATGGATTAGATATGGAGCAGATTTATCAACTCAATCAGCTGAATGTAAAAATTTGAGGATTATTGCAATAGCTATTCCCCAAGAATCTGGTTTAGCTTCTAGTCAAAATGATTTCAAAAATACCTTTATTCATGAGTATTATCATGCTCAACAAAATGATTTAGATCAATGCAATATTAAAGGAGATTTTTCTCAATCAAACTCAATTTGGTTTGTTGAAGGAGGAGCTCACTATTTTTCTACTTCTATTTTAGCTAAAGAATCAAAGAAAAATATCGATAGTGAAATATTAAGAATGGCATATGATATTAGGGATTTATCTGAAGATGAATTAATAGGGCAACCAGATAAATGGGGAGCAGCAGCACTATTATTAATGACTAAGTTAAATCTTCTTTCAGAAAATTCAATAATGGATTCTAGTCTTTTTGATAATTGTGCAAGAGAAAATGATTTTGATTCAAATAGTCGAGAAATTCAGCATGTCAAAAAACATTGGAAGTCGATTGAGAATAAAAATGGAATCTTTAGTTTTAAAAAAGAAGCCTTAAACTTTAATAAATATTCTTATTAAATTTACTTAAATACACATATTCCTAAAATCAAAAACAAAATCTATTATATTATTTTATTCAATAGTAAGTGAGGAATTATGAAAGTAGGGTGGATTGGTGTTGGAAACATGGGGAAACCTATGGCTAAGCATATTCAAGAACATGTTAGTGAATTTACAGTTTGTGATCTCAATCAAGAGGCAGCAATAGATATTTTAGAAGACGGTGGGATTTGGGCTGAAACACCTGCTGAATGTGCAAAAGATAAAGATGTTGTTTTCATGAGTTTGCCTATGCCTCAGGATGTTGAAAAGGTCTCTATTGGTGAATCCGGAATTATAGAATCTGTAAAGAAAAATAGTGTCGTTCTAGATGTATCAACAAATTCTCTAGCAATGGTAAAGAAACTACACAAATTATTTAATGAAAAAGGTGTTGAATTTTTAGATTGTCCTGTTAGTGGCGGAGTTATTGGAGCTATGAATAAAGATATGTCTATAATGGTTGGCGGACAAGAAAGTACATACAATCAAATAAAATCCACCCTTGATGCAATGGGTGACAAAGCCATTTACTGCGGCCCTGTGGGCAGTGGAACAATATGTAAACTCTCTCATCAGTTATTTAGTGCTTTATTACTAGGAATAACAACTGAAGTATTAACATCTGGGGTCAAAGCTGGTATGGACTTAGATACACTTGTTGACGCAATATCTCGATGTGCCTCAGCAAAGAATCCTCCTTTTGATAACTGGAAGGAATCTAAAGAATATAATTTTGAAGGCAATGAGATGTCATTTTTCCTAGAATTAGCTGCGAAAGATGTTAGATTAGCTTGCGAAATGGGTAGAGAAAATAAAGTTCCAATGGACATGGCAAATATAATTGAACAAAAAGTAATTGAAGCAATGAACAATGGATGGGGCAAAAAGAATTCTGGAATAGTAAGAAAGATTATAGCTGATAGAGCTGGAGTTAAACTTGACTATGCACCTGGAGGATTTAGTGGCTAACGATAAAATTCAAGTATATATTTTACATAACTAATATAGTGCGCAATAATAAGTGTGCCAATTATATATGCACTACTTAAATGAATATATAGCTTTTTTCATTTTGTATAATAGCAGCCGAGGTAATTAAGCCTTGTCTTAATTCCTCTAACCCTAAACCTTCTTTAGCTGAAGTTGATATCTGTGCCAAATAACTAGCATCTAAATCAATGATTTCATCAAAATTATCTAAAAGATCAATTTTATTTTTTATTAATAATTTAGGCACTTCGGCTAATCCTAGATCTTCTAATATATTATCAACAGTATTTATTTTTTCTAGATAATCATCTGATGCAAAATCTACTACATGTAGCAAAACATCTGCATTGATAGCTTCTTCTAGGGTAGATTTAAAAGACTCTACTAAAATTGTAGGTAATTTATTTATAAATCCAACAGTATCTGAAATAGTTGAAGAAATACTCTGATTTAAGTAAAATTTTCTAGTTGTGGTATCTAACGTAGAAAATAATTGATTTCTGGATAATATATTTGATTTAACAAGTCTATTAAATAACAAACTTTTACCTGAGTTAGTATATCCAACTAAAGAATAATTGATTATGTTATTATTTATTCTTTTACTTCTTTGGGATGTACGAGTATTTTCTATTTTTTTCATCCCTGCCTTAACTCGCTTTATTTTATCTCTAACTAAACGTCTATCTGTTTCAATCTGAGTTTCTCCAGGCCCCCTTGTTCCAATTCCTCCTCCAAGTCTCTCCAAATGAGACCATTGACCAGCTAATCTAGGTAACAGATATTCAGATTGGGCTAATTCAACTTGGAGCTTTCCTTCGTGACTTTGAGCTCTTTTTGAAAATATATCTAGAATTAGCGCTGTTCTATCTATGACTTTTACTTTTAATTTATTTTCAAGATCTCTTTGAGTACTAGGATTAAGCTCATCGTCAAATATACAAAGGTCTATATCTAATTGTTTAATTAAATTCTTAACTTCTGAAATTTTACCTGATCCTATATAGGTATTAATTGGCTTATCTAATAATTGAGATAATTCTAATACAGGTTCTGCACCAGCTGATATACATAAGTTTTTTAGTTCAGATAGTGATTCTTTTATTTTTCTTTTTGAGCATTTCTTTTTTTGATCAGCAGCGATCAATAATGCTCTTTCTTTTATAATTTCTGTTTTGTAGCTTTTCAAATTAACTGACTGTAAATTGTGAAAGTCTTCTTAATCCTTCATCGATTTGATCATCCGGAATAGTCAATGAAAGTCGAATATATCCCTCACCTGCAGATCCATATCCGTTACCTGGAGTAACAACAACATTGACATCTTCAAGAAGCCTCTCTGTGAATGAAGCGGATGTGTATCCCTCAGGGACTTTAGTCCATATATAAAGAGTAGCCTTTGGAGCTAAAGCATCAAGGCCGATTTCTTTCAAGGTTGAAACAACTTTATCACGCCTTTTCTTATAAATATCATTATTACTATCAAGCCATTCTTGTGATAGAGATAAGGCCTCTATGCCCATTTCTTGTATAGCTTGTGATAAGCCTGAATCAATATTTGATTTTACTCTCATTAAGGCATTTATTAATTCAGGATTTCCTGCTGCACTTCCTACTCTCCATCCTGTCATATTTGCAGTTTTAGATAGAGAATGAAATTCAATTGCAATATCCATAGCTCCAGGGACCTCAAGTAAGCTTGGAGCGACATATCCGTCATATGTAACCTCGGTGTAACATGCGTCATGCATTAGTGCAATATCGAATTCTTTACAAAATTCAACTGCTTCTGTAAAGAATTCTAGATTAGCAATAGCTCCTGTTGGATTATTAGGATAATTTATCCAAAGCATTTTTGCATCTTTCGCAACTTGTGTATCTATAGAAGTGAAATCTACAAGAAATTCATTTTTTTCTAACAGATCAACAAAAACAGTCTCTCCTCCAGCAAACATTGTTCCAATTTCGTAAACAGGATATGCAGGATTAGGAACGAGTGCAATATCACCAGGATCAATAAAACATAACGGAGCATGAGCAATACCTTCCTTTGCTCCAATTAAGTTTATAATTTCTGTTTCGTAACTTAAATTGACGTTAAAACGATCCTTATAAAATTTAGAAACAGCTTGCCTAAACTCAGGTAAGCCTTCTGATTCTGGATATCGATGATGAACAGGATTATCTGAAGCTTTCTTTAGTCTATCTAGAACTGTATTAGGGGTTGGAATATCAGGATCCCCTATTCCAAACGAAATCACTTCTATACCCTCTTCTTTTTTCTTAGCTATAGCTCTAGAAATTCCTACAAAAAGATAGGGTGGTAAATTTTGTACTCTTTTAGCTAATTTCATAAAAAACTCCTTTTATTAATGAGGCCAAATTCCAGAAAAAACTTCTTCACTTGGGCCTTCAAGCATTGCCATATCATTTTTATCCCATGAAATATTCAAGCTTCCACCATCCAAAATAACTTCTACATTATCATCAACTAGTCCATTATAACGCGCAGCACTAGCAGATGCAGTGCTACCAGTACCTGAGGAAAGTGTTTCTCCTGCTCCTCTTTCAAAAATCCTAGCTCTTATTTTATTTCTTGACAAAATATTAACAATTTCAAAATTTATTCTGTTTGGGAAATATTCATGTTTCTCAACAATAGTACCAATTTCTACTAATGGGAAATCATCAACATTTTCATCAATTATAATTACTGCATGAGGATTACCTATTGAAAGACAGGTAATATCTAATTTTTTCCCTAGAATTTCAAGAGGGAATTTAGGAGAATCATTATCACTAATTGAAGGTACACTTATAGGAATTTTGCTGGCAACAAAATTTGGAACTCCCATTTCAACTCGAGATGATATAACTTTATCATCTTGAATTTTTGGATAAACAGTCTTAATGCCATCTCCAGTTTCAATTTTTATTGACTCTTTATTAGGAGAAATTATTTTAGAGTCAATGACGAATTTAGTAAATAATCTAATTCCATTACCACTAATTTCAGCTTCAGAGCCATCTGGGTTATAAATTCTCATTCTGATATCAGCTGTTTCACTTTCAAAAACTACTACTATCCCATCTGATCCAACTCCAAAAGCAGGTTTGCTCATATCTAAAGAGAGTTGATTCCAGTCATAATTTTTATTCCTTCCATCTAAGGCTATATAATCATTTCCAGCACCTTGAAGCTTAACAAATGGTAACATTTATTCTCCTAATTTTTTGATAACCATTCGGATATTATATTATCCGCAAGATCAAAAGAATTATCAAAATCTATCCATTTAATTCTTTTATCACTTTTCTTAAACCAATTATCTTGATGACGCATTAACTTTCTTGTTGAAATGAATATTTTTTCTTCTAGTTGATTTTTATCGTACTCTCCTTCGATATAACTAATTACTTCTTTGTATCCTATGGAGGACATAGCTGGTGAGGATTTTTTTATGCCATTTTTTAATAATTGATTTACTTCTTCTATCCATCCAAAATCTATCATCTTTTTTATCCTAGATTTTATTAGCATATCAGTTCTTTCTCTATCTATTTTTATACCCAAAATTAAGCTTTCTAAATTATTATTTTTTATTCTTCTTCTAGGTGAATCTGTATAACCAGATTTATATCTTTCAATTATTCTTATTAATCTTCTTGGGTTTTTCAAATCTTTATTTTCAAAGAGTGGGTAAATTTTTGAATATTTTTCAATTACTTGATTGATACCCAAATCAGAAATTTCTTGCTCCAACTTTTCTCTAAGCTTAAAATCAGGCTCAATTTGGGGTGGATCCCAACCTTCTAAAATTCCCCAAGTATATTGACCACTACCTCCTACAAGTATTGGAACACTGTCTAGTTTTTCAATAATCCTTCTACAATTTTCAAGAAACCATAACAGATTGCTTGATTCATCGGGTTGAAGAATATTTACCATATAATGCTTAGTTTTATTAAGTTCTTCAATCGAAGGTTTTGCTGTTCCAATATTTAGTCCTTTATATAGAAGCTTTGAATCAGAATTAATTATTGAGAGTTTGTATTTTTCAGCAATACTTATAGCTAAATCAGATTTACCAGATGCAGTAGGTCCTACAATAGAAATTATTTTTTTTTCTCTCATTTACCCATAATTTATTATTTTTGATAATATTTCTGAATCTAGGCTTGCACTTCCAACTAATATACCATTGATTTTTTTGCTTTTTCTAAATTCTTCTGAATTTTTTTCACTTACACTTCCACCATAAAGAATTGGAACAATAAATTGTTTAGAAATTTTTTCTAGACAATTTTTAATAATTAGTATCACTTCTTCAATATCAATTATCGATGCAGATTTACCAGTTCCAATTGCCCAAATTGGTTCATATGCAATCATAATATTTCTTAAATCAGTTTCTTCAGAGATTGCTTTATTTATTTGATTTGAAATAAATTTTTCAACCTCTGAAAAACCTTTATTTCTTGTATCTAAATCTTCTCCTACACACAAAACAGGAGTTATATTATTTTTTTGAGAAATATTGATTTTTCTAGATATAATTTCATCATTTTCAAAAAAATGTTGCCTTCTTTCTGAATGACCTATCAAAGAATAATCACATAAATTCTTAACTTGAGAAGCAGCAATAGAACCTGTTCCCTGCCCTTCATTTCTAAAGTCTAAATCTTGTATTCCTAATTTAAATTTTCCTATATTTCTAGAAAAATATTCTAGAGATATATTTGAAGGAAATAATATAATTTCGTCATCATAATTTGTAACTTTTTTAGACAAAGATTCTAAGTATTTCACACTTTGATCAAAAGACTTATTCATTTTCAAATTTGCTAGAATATAAAATTTACTCATCCTTGAGAACCTCAATCCCTTCTAAAAATTTCCCTTCTAGTAATCTTAGGAATGCTCCTCCTCCAGTTGAAATATGTGAGAAATAATCTGATGCTTTGTAGTAGTTTATAGAAGCAACAGTTGAGCCTCCTCCTGCAACTTTGAGTTTTGATTTAGAGTTTACTATAAAGTTGATTAGTTTTTTGGTTCCATTACTAAAATTTTTATTTTCATAAACACCTGGAGGACCATTCCAAATTATTTTGTCTGATTCTAAAATCATCTTACCAATATCATCAATCGAATTAGGCCCTATATCAAAGATTAGATCTGAATCATTTATCTGACTTGAATGCAAAATTATTGGCTCTTCGTTTATATTTTCAGAACATACAAGTTGTTCAGGAACATATATTTGAGAGTGTTTTTGTAATATTTTTTCAGCGTAGAATATTTCTTCCTTTATTTCTGAAATATTTTTTTGTTTTAATTTGTCACTTGCAATTAAAAAGGGTCTAATCATACCCCCCGTTATGATTACTTTTTCAAAGTTATTTGAAAGATTCTCTATTATTGGAATTTTATCACTAATTTTTGAGCCTCCAAGTATAGCTGTAGAGTTTGATGATTTAGCACTGATGCACTCAGTAATATTTATAATTTCTTTTTCTAGGAGTATTCCACCGAATGATGGCAGTTTGTTTGTAATTCCAGTTATGGATGAATGGTTACGATGAATTGTGCCAAATCCATCATTTATAAATACATCAGAAAATGAAGAAAGAAAGTCGATAAAATCAGGATTACTATTTTCTTCACCCTCATTAAATCTAACATTATCTAATAAGAATAAAGTTCCACTTGGCTGAGAATCTAAAATAGTTGAAATTTTAGATTGATTCTTGTGTTCAATAAAAAAAATTTCTCTATTTATTCTTTTACTAATATCCTGAATAAGAGGCTTAAAAGAGTAATTTTTATTAAACTTTCCTTTTGGCCTCCCTATATGAGAAATTATAATAACTTTTGCTGATTGGTTTATTAGATAATCTATCGTTGGGATACTCTCGAGGATCCTAGTATCATCTAAAATTTCTCCATCTTCTGACAAAGGAATATTTAAATCCAATCTTAAGATACAAGTTTTACCTGAAAAATTATTACCAACTATACTCTTAATTCTTACCATTTTTTTTATAAATAACTCAAATTTTTATATATCTCATTTTTAGATGAATCTGAAAAACCTAATTCATCTAATTTAAGATCAGTTTTTTCTTTGTACTGCTCTGCGATAATATTTGAATCATTGATTGTATCCAATTCAATACAAAGATTTTTTATTTCGGGTACTTTTTTAGGATCAATAATCCTATCGAGATAAATTTCTCCGATTTTTCTTTTTTGGGTTGCGTTTCCTTTTTCGAATATCAAAATTACTGGAAGAGGTTTATTTTTCGATAATATTCCTCCAAATTTTGCTGAATCATGGGGTGATTCATCACTTAAGAACTCAACATCTTGTCTGATTTTTTCATAAATCATAAGATTCTTAGCAATTTCATTATAATTTTCAGATTTTGATTTACTAATTATTAAAGGTATAGAAATAGCTAATCCTAACAAAGTTCCAAACTTATTTTCAGCAACACTTAGATAGTCTTCTGTTGTTGTAACTGGTTTTTCTTGAAGATCAAGTTCAAAGTTTTCAGATTCACAAATTTTTATAATACTTGAGTCAAATTTAGAAATGATTTTTAGTAATTCTTTATAATCATCTAAGTTATCAGAAATTTCTAGAATCACAGATCTTGATAATGCTTGAAATCCATCTCCTACATTTATTGCCTGAGCTGGACCATATTTCCACCATAGAGATTCTTTACTAAATCTTTCAGTATTACCATTTCTGACATCTTCATGAACTTCAAATGAAGCATTTAATAATTCAAGTGAAGAAGAAATTAGGTTTGAATTTTTCAAATCAATACTAAAATGATTACAAAATAATTCAGATATGACTCCAAGAGGAAAGTTATGTGAAGAATTAGAATCTTGTAAATTATCTATACCAAAATGATATTTCATCATTTGATATAAACCAAGATTTTCTTTATCAAGCAAAGAAGATAGAGTTGGTACGAAATTTTTCATTTAATCTTTATAAATTAATTACTTTTTTAATTGTTTCCAAACTTATAGGGCCTTCTCTTAAAATATCTATTCCTGATTTATTATTGTCAATCTTTATAACGGTAGAAGATAGATTTTCCGGGCCACAATCTACTTCTGCAATTATAGAAACTTTTTTGCTAAATGTATCTTTTATTTCATTTAAGTCTTTTGTTGGAGCAACATTACTTATATTTGCAGAGGTACCAGTTATAGGTTTACCTAAAGATTCAATGACTTTTTGAGTAAAACTATGATTTGGTACCCTAACCCCTAAAAACCCCGATCCATTATTTATCTCTTTAGGAAACTCGTTAATAAGAGGCAACACTATTGTTAAGGGACCTGGCCAAAAGTTTTTGGCTAGCTTTTGAAGAGGCTCGCTAGATATGTCACAATATTTTTCAACATCAAGCAAGCTTGAAATAAGTATAGGAACCGGTTTGCTTAAGTCCCTTTCCTTTATTTCAAATAAATTACTAATTGCAGAAGGTTTATCTGCAATTACAGATAAAGAATAATAGGTATCTGTAGGTAAAATACAAACACCTCCATTAGATAACTCTGAAACTATTTCGTCTATTAATATATTTTTATTTTTTTCTGTCTTCAAATTTTAAATTTTTACCTTTATCCTATAATTTTATATAAAAATTTAATTGAGTTCGATTTGAAGCAAGATACAATTGTAGTTTTTGATTATGGATCACAATACACAAGGCTTATATCTAGAAGGCTAAGAGAGATAAATGTATTTTGTGATTTGGTTTATCCAGAAATTGACAAATCATTTTTTGATGAAAGAAACATTAAAGGTTTTATTTTATCTGGTGGCCCAAAT